>DAOMSB010000107.1:0-8347 GCA_035446145.1 Promineifilum sp. (SeqCode) | reverse complement strand
TTGCTGGAAGCCGTGACCTCCGCCCGCAAGCAACCGTGGCGCGTCGCGAGCGTGGTCGGGCTGCCGTTCCTGATCAAGTTTCTGTTGCACCGCGTCACCATCCCCGATATCGAGGCTACGGCGGCGCGCATCCTCGGCGCGCCTGTCAGGATCGTCCTCAACAGCCCACCGGAGCTGGCGATGGACGCGGATAAGCCCTTTCAAGTCGATATGCTGCGGGCCTACCTGGCCCACAACCATTAAATTCCATGACCAACAAATATATCGCCATCGAGGGCGTCATCGGCGTCGGCAAAACGACGCTGGCCCGCCTGTTGCAACCTCGCTACGACGCCAGCACGCTGCTGGAAGTCGTCGAGGACAACCCGTTTCTGTCGAAGTTCTATCAGGATCGCGAGCGCTACGCTTTCCAGACGCAGATTTTCTTCCTGCTCAGCCGCTATCACCAGCAGTATCAGGCCATCCCGGCGGCGCTGCGGCGCGGCAACCTTATCTCCGACTACACCTTCGCCAAGGATGAGCTGTTCGCCTGGCTCAACCTGCGGGACGACGAGCTGGCGATGTATGGTCGCGTCCATGCCGCACTGGGGGAGAAGATCCCGCGGCCCGACCTGATCGTCTATCTGCGGGCCGACCATGAGGTGCTGATGCGGCGCATTGCGTTGCGCGACCGGCCCTTCGAGCGGGATATGGACCCCGACTATATCCTCGAGGTGGCCTCGGCCTACGATGCCTGGCTGTCGCGGCTGACCGACATTCCTGTGCTGACCGTGGAGACCAACGACCTCGATTATCTCTCGCGCCCGGCCGATATGCAGCGCATCTCGCAGATGATCGCCGATGCGCTGGAGAATGCCGCGCCGCAAGCCGCCGGTTCGGCCGAACCCCAGTTGCAAGCCCTGCAGCAAGGGCGCTTGTCCGCTTTCCAGCAGTTCCACCGCGAGCTGGACGCCGCCAAGGGGTTCGACGGCGACCTGTTCTTCAACTATCTGTTCCTGGTGGAAGAGATGGGCGAGTTGGCGACCGATCTGGTGAAGATCTGGTCCGAGAGCAAGCGGCGGCTGGTGGACGGCCGCGGCCCGGCCGAGTCGCTGGAGGAAGCAATCGAGCAGAACCGCCCCGCCCTGCGCGGCGAGTTGGCCGACCTGCTGGCCTTCATCCTCAAGCTGGCCAACTACACGGGTATCGATCTGGAGAAAGCCTACGTGGAGAAGATGCGCGTCAACGTCGGCCGCACCTGGCCGGCCGAACGCGGCTCTCTGGAGAAGGCGCACATCGATGAAAGTTAGCGACTTCGATTACGATCTGCCCGAAGCGCTCATCGCCCAATACCCGATGGAACCGCGCGACGCGAGCCGTCTGCTCGTGCTCGACGCGGCCGGTGGCTCTATCGAGCATCGCCACTTCCGCGACCTGATCGATTATCTACGGCCGGGGGACATTCTCGTCGCCAACGACACCCGCGTCATCCCGGCGCGACTCTTCGCTCGCAAGCCGACCGGCGGCCGGGTGGAGATCCTGTTGCTCAGCAAGCGATCAGACGGAACGTGGGAGGCGCTGGCCGGCGGCCGAAATGTGGAGCCGGGCCTGGCGCTGTCGTTACTGGACCATGCCGGGGAAACGACCGACATGGCGGCCGAGGTGGAGGCGACGGGCGAGGGGGCGTTGCGCGTCCTGCGATTCAGCGCGCCGGTTGAGGACTGGATCGAGACGCTCGGCTATGCACCCCTGCCGCCCTACATTCATGAGGCGCTCGACGACCCGGAGCGCTATCAGACGGTCTACGCCCGGCCGGTCGGCTCGGCCGCCGCGCCCACGGCCGGGCTGCATTTCACGGCCGATCTGCTCATCGCCCTGCGCGACAAAGGGGTGCTGTTCGAGACGGTCACGCTCCATGTCGGCCTCGATACCTTCAAGCCGGTCACGGCCGATGAGGTGACCGACCACGTCATCCACACCGAATGGGCGCAGTTGTCGTCCGACGCGGCGCGGCGCATCAACGAGGCACATCTGGCCGGTGGCCGCATCGTGGCCGTGGGCACGACGACGGCGCGCGTGCTGGAGACGGCCGCCTTGCGGTCGGCGGGTATCACCGGCAGCTTGCGGACGATCAGCGCCCGCGACGCAGCCGGCGAAACGACCAATATGTGCCCCTGGAAACCGGTGGCCGCTTTCGAGGGGCCGACCGATCTGTTCATCCATCCCGGCTATCGTTTCCGGGCGGTAGGGGTTCTCATCACCAACTTCCACCTGCCCCGTTCGAGTCTGCTGATGCTGGTCTCCGCTTTTGCCGGACGAGAGACGATCCTCGCCACCTATCGCGCCGCCATAGCCGAAGGGTATCGTTTCTATTCGTTTGGGGACGCGATGTTGATCCTGCCGGGCGAGACATAGCAAGCCGGCTGCTAACCGCAATCTAACGGGACGGCGCTATACTGATCGTTGGGTTTGTCATCAGACTCAAACGACTATACAATCGCGGTTTGGCTCACGGTGGCCAATCGCGATAGGGGTTTTTGCAAATGCCTTTGTACACGTATCGATGCAAGGAACATGACCACGAGTTTCAGGTGCGCCAGCGCATGACGGATGATCCGATCACCGAGTGTCCCGTTTGCGGCGGGCCGGTGCGGCGAGTGGTCAGTTCGGTGGGGGTAGTCTTTAAGGGTAGCGGCTTCTATGTGACCGACAACCGCTCCAGCAAGGTGAACGGCAAAGGCAGCAAGGCGAAAAGCTCGGAGACCAAAGAGATTAGCACCGAATCCGCCCCCTCGACCTCAACCGCGACGTCCTCGGACTCTGCGTCAAGCGGCCAGTCCTAAATCTGGAATCCTCGCGTCGCGGGGATCACTTTCTGGCTGAAATCCAGCACATAACCCTGCAAGCGGTCGGTCAGTTCATGCCACTCGTTGGTGTGGATGACGCGCAGCAGGTGGTCGCTTGATTCGCTGATGCCCTCGGCCATCTTCTGCTCGCACTCCCCGTAGGCGGTATACCACACCTGGATATCGTTGATCCCCAGCTTGTTCATCGCCGGAATCAGCTCGTGGACGAGGAACTCGAAGTATTCCGATTCCATTTCCTGACGGACGTTCCACCGCATGATCAGTTTCGCGGGCATAGCTCACTCCGCGCCATGGTCGATATCCTGGGTGGGTCTTGCTCCGGCAGGGCAGGGCTTCCCAGGCGCATTATCGGCATCAGCTTATTCCTTTGACGACAATATGACGACTTCCGTCTCTTCGGGCAATGAGTCGACGCTGGTGGCCTTGAAGCTCGATTCCGTCTTGGCGTCGGTCGCACCCATCTCCTTCAGGAACTTCTCCAGCGGGTCAAGTTTGGTCTTCAGGCCGGGCAGTTCATAGTGCATAGGGATGACGACGTTGGGCTCGATCATCGACACCAGTTCGGCGGCCTTGGCGGCGTTCAGGCTGGTGCCCGCGCCCACGGGGACGAGAAGTACGTTGACGAGCTCCAGGTCTTCGATCTGCTTCTGGGAAGGGACGTCGCCGATGTCGCCGAGGTGGGCGACGGTCAGGCCGTTGTAGTCGTAGACGTAGATGATATTATTGAATCGGCCGTTCTTGCTCCGCGTTGGGATGCCGGTGATGAACACGCCGCCGATCTCATATTCGCCGGGGCCGCTGAGGATGTGTTCCATGCCGCTGACGGCAGAGGTGAAGTTATGACCGGGCGCGTCGTGGCTGACGGTGACGACGTCGGCCTTCAGCTTTAATTCGCCCAGTCCCATATCGACCGCGTAGGGGTCGGTGACGATCGTGGCCTGCTTGCGCTCTGTAATGCGGAAGCAGCTCATGCCATACCAGTTGATTTCCATGCAGATCGATGCTCCTGTTGCCCGGCGACAAGGGAAACGGCCGCCGACAAACAAGGTATTATAGCCGATAGAACGAATGGTTCAAAGCATCATGAGCAACCTGACCACTGATTCCCGGCACATCACGGTGCTGAATGGCGGCCGTGTGGGAGAGGCAGAGACCTCTATCTTTACTCTGCCGGCAGGGATCACAGGCTACGCCGATGCCCAAATCGACGACTACGGCGGCCAAGGCGGGACATTTCGTTGGCGGCCGGGGACGACCCTCTCCCTGAGGGCGCGATTCTCTCACGATGCCGCAACTTTGCGGGGCACGGCGGGGTTTGGTTTTTGGAATGCGCCCTATGGTGAGCCCTCACACCGTCGCCCGGCGTTGCCGAGAGCGGTCTGGTTTTTCTTCGGCTCTGCACCAAACGATCTGCCTTTTGCGCCCGACGCGCCGGGGCGCGGCTGGTTTGCGGGCACGATGGACGTCAGACCATCGTCAGTGCCGGCGCTCATTCTCCTCGCCCCGGCTGTCCTGCTACTCAACCAATTCCGCGCCGCTCGCAAGCACATTTGGCCGGCCGTGCGACGGCAACTCGGCATCCATGCTGCGCCAATCGTCGCGGACATGACCACCTGGCATGAGTACCGGATCGAGTGGCGTGTCGATAGCGTGAGCTTTCTTGTGGATGGCATGTCGCTCCTCGAAACGCCGCGATCACCCTGCGGGCCGCTGGGTTTCGTTTGCTGGCTCGATAACCAATACCTGGTATTGACCCCTCGCGGCCGTTTCCGGGCCGGTACACTACATACGAACACCGAACAATGGATGGAGATCGCCGACCTGCATCTGGAAGCGGGAGACAAGACGATTGACACACTGGGTCTCGCCCCTTAGAATGGTATTCGCACCGGCAACGACGCGAGGCTCCTGCCGCACCGCTCGCATGGGCGAAATGATTGCCAAATACCCGGCAATCATTCCTCTTCGCCCCGTTATACAAGGACAACATCATGACCGACAACGTATCCATGGCTCTTGTTTCGCCTACAGCAACTATCGGCGATGCCGCCGCCGTCGCCGGGTTCGCGACCGACGTCGACCTCAACCGCGTGGCGCCGGGCGCATCTTTTCGCGCTACGTGGACATTTCGTAACAGCGGCCCGACCACATGGGATGGCCGCTATCGGCTCATCTATAGCGACGCCCCTCACCCCGAGACGGCGACAAACAATCGCTCGCCGCTGGGCGCGCCGGCGGCCGTCGCCATCACCGACATCGGCGCGCCGGCCTCGGTGCGACCGGGCGAGTCGGTCTCGCTGACGCTCCATTTCACTGCTCCCCAAACACCGGGGGTGCACGCCACCAATTGGCAACTGGCCGGGCCGGACGGCGGCCGCTTTGGGCCGGTTCGCTGGCTGCGAGTCGTAGTCGTGCCCCAGGCGCGGAGCCTCGGCTATGACCTGCTCGGCTTTCGGAACAGCGCGGGAGATTTCAACAACCTGCAGCCCGCCCAGCAGTTCAGCGGCACATGGACCGTGCGCAACAGCGGCTCGCGCGCCTGGAACGGCGATTTTCGCGTGGCCTATTCCGACGCGCCCACGGCCGACACAGCCCAATTGGCGCGCGACCTCATGGGGGCCAAACCGGTCTATTCGCTGCGCCAACTGTCGGGGCGCGAGAGCGTGGCCCCCGGCGAGTCGGTCGATATCCGGCTGGACTTGATCGCCCCGCGAGAAACAGGGGCTTATGCGTTCCATTGGCAGCTTCAGAGCGACGATGACCAGGTGTTCGGCGGGGTTCGCTGGTTGCGGATCGGCGTCGTTGGCGGGCCGGACCCCGGCGGCACGCGGCCGACGGACGGCGCGGGCGTGGCGTTCGGCATGAACATCAACCCTGAGGCCCACGGCGCGGATGTCGACAAGCTGGCCGGGCTGGGTTGGGTGCGCTGGGTGTTCTGGGCGTCGCGCATCAAGCTCAGCCCCGAAGAGGCCTATCAGCAAAAGTACCGCAGCCTGATCCAGGCCTATGCCGCAGCCGGCATTCGCTCGCTCATCGTGCTGCATCAGGACACGGAGTGGGGCAACGCGCCCTGGCAGCATGGCGGCTGGGCCGCCTATGCCGAGACGTTCGCCAAGGCCTGCGGCCGCGTGGCCGCCGTGTGTTCCGAATTCGGCGACAGGGTGGCCTATCAGATTTTCAATGAGCAGGACAGCGGCCCGGACAATCATTCGGCCATCGGCATCGCCGCCGAGGACTACGCCATCGTCCTCGACCAGGCACAGGAAGCCATCCGCCGCGCCCACCCCGGCGCGACGGTGGTCATCGGCGGTCTCAACACCGGGCCGGATAACGCCATCCGCTACGCGCGCAAGGTGCAGGCGACGCTCGGCGGCCGTCTGCCGGTGGACGCGCTGGCCATCCATCCCTATGGCCGCTATGTCCATAAAATCCTGTTCAACTACGGCTCTATCGGCAAGCTGTCCGATTCGCTCAACCGCTTTCGCGACGCCTTCCCCGACAAGCCCTTGTGGATCACCGAGGTCGGCGTCGCCAACGACACCCCTATCGGCCCCCGGCATTATGCCGATATCGGCATCTATCTCCGCGAGGTCGTCGATGAGGTGGCGGATCGTTACGCTGATTATGTGCCGGTGCTCATCTGGTTCGGCTGGACCGACCTGATGCGCAACGCGGGCATTCTGACGGCCGACGGACAACCGAAGCCCAACGTGTTCGAGGCTTTCGAGCACATGCGCGAGCGCAGCAAGCCCGACCTGGAGAGCCTGATGGCCGAGGGGCTGGAGTCGCTCAACCAGTCGAAGGCGGAGTTCCTTTCGTTTGCCACGACTCTGGTCAACTACACGGCCGTTCCCGCCGGTTCGGGCTTCACCAATAGCTGGCGCTTTCGCAACAGTGGCTCGACCACCTGGGGCGACGGGTTCCGGCTGGCTTATGCGCCGGACGGCGAAGGCAGCGACCCACTCATGGCCGAGCATTCGTTCGACCTGGCGGCCGTCGCCGCGCCCTGGCCGGTGCCGCCGGGAGCGGAGACGACGATCACGCTGGCGATGACTGCGCCCGGCCGGTTCGGCCGCGCCTGGCGCAGCCGCTGGCAGCTGCGCGACGTCGCCGGCGAGGCCTTTGGCCATCTCTTCGCCGAGATCACAGTCATCCCCGCGCCGACAGCGGGGACGGGCGCGCGCGAGTCGGCCATGACCTTCGTCCGCGACCAGACCGTGCCCGACGGGACGCCGTTTGTGGCCGGCACCGACTTTCACAAGCAGTGGGCGGTGCGCAACACAGGCGTGCGGCATTGGGGCAGCGGCTACCGGCTGGTTTTCGTGCAGGGGGACATTCAAATGGCGCGCGGCGTCCCGGCCCATCTGGTGCCGGAAGCGCGGCCGGGCGACGAGGTGATCCTCTCCGTGCCGATGAGCGCCCCGCCGGCGCGCGGCGGCCAAACTACGCCCTATTCCAGTCTGTGGCGCTTGCAAGATGACCACGGGGCGTTCTTCGGCGATCCCGTTTGGGCGAAGATCAGCAGCACACCCGCGGTGCCGGTCGTCGATGGCCAACCCCCACTGCAGACGGCCACGGCGTTGGGGCGGCTGCTCAATGATCCGTCGGCGTGGTATTCGCAACTGGACCCGCGCTGGTCGGGGGTAGCGGTGGGGCATGGGGCGCAACGCATTGGGGCCTGGGGCTGCCTGGTGACCTGCATGGCGATGACCCTGACCGCCTATGGTGCGCGCTTTGACCCGCTGCAGCTCAACGAACGGTTGAAGCAGGAAGGCGACAACGGCTTCATCGGCGCCAACGTGCAGTTCGTCGCCCCGACGGTCGTGTTACCGGGCCTGAAACAGGGCAAGAATCTGCGCTCGTTTGAAGACAGCGGCGTCCCCTTCACGGAGTGGACCGGCGAAGACCCGCTCGGCCGCATCAACAATGCGCTGGCGCTGGGCCAGATCGTCCTGGCCCAAGTGGACACCAAACCCAATAATGGCTTGTTCGATTCCAACATCGAGCAGCATTGGGTGCTCATCGTGCAACGCACGCCGAACGACGACGACTATCTGATCCTCGACCCGATCGTGCCGGCCGGCCAGGTGCACGATCAGCCACGATCGTTGATGGTCAAATACGGCAATCGGGTCGCCGGGCAGACGAACGCGATCAATCTGCGGAATGCGATTCAATCGACGATCGTGTACCACAGAAATTAGGAACTGATGTTACGCACTAACGTAGTGCGTAACATCAGTTAGGAATTAGGAATGAAGAGCGTGCCCTTGTGGTGGTTGTTTCCCGACAACTGACGACAGACCACAGGCGACAGGCAGCAGAACGCCGCGCCTCCTGTCGCGCGAATATAGCAAGAGCGCGTGTATTCCTAATTCCTAATTATTTATGTTCCACCATATGCGCCACCGTCACGCCCGGCCCACCCTCGCCGTCCTTGCCCTCTTCCCAGGCGCGAACCTGCTTGCTGGCGCTCAGCGCCTCCCGCACCGCCTGCCGCA
>DAOMSB010000106.1:0-8427 GCA_035446145.1 Promineifilum sp. (SeqCode) | reverse complement strand
CGGCAAATGTGATTCATGCCGGGAATATCATAGCCGACATTCCCTTCGCCACAGGCACAAGCAGGGCAATGGGCTATCTCATTGCTAACGCCGTGTGGGACTCGCAGGTTATGGACGCCAGATTGAAGGATCATGTGGGGGTGTTCGCACCTTATATAGCAAATTGGGACCATAAGCCTATCTTACGAGGTAGAAACGGCCCTTCACCTGTACGGGAAATTGTCGAACGAGGAAATTCGTCAAGAGTCGGAGCCGAACTTTATCGGTTTGACATTTGGTCGAATATTCATTATGGGTATGTCGGGGTTGCATCAGGCTTCTCCGAAAGTGAATTGATCAACGGGGCCGGCGCGGAACAAATCGGTTCAGTTCTGTATAGTGGCGGCCAACCATCCTCCTCGCCTAATTCCCCGACCTGGCTTTCTTCTTGGGACGAGCCGTCGGATACAGCCTCCATTCAAATAGGAAGTGCGCTATGGAATAATTACGGTCTAAATGTGACTCCTGCCGATTTATACCTGGCCGTTATCGACGAAACACGCCTGTGTAGCACACAGTGTTTAGGAGCAGGTCAATGAGTAACGGTGCACGTCGATTGATAGTATCCTGTGGCGTTGGCTGCATTGTGATTCTAGTAGCAACTATTCCGATTGTTAAGCGAGTCACTAACTGGCTCGAGCCCGCAAGGCGAGTCCCCTATGATATCCCGATGAAACAATTAGTTGATACACAACTGGCAGCGTTGGGGTCTCAATGGTCACAACGAGGTAGGGGCAGTCTCAATACAGATTCAGATTTTACATCGGGTATGTGGGCTGTTTGGCTAGGATTCGACCACACCGATTATCGTTATAATGCAGACGAGGAAATCCATGTCTTTTATAACGCATCACGCGCCGAAAGAAACTTTTCTCCCTCGCCGATGGCAGTTAACATCGACAAGGATGGAAATCCGCCCATAGGCTGGACTTACTCTCCGCCTCATGCCGATCGATTTGTCATCGATTGTAGTAGTGAACCTGTACCAAAGACCTGCTATCTCTTGCTAAGATACCAAGAATACGTCATTGTGTATGCTACCGATGTAGCTGGAGCAATGACGCTTAAAGATTTACAGAAGCTTATTGAAGTGACGGATAGCTTTATGCACAAATTTCTCTCCGAAACTCGTTTAGAGCCGAATGTACGTGAAATCCCGACCCTGAGTGAACTCGGATTATCTCAGGAAGGTGATTGATCCAGGCCAATAGCAACATCGACGGCAACCGCATCCTGACCGTACAACCCAACGGGACGAAGGTCTACACGCCCTTCCCCGACTACGAGGAGACAGTACCGCCGAGTGGCGGAGCCACCAAACGGGTGGCTTTCTCTCTGGCCGGACAACTCATCGCCGTGCGCGTCATCACCGATACCACGAATAATTATTACTACGCCTACGCCGACCACCTGGGCAACATCAGCGCCTGGACGAATGCGAGTGGCGCATTGGTCAGCGGCTCACTGGCCCGTTATGAGCCGTTCGGCGGCTACCGCACCAAGCCGGCCTCAACAGTCAACCCCGGCATCAGCGACCGCGGCTTCACCGGCCACCGGCAAAACAACACCGGCAATAATGACCCGGGCCTCATCTACATGAATGCCCGCTAGGAATTCGGCGCTACGACGTGCCCATTCAGGAGCGGCCGCAGGTATTCTCCGGTATAGGACGCCTCGACCCGCGCGATCTCTTCCGGCGTGCCCTGGGCGATGATCTCGCCGCCGCGGTCGCCGCCTTCCGGCCCCATGTCGATGATATGATCGGCGACCTTGATGATGTCGAGATTATGCTCGATGATGACGACCGTGTTGCCCTTGTCGACCAGCTTGTTCAGCGCGATGATGAGCTTGCTGACGTCGTGGGCGTGCAGGCCGACCGACGGCTCGTCGAGGATGTAGAGCGTGCGGCCGGTGGCGATCTTCGACAGCTCGCGGCTCAGTTTCACCCGTTGCGCCTCGCCGCCGCTCATCGTCGTGGCCGGCTGGCCCAAGTGGATGTATCCCAGACCCACGTCGGCCATCGTCTGCAACTTGCGCTTGATCGGCGGGAAGTTGGTGAAGAACTCCAGCGCCTCATCCACGGTCAGGTCGAGCACCTCGGCAATGTTGAGGTCCCGATATTTCACCTGCAACGTTTCCCGGTTATAGCGCGCGCCCTTGCAGATGTCGCAGGGCACGTAGATGTCGGGCAGGAACTGCATCTCGATGCGGTTCTGCCCCTGTCCCTGGCACGCCTCGCAGCGGCCGCCCTTGACGTTGAAGCTGAAACGGCCCGGCTGATAGCCACGCAACTTGCTCTCCGGCAAGCTGCTGAACAGGTCGCGAATCTGGTTAAACAGGTTCGTGTATGTGGCCGGGTTGCTGCGCGGCGTGCGGCCGATCGGGCTTTGGTCGATCTCGATCACCTTGTCGAGATGCTCCAGCCCGCGAATCTCCTGATGCTTGCCGGGCAGGGCCTTCGAGCCGTAGAAATGCTGGTTGAGCCGCTTGCTGAGGATCTCGACCAGGAAGGAGCTTTTGCCGCTGCCGCTCACGCCGGTGATGCAGACGAACTTGCCCAGCGGGATGCGGATATCGACATCCTTCAGGTTATTCTCGGCCGCGCCGATGACTTCCAGCCACTCGCCGTTGCCGGGGCGGCGCTTTCCGGGCACGGGGATCGATTTACGGCCGCTCAGGTAAGCGCCGGTGAGGCTTTTCCTGTTCTTCGCCACCTGATCTGGTGTGCCCTCGGCAATCAGCTCGCCGCCGAGCTTGCCGGCTCCCGGCCCCAGGTCGAGCAGCCAGTCGGCGGCGCGCATCGTCTCCTCGTCGTGCTCCACCACGAGGACGGTGTTGCCCAGATCGCGCATGCCGCGCAAGGTCTCGATGAGGCGAGCGTTGTCGCGCTGGTGCAGGCCGATGCTCGGCTCGTCAAGCACATAGAGCACGCCCATGAGCTGGCTGCCGATCTGCGTCGCCAGCCGGATGCGCTGCGCCTCGCCGCCGCTGAGTGTGCCCGCCGTGCGGTCGAGGGTCAGGTAGTCGAGGCCGACATTGATCATGAAGCTCAGCCGCTCGCGAATTTCCTTCAGGATCGGCTTGGCGATCGTCTGCTGGCGGGGCGTCAGTGGGGTGGTCTCCCGGCCCTCAAGGCATTGAGTCCATTCCAGCGTCTTGACCACCGGCCGGCGCACCGCCTCAACGATAGTCCCGCCGCCGATATCGACGGCGCGGGCCACCGGCTGCAGGCGCGAGCCGCCACAGGCGCGACACGGCGAATCGACCATGTACTCTTCCAGCTTCTCGCGCACGTAGTCGGAAGTCGACTCCCGGTAGCGCCGCCAGAGGTTGGGGATGACGCCTTCGTACTTTGTGCCGTAGTGGCGCGTGTGCCCCTCGCGGTTGCGATATGTGACCGTGACGGATTCGTCGCCGCTGCCGTAGAGCAGGATGCGCATTTGCTGCGGTGACAGCTCACGCACAGGCAGATCGAGCGGAATGGAGAAGTTCTCGGCCGTGGCTTTCAACAGTTGCCAGTAATAGCCGGCCTTGTCTTCGGTCGGCCAGCCGATGATAGCGCCGCCGCGCAATGCCAAGTCCTTGTTGGGCACGACCAGATCGGGATCGATCTCCTTCTGAAAGCCCAGGCCCTGGCAATCGGGACACGCGCCATAGGGAGTGTTGAAGCTGAACGTGCGCGGCTCGATGGGCGGGATACTCGTCCCGTCATAGGGGCAGTAGAGGTGCTCGGAATAGAGATTGTCGACGGGCGCGTCGGGGTTCGTCACATCATTGACGATGGCGATGCCGCTGCCCAATCGCAACGCCGTCTCGATCGAGTCGGTCAGCCGGCTGCGATCGGACGCGGCTTCCTCGCTCTCGTCATTGGCCGGGTGGCGGATGATCAGTCGGTCGACCACGGCTTCGATGGAGTGGTTCTTGTAGCGGTCAAGCTCGATCTTGTCGTCTACCTGGCGCACTTCGCCATTGACGCGCACACGCACGAAGCCCGCCTTGCGCACATCGTCGAAGATGCCCTGATGGTGCCCCTTGCGATCCTGTACCAGCGGGGCCAGCACCTGAATGCGCGTGCCGATGGGCATCGCCATGACGTTACTGACGATCTGCTCGGCCGACTGGGGCATGACGGGGCGGCCGCATTGCGGGCAGTGGGGCGTGCCGACGCGGGCGAAGAGCAAGCGC
This sequence comes from Promineifilum sp. (SeqCode), assembly GCA_035446145.1. Taxonomy (GTDB): domain Bacteria; phylum Chloroflexota; class Anaerolineae; order Promineifilales; family Promineifilaceae; genus Promineifilum. The sequence goes on along the minus strand of DAOMSB010000106.1, from coordinate 4,203 downwards.
AGGTAGTCGTAGATTTCGGTCACCGTGCCCACGGTGGAGCGCGGGTTGTGGCTGACGCCGCGCTGATCGATGGAGACGGCCGGGCTGAGTCCCTCGATGCCGTCGACGTCGGGCTTCTCCATCTGGCCGAGGAACTGCCGGGCGTAGGCCGAGAGCGACTCGACGTAGCGGCGCTGCCCCTCGGCGAAGATGGTGTCGAAGGCCAGCGACGACTTGCCCGAACCCGACAAGCCGGTGATGACCACCAGCTTGTCGCGCGGGATCTCCACGTCGATATTCTTCAGGTTGTGTTCGCGCGCGCCGCGCACGATGATTTTGTCGAGTGACATGTTCTTTTTTCTTTTTGCGCGCAGGGACGGCATGGAGACCTCCGCGCGGCCGATAGAGCCAACCTGCTATTCTAGCATGGCAATCGGTCGCACACCATTAGCGTTTCGTTGGATTGCGTGTGTATACGCGATCAACGATTTTAGCACGGATGGTCTATTATTTCAATGAGGAATCGACAGAAATCAGAGCAGATTGGCGAATAGCGAAGCAGTGATGATGAGCGTCGGCGGGCGGACGGCGGAAGAGTTGCCTCTATCGCTGCTGTTGGCGCTGCAAACGGTGCAGCGCGCCCTTCATTTGTCCGCGCGGTTGCCCTGCCGCACGATCAGGAAAGCCAACGCGCCGAAAAACGGCACGACGACGATGAAGACGGCCCAGATCGCTTTGGCCGTCTCAGACATTGGTTGTTCGCGCAACCGGAAAAGGACAAACAAGGAGAGCAGCAGCCAAAGCAGCACGGGGACGCACTGGATTAGCAAATAGCCGGTATTGATGCCGTAAGCAGCCATCGGTTTTCACTCCGGACGATAGGGCGCTTTATCGTCGATATTGCCCACAAACACCGGCAGCCGTCCGTGGCCCAGCAGTTGCCGGATGGCCATATTCTCGCCGGTGTGATACCAGTAGTGATAGATCACCCGCTGCAGGAGATTTCCGTTACGGGTGATCGGCTTGCCCTTACTAATGGCGTTCTCCTGTAGCTTGGCTGAGGTCAGCGTATCGAGCCAAGGGTCGGCGGCCGCGGTGATCGTCTTCCAGGCGGCCAGCATCTCCTTGAGCGACGGCGTACTCCCCGGCGCGCCGTAGGCGAATTCCCGTTCGATCTCCGGCAGCAGCATCAGCCCCTGGCCGTAGTAGAGGAAGTAGCGCTGTTCCTGCCAGGCCAGATGGCCGACGTTCCAGGCCAGGCAGTTCATGGGCAGGAAGCGCTGCCGGGAGTCGTCATCGCTGACGCCCTTGGCGGCGCGGATGAACTCGCTGCGGGTGAAACGTAGTTGATCGATGAGTGGATGAGGCATAATCCTGGAGGATCCTCTTACTTGAGCCGCATACTTGCCCCGTACCATTGAATCAAAATCCTCGCGAGAATATTCGGGACGTAATTCATCAGCATCTCCGCTCACGTTCTCCATATATACCTATTATACGGTATAATTCCAACTCGTAAGAAACCGGGGTGGAATGCATGTCTAAGCGCCAAAAGATTCTTGCAAGGCTACTAAGCGGATCGAAGAACATCACTTTTCTGGAATTTATTTCACTATTAGACGGATATGGTTTCGAGTTAGATCGGATACGAGGCAGTCACCAAATCTACACTCATCCAAAAGTATCCGAATTGATCGCCATCCAGCCGAGGCATGACGGAAAAGCAAAACCGTACCAACTACGCCAATTCTTGAAATTGGTCGAAGCGTATAACCTGGAACTTAACGAGGATTGACGATGAAAGACTATCACATCAATATCTTCTGGAGTGAAGAAGACGGCGAATACATCGCCGACGTGCCCGACCTGAAATACTGCTCTGCATCGGGCGCTACACCCAATGAAGCGCTGCGAGAGGTGCTGGAAGCCAAGTTACTATGGCTTGAAGCTGCTGCTGAAAAGGGGTTGCCAATTCCCGAACCGCGTTATCGACCGGCGATCTATCAGCTAAGTTATTAGCAGGTACGGCGCACTTAATCCCGACGCTCAAACCCCCGCGCCTGCCAGGCCGCATAGAGCAGAATCGACCCGGCCACGGCCGCATTGAGCGATTCCACTTGCCCGCGCATCGGCAGGCGAACGATGAAATCACAGCGCTCATGCACGAGGCGGCGCAGCCCCTCGCCCTCATGCCCGACGACGATACCCAGCGGCATGTCGAGATCGATCCGGCCTAATTCCGGCGCGTCCTCATCCATATCCATACCCGCCAGCCACACGCCCGCCTCTTTCAGCGAGCGCATCGTCTGCACCAGGTTGGTGACCTTGGCGATGAGCAGATGCTCGGTAGCGCCGGCGGCGTACTGGACAACCGCCGGGGTGATCTCCGGCGCGCGGCGATCCTGCAGGATGACGCCGTGGACGCCGCAAGCCTCGGCCGTGCGCAGCAGCGTGCCGATGTTCTGCGGCCCGTGGAGCAGGTCGAGCAGCAGCAGCAGGGGCCTCTCACCGCGGCGCTCGGCCAGACCCAGCATCTCGTCCACGTCGGCGTAGGGATAGGGGCCGACTTCCAGCAGCACGCCCTGGTGCTTGGCATCGGCGCCGGCGCGCTGCGCCAGCCGGTCGATCGTCTGCCGGTCGTCGTTGACCACCGGCACTTTGGCTGCGCGGGCCGCGTCGAGAATCGCCCGTACCTCGCGGTCATCAGCGCGGCCGCCGCGTTCCACGTGGAGCCGGTAAATGGTTCGTCGCCCGGCGCGCAACGCCTCCAGGACGGGGTGGCGGCGTGTCAGTATCTCAGCCGAGTTTCCAGATGGTGCCATCAGCTCTATCTTCCAGAACGACGCCCAGCTCTTTCAACTGATTGCGGATCTTGTCGGCCGTCGCCCACTCCTTGTTGGCCCGCGCCTGGTTGCGCAGATCGATAAGCAAACGCACCAGACCATCCTCGCGCGCTGCGTCCGCGCCGCCGCCCTCTTCGTGTTCCGGCACGATACCCAGCACGTCGCCGCCCAACTCGCGGTACAGCGCGTCGATCGCTACCAGCGTACCGCTCGTCTGCGGGCCGCCTTCGTTGATCAGCGTGTTCACCTGGCGCGTCAAATCCTGCAGCACGGCCAGCGCGCCGGGGGCGTTGAAATCGTCATTCATGCGCTCGATGAACTGCTCGCGGGCGGCCGCCAGCATGGACGCGGCTTCTTCGGAGAGACCTGACAGGTCTTCCGCAGACCTGTCAGGTCTGCGCAGTTGCTCGCGCACCAGACTGACCGCGCCCCAGATGCGCTGCCAGCCCTTGTAGGCCGCTTCGACCGCCTCGTCGGAGAAGTCGATCGGGTTGCTGTATTGGCTGGACAGAATGAAATAGCGGATCGCTTCGGAGCGCCAGCGCGTCAGGGCATCCTTGATCGTCAGCGAATTACCCAGGCTCTTGCTCATCTTGACCCCGTCGAGCGTCAGCGAGCCGGTCAGCATCCAGTAGCGGGCGAAAGGCTCGCCGTGGGCGGCCTCGCTCTGGGCGATCTCGCATTCATTGTGGGGGAAGATATTGTCGATGCCGCCGCCATGGATATCGAACGTGTCGCCCAGATATTTGGCGGCCATGGCCGAGCATTCGATGTGCCAGCCGGGGAAACCGTCGCCCCACGGACTGTGCCAGCGCAGGATATGCTCCGGCTCGGCTTTCTTCCACAGAGCGAAATCGGCCGGGTGGCGCTTGTCTTCGCGCACGGCGATGCGCGCGCCTTCTTCCAGTTCTTCCACGACGCGGCCGCTGAGCTTGCCGTACTCCGGGAATGAGGCGACGTTGAAGTAGACCGAGCCGTCCATGACGTAGGCGTGTCCGCTCTCGATAAGCTGCTCGATCATGGCGATCTGTTCGGGGATATGGCCGCTGGCGCGCGGGCTGATGTCCGGCCGGCGCACGCCCAGGGCGTCCATATCCTCGAAGTAGGCGCGGGCGTAGGTCTCCACGACCTGCATGGGCAGGGCCGAAGATTGGCGGGCCTTTCTCAGGATGCGGTCTTCGCCGGTGTCGAGCATGTGGCCGACGTCGGTGATATTCTGCACATAGAGCACATCATAGCCGAGAAAGCGCAGGTAACGCACGACGACGTCGAAGCTGACGTAGGTCTTGGCGTGGCCGATATGGGAAAAGTCATAAACTGTCGGGCCGCAAACGTAGATGTTGACCCTGCCCGGCGTCAGCGGCACGAACTCTTCTTTTTG
>DAOMSB010000105.1:2769-8642 GCA_035446145.1 Promineifilum sp. (SeqCode) | reverse complement strand
GGTTGAGCTACAACTGCCTCCGGCGCGATGAGCCGCGCGGCCGCTTCCAGCTCGTCGACGTCGCCGATGAGACCCAGCACGTCGCCCGTCTGGAAGCGAATGTTGGACTTGGGGTTGGCCATCACCTGCCGGTTGCGCACCAGCGCCACCACTGACGCCCCCACCCGCGAGCGCAAATCCGCCTCGGCCAGCGTGCGGTCGACCAGCGGGCTGCCCTCGCCCAGCGCATGCCAGGCGATCTCCACGTCGCGCGTCGACATGAGCAGCTGATCCAGCACCGGATAGCCGCGGTCGCCGGGCAGGATGCCCGTGTAGGTGTCGCTGCGCACGATGTCGATGTAGTTCTGAATCTGGTCGGACGAATAGCCCAGCGTCAGCAGCGTGTAGCGCAGAATCTCCAGCCCGCCTTCCATCTCCGGGTTGATGATGTGGGTGGCGCCGAGGCTGACCAGATGGTCGAGCCGGTCGAGCGTCTCCGAGCGGGCGATGATGACCAGGTCGGGTGAGATGTCGTGGGCGGCGCCGACGATCAGTTCGGCCGCCGTCTCATTGGGCACGGTGACGACGAGCGCCTCGGCGCAATCGAGGCAGACGTGATTGAGGATCTCGGAGTTGGCCGCGTCGCCGAACAGGGTGCGGATGCCCTGGCTTTGCAGCTCGGAGGCGTAGGCCAGGTCCTGCTCGATGACCAGAAACTCCACCCCCAGCCGCTGCAGGATGGAGCCGATATGGCGGCCGACGCGGCCGTAGCCGACGATGACCACGTGGTTCTCCAGCTCCTGGTGCAGCGGCTCGACCACCGGGCCGCCGTGATCCATGCGCCGCCACAGGGCCGGGGCGCGACGGAGCGTCCGTTCGACGGACGGGATGAGCCGGAAGACGAAGGTGTTGGCGATGATGGCCAGGACGGCCGCGGCCAGGATCAGCCCGTATTGATCGTTGGCCAGCAAGCCCAGCCGGACGCCCGTCTGGCCGATGAGGAAGGTGAACTCCCCCACCTGGCTAAGCGCGGCGGCGACGACGATCATCGTCCGCGCGGAGGCGGGCAGCAGGAAGCTGAGCAGCAGCGCGAAGAGCGGCTTGCCGATGATGACCAGCGCGGCCAGCATGAACACCTTGCCCAGATTGGCGACAACCACCGTCGGGTCGATCAACATACCGACGGAGACGAAGAACAGGACAGAGAAGAAGTCGCGGAACGGGACGATCTCCGCCCCCACCTGGTGGCGGACGTCGGACTCGCCGACGACCACCCCGGCCAGAAACGCGCCCAGCGCGAACGACACACCGAAGAAAAGGTTGGCCAAATAGGCCGTGCCCAGCGCCAGGGCAACGACGGCCAGGATGAACAATTCGCGCGAGCGGGTGTGGGCGATGCGGGTGAGCACCGACGACATGAGCCGCGCCCCCAGGACGACCATGATCGCCACAAAGAGACCGGCTTTCAGCAGCGCCCAGCCGAGGCTGATGATCGGATTGCCGCCGGACTGGTTCACCAGCAGCGGCAAGAGGACGAGCATGGCGATGGTGAACAAATCTTCGACGACGAGCCAGCCGATGGCGGTGCGGCCGTGGATGGTGTTGACCAGGCCGTTGTCGCCCAGGTTGCGCAGCAATACGACGGTGCTGGCGACCGAAATCGACAGGCCGAGGATGACCGCCGACCCCAGTGGCCAGCCCCACAGCAGGCCGACGGCCGTCCCGGCCACCGTGGTGAGGGTGATTTGGAGGAGAGCGCCGGGGAGGACGATGGTTCGCGCGCTCCAGAGGTCGCGCAGGGAAAAGTGCAGCCCCACGCCGAACATGATGAAGATGATGCCCATGTCGGCCAGTTGCGCGGCCGCCTGGGTGTCGCCGTCGATGCCGGGGGTGAACGGACTCAGCACCAGCCCGGCGACGAGATAGCCGACGATTGACGGCAGCTTCAGCTTGCGAGCGACGAAGCCGCCGGCAAAGGCCAGCATGACGGCCACCGTGATGGTGACAAAGAGCGAAAAGTCCTGATCCATGGAGGAAGTATAGCGGAATTAAACCGAATGACCGATCATATTTTGAAAGTAAACCGGCCTCCTTTGGCCGTTCCGCCGCCGTCCTTAATGAAATGAACGCCCAGACCCTATCGCGCGGGGTCGAACACGATCACCTCATAGGAAAAGCTGCGCGCCTGGCCCTCGATGAGGACGTTGCCGACGGTGACTGTATAGCGGGTATCGGCCGCGGGCGGGTTATTGAAGTTCGCTTGCGGCTCCCAGGCCAGGGTGTTTTCGCCATAGCCGGCGGCCACGGGCAGTTTGACCACGGCAAGCCCCTGACCCGCGCGCGTCATCGTCACCGTCGCCTTGCTGAAATCCGCGTCCGGCCAGGCAAACGACCAGCGCGGATAGACCACCTGAAAGGGGACATAGCCGGGCGGCGGCCAGGCCACAAACGGGTTGCGGGTGGCGGGGCGCGGGTCGGAATAATGGCCGTGGTCGATGACCCACAACGCGTTGGTCGGGGGATAACCGCCGGTTGCGGGGATGTCGCCGGTGCCCATCCACCGCGTTTGGGGATACAGAATCCAGCGGCGATGCCCCAGGGGAAAATTATACTCGCCGGTGTCCTCCATATAGCCCCGAATCGCATCGGTGCCCGAATAGCCATAGGCGAGATTGGAACTCCCCGCGGCCTCGCTCCCGGCCGGGGTATAGCAGGCCCAATCCGCCGGCGGATCGTGGCTCAAATCGCGATTGACGCTCATCATCAGGGCCGCGGCCTGGGCTTTCTCATTGTAGCCGGCATCCAGCCCCTTGATGCCCGGAACGCCGGCCATGCTGCGAAAATAGTTGACCCGGCGCAGAACGGCCGCGCGGTAGGCCCCGGATGTGGTTCCCGCATGGCACGATCCGTGGTCGCCCTGCCAGCCGGTCGGTATGTTGCCGGTGCCCAGATAGCCGGTCCGGAAAAACTGCTGCGACTCCGCGCGAGACGCCGTATTCACCCATGGCGGCGGGGCCTGAATGGACGGCAGGAACAGGGTGTAGGCCGCGCTTCCGGTCTCCGCCTCGCGTGGCTCTTCCACGAGGGCGCGCGCCGGGGCTTGCGGAGGCTCTCCCAGGCGCGGCTCGCCGATGGCGTCTCCCCTTGCCGCGGCCAGGCCAAACACCAACAAGCCCGGAATCATCAGCAAGCCAAGGAGTTTGTTGTTCATGGTTTTCACCCCCCGAATTGTATTGTCAAATGGATGAACGAACGGCCGACCATGGCAATCCAGCAAACCGCTGAGCATTATAATAGACGGCCGGCGGTTTTACCCGCATTGGCGAGGAATTTGCGGCCGATCATTCAGGGTTTCTCATATTCGCCCGCGTTTGGCCGACCCGCCACCATCCAATAGAATTAGGGTCGTGGACGCAGCCTGACAGGTCGCGCTACATGACCACGAATGAACCTCTTCATTCGTAATTCGTAATTCGTAATTCGTAATTCATTCTCCGGAGGGATTCATGCGCACTGTTTTTTGGGACTATGACCGCGACGTGATGAAGATGATCGACCAGCGGCTGCTGCCGTTCGAGCTGGTCGTGCCGGAATATACCACCTGGCAGGACGTGGCCGCGGGCATCCGCGATATGGTCGTGCGCGGCGCGCCGGCCATCGGCGCGGCGGCGGGCTTCGGCATGGCCCTGGCCGCCCGGCAGAGCACGGCGGCCGACCGCCCGGCGCTGCTGCGCGATCTGGAGGCGGCCGGGCAATATCTGGAAGCGGCGCGGCCGACGGCCGTCAATCTGGCCTGGGGCGTGCGGCGGCTGCTGCGCGTGGCGACGAGCGAGGAGCTGGAGACGGCCGCCGACGTGCGCGACGCGCTGCTGGTCGAGGCCCAGCGGCTGGCCGACGAGGACGTGGCCCTCAACCGGCGCATGGGCTTCAACGGCGCGGAACTGATCAGCGACGGCGACACCATTCTCCACCACTGCAACACCGGCGCGCTGGCCACGGTCGATTGGGGCACGGCGCTGGGCGTGGTCTTTGCCGCCCACGAGCAGGGCAAGCGCGTCCACGTGCTGGTGGACGAGACGCGGCCGCGGCTGCAAGGGGCGCGCCTGACCGCCTGGGAGCTGAAGGAGCGCGGCATCCCGTTCGACCTCATCGCCGACAACGCCGCCGGCCACTTCATGCGCGCCGGCGAGGTGGACATCGTCCTCGTGGGCAGCGACCGCACGGCGGCCAACGGCGACGTGTGCAACAAGATCGGCACCTATCAGGTGGCGGTGCTGGCGCAGGCCAACGGCGTGCCCTTCTACCCCGTCGTGCCCACCAGCACCATCGACCTTAACCTGGCGACGGGCGACCTGATCCCCATCGAGGAGCGCGACGACGACGAGGTGCTGGTCATCGGCAGCCAGCGCATCGCCCCGGAGGGCATCACCGCCCGCAACCCGGCCTTCGACGTGACCCCCCACCGCTACGTGACCGGCATCGTCACCGAGGCGGGGATCGTCTACCCGCCGTTTGTGAAGAATTTGCGGGCGGCGGTGGCCACCGCGGCGGTGGAGAATGAGCGCGCGGGCGGGCGATAGGCGGAGCAAGTGGTATAATTTCCCCACGACCCAATGAGGTGCACGATGCAAACGATACAGAGCATCAATCAAATCGCCACGGACAGCCACGTACGAAACGGCCGCCCTTATATCGTGGGTACGTCGGTCACCGTCGCCGATGTCGCCATCGTGAAGATTTACCACAGCCAGGACGCCGACGGCATCGCGCAATGGTACGGGCTGGATTTGTCGCAAGTGTATGCGGCGCTGGCTTACTATTATGAACATAAGGAAGCCATGGATGCCGATATTCGCGCGCAAATCAGGCGCGCAGAGGCGTTGAGGGAGAACCGCGCCGGTGGCCGGGATTCGCTTCTACCTCGATGAGAACCTGCCGGTGGCCGTCGCCGAACAGTTGCGGCGACGAGGGATCGACGCCGTCACCGTCCGTGATTTAGGCTTGCTGGGACAAAGCGACATCGACCACCTGGCTCTGGCCCGCAGCAGCGGCCGTGTCCTTCGCACCCATGATGCCGACTATCTGGAACTGGCGCAGGAGGGGGAGGCGCACGGCGGCATTATCTTTGGGCAGCAACAGATCCACGGCGTCGGCAGCTGGGTCAATTTCCTCGAACTCGCCTACAATGTTTACAGTGCGGAAGAGATGATCGGGCGGGTCGAATATTTATAGCGGGAGGAATGGGATTGCTGACCCGTTGTTTTGTCGGCCGTGGTGAAAAAAGACGGGCGGGATAATCATGATTTTCGGGATTTGAACGGCTGGAAGCTTGAGGTTATCCTCTCAGGTTTCAGTTCAGCTTGAACAGGAGGCTATGATGGATACCCTCGTTTGGATCGCGCTGATCGTCGCGGCAGCGGTGATTATCATTCTCTACATGTTTCGCGGGGCTCGCAGCAAACCTCCCCTTAAGGCTGACCGCGACCGTCTGGAAGCCGGGACCGAAACGTGGGAACCCACAACGGCCGTTATCGTTCTCGAGAACGCCGGCCAGGTCGAGCAATTGAAAATACTGGGCAAGGGCACGGTTGGCGATATTGCCTTCTCTCCCGATAGCCGGACGCTCGCCGTGGGCGGCTCCATCGGCATCCATCTGTACAACGCCGCCACATTGACTGAACGGGCCTATATCCCCTCCGATAGCTGGATCCTTTGCGTGGCCTTCTCCCCTGACGGCCTCACGCTGGCCACCGGGTCCAACGACAAAACGGTACGCCTGTGGGATGTCGCCGATGGCCGCCTGCTGCAGACCTTCGCAGGCCATACCGGCAAGGTCAACTGCGTGGCCTTCTCCCCCGATGGCCTCACGTTGGCCACCGGCTCCAACGACAAAA
>DAOMSB010000105.1:0-2669 GCA_035446145.1 Promineifilum sp. (SeqCode) | reverse complement strand
TGCGTGGCCTTCTCCCCCGATGGCCTCACGTTGGCCACCGGCTCCAACGACAAAACGGTACGCCTGTGGGACGTCGTCGATGGCCGCCTGCTGCACACCTTCGCAGGCCATACCGGCAAGGTCAACTGCGTGGTCTTCTCCCTCGACGGCCTCACGCTGGCCTCCGGATCAGACGACAAAACGGTACGCCTGTGGGACGTCGTCGATGGCCGCCTGCTGCGGGCCATCACGGGCCATACCAACGGGATCACCTGCGTGGCCTTCTCCCCCGACGGCCGCACGCTGGCCGCCGGGTCCAACGACAAAACGGTACGCCTGTGGGATGTCGCCGACGGCCGCCTGCTGCGGGCCCTCACGGGCCATACCAACGGGATCACCTGCGTGGCCTTCTCCCCCGACGGCCGCACGCTGGCCTCCGGATCAGACGATAAAACGGTACGCCTATGGGACGTCGCCGATGGCCGCCTGATGCGGGCCCTTGAGGGCCATGCCAAAGGGTTCAACCGCTTTTTCTTCTCCGCTGACGGTGGCCTGCTGCAGGCCCTTGAGGATTATACCCACGGGGTCAGCAGCGTGGCCTTCGCTCCCGACGGTCGCACGCTGGCCTCCGGATCAGGCGACAAAACGGTACGCCTGTGGGGTGTCGCCGACGGCCGCCTGCTGCAGGCCCTTGAGGATTATTCCCACTGGGTCCTTTGCGTGGCCTTCGCTCCCGACGGCCGCACGCTGGCCTCCGGATCAGGCGACAAAACGGTACGCCTGTGGGACGTCGCCGATGGCCGCCTGCTGCAGACCTTTGAGGGCCATACCGATCAGGTCAACAGTGTGGCCTTCGCCCCCGACGGCCGCACGCTGGCCTCCGGATCAGATGACGGCACAATCCGCCTGTGGGGAGCCACCGACGACCGCGTGCTAGAGACTGAAGTGTACCCGTGGATTACCGAAATCGTCAGGAGCGTGGCCTTCGCCCCCGACGGCCGCACGTTGGCCTCCGGGTATTGGGACGGCAATACCCGCCTGTGGAATGCCGCCAACGGCGACCTGCTGCATATCATCGAGAGCCGATCCAACGGGGTTTTCTGCGTGGCCTTCTCTCCTGACAGCAGCAGGTTAGCCTCCGGGACTACCGAAAACACGATCTGCCTGTGGGACGTCGCCGACGGCCGTCTGCTACAGACCCTTGAAAGTCAGTCAGACTTCGTCATAAGCGTAGCCTTCGCCCCCGACGGCCGCACGCTGGCCTCCGGATCCAACGACGGCATAATCCGCCTGTGGGACGCTCATGATGGTCGCCTGCTGCAAACCCTTGAGGGTCATACTGAGGGGGTCAGTAGCTTGGCCTTCTCTCCTGACAGCGACACGCTGGTCTCCGGAGCGTACAATAGCACGATCCGCCTGTGGAACGTCGCCGATGGCCGCCTGCTGCGGACCCTTGAGGGCCATGTTGGAGGGGTCGATAGCGTAGCCTTCTCTCCCGACGGCCGCACGCTGGCTTCCGGATCTGGCGACGGCACAATTCGCCTGTGGGGGGTGCCTGTCGCGGCAGAACCATGACGGGCCGGCCAGGATGGTTTACAAAACGACGAGGAAGCCGGACCCCTGCCCCTCGATATCGGATTTATTTGTAAACATTCAATCGTCGACGCTACAAACTTGAGTAACCTTGTGGTACAGTGGTGCAAACATCCGAACATAACAAACACCCTCAATGACAAACACCCAATCACCCAACGCCAACCTCCCCGTCGCCGACATCCCCGTCGTCATCTTCTGCGGCGGCGAGGGCACGCGCATGCGCGGCGGCACGCTGACCAAGAAAGAGCTGGTGGAGATCGGCGGGCGGCCGATCATCTGGCACGTCATGCGCATCTACAGCACCTACGGCTTCCGCAAGTTCGTGCTGCCGCTGGGCTATGAGGCCGCCCAGCTGCGGCGCTACTTCCTCGACTACGAGGCCATGACCCGCGACTTCACCGTGCGCCTCGGCGACCGCGCCGGGCAGATCGACTTTCGCGGGCCGGAGCAGCACCCCGAATGGGAGGTGTCGCTGGTGGACACGGGGCTGCGCACCGACAAGGCCGGCCGCATCGCCCGCGTGGCCGATTATCTGACGGCCGACCGCTTCTGCGTCACCTATGGCGACGGCGTGGGCGATGTCGATCTGGCCGCGCTGATGGCCTTCCACGCCGCCCACGGCAAAACGGCCACCATCACCGCCTTCCAGCCGAAGCACTACCAGTACGGCACGATGACCGCCGGCGACGACGGCCGCGTGACCGAATACGTCCAATACCCGGAGCTGCCCTACTGGATCAACGCCGGGTTCATGGTGTTCGAGCGCGCCGCGCTGGACTGGATGCGCGGCGGCGACGATATGGCGCTGGAGACGGGGGTCATGCAGGAGATGCTGGCCGTCGGGGAGCTGATGATGTATCGCCACCACGGCTTCTGGCAGTCGATGGACACGCTGAAGGACGCCAACGACCTGGAGCGGTTGTGGGCGGCCGGCGCGCCGTGGAAAAGGTGGGATTAGAAACCGAGTTTCTTTGAGAAACTCGGTTTCTAAGGTCACTCAGTCACCGTAATAACCCCCGACATCCCTTCGCCCTCCACACCGCCGTGGAAGCGGCAGTGATAGGCATAGGTTCCCGGCGTGTCGAAGGTGAACT
>DAOMSB010000104.1:1961-8705 GCA_035446145.1 Promineifilum sp. (SeqCode) | reverse complement strand
GATCCACACCTACCGCGGCGTCTTCGGCAGCCACGTGGCCAACGTCCTGCGCCGCCTGCAGCGCCTGTGCCGCTTCTACGGCAGCGATCCGCAGTTCATCTGCGCCTCGGCCACCATCGCCAACCCCAGGGAGCACGCCGAACGATTAATCGAACAACCGTTCACCCTGATCGACGAATCCCAAAACGGTGCACCGCAAGGCCGCAAGGACTTCATCCTCTATAACCCGCCGATCATCGACGAGGAACTGGGCTTGCGAGCCGGCACCGTGCCGGCAGCCAAGGACGCGGCCGCCACTTTCCTGGCTCAGGACATACAAACCATCGTCTTCGCCCGCGCCCGGCAGACGGTGGAACTGCTGCTCAGCTATCTGCGCGACGAACTGGCTTATCTGGGCCGCGACGTGACGCCGCTCGACGGTCAGTTGCCGGCCGTGATGGGCTACCGCGGCGGCTATCTGCCGCTGGAGCGGCGCGCCATCGAGGCCGGGCTGCGCGACGGCACGGTGCGCGGTGTCGTGACCACCAACGCGCTGGAACTGGGCATCGATATCGGCGCGCTCGACGCGGCCGTGCTGACCGGCTACCCCGGCACGATCGCCGGCACGTGGCAGCAGGTGGGCCGGGCCGGACGGCGGGCCGAGCGCTCGGCGGCTATTCTCGTGGCCGGGAACGGGGCGCTCGACCAGTACCTCTGCCTGCACCCGCGCTATCTGTTCGGCCGCTCGCCGGAGCACGCGCTGACCAACCCCGACAACCTGCCCATCCTGACCCGCCACCTGCTCTGCGCCGCCTTTGAGCTGCCCTTCGCCGACGACGAGGCCTTCGGCGGCTTCGACCCGGTGAAGCCGGTGCTCGACGATCTGGCGCGGGCGGGCGACCTGCACGCCACGCGCAACCAGTACCACTACGTCGGCGACGGCGCCCCCTCGTCGGGCGTGTCGCTGCGCACCGGCGGCGACGACACGGTCGTGATCCAGGATCTCAGCGGCGACCAACCGAACGTCATCGGCCAGATCGATCTGGCCGGGGCGGCGCAGATGGTCCATGAGGGGGCGATCTACATGCACCAGGCGCGAACCTATTTGGTTGACCGCCTCGATTGGGACGGCCGCGTGGCCGACGTGTATCCGGTGGATGTCGATTACTACACCCGCGCCAACATCGGCAGCACCATCCGGCGGCTGGAGGCGGTGGATGAGCAGGAGCGGGACGGCCTGACCATCGCCCACGGCGAGGCGACGGTCGTCACCCAGGCCACCGGCTACCGCAAGGTGCGCCGCTATACCAATGAGACGCTCGGCTTCGGCCCCATCGATCTGCCGGCCATGACGCTGGAGACGACCGGCTACTGGCTGGTGTTCAGCGAGGCCCTGACCGACAAACTCTATGACCTGGGTATCTTGCTGCGGCCGAACGACTACGGCCCCAACTGGCAAGCGCAGCGCCAACTGGCGCTGGTGCGCGACGGCCACCGTTGCCGGACGTGCGGCGCGAGCGGCGACGATATCGTGCTCCATGTCCATCACATCCGGCCGTTCCGCGAATACGGCTATGTGCCCGGCGAAAACGAGAACTACAAGGCCGCCAACCAGATCGATAACCTGGTGACGCTCTGCCCCGGTTGCCACCGGCGGGCCGAGGCCGGGCAGCAAACGCGCTCGGCGCTGGCCGGTCTCGGCTACACGCTGGGCAATTTGGCCCCGCTGTTCCTGATGTGCGATCCGAGCGACCTCAGCGTCTCGGCCGAAGCACTCAGCCCCGGCACGCGCGCGCCGACGCTGGCCATCTATGAGCGCGTGCCGGCCGGGGTGGGTTTCAGCGCCCGGCTCTATGAACTCCACGGCACGCTGCTGGCGGCCGCGCTGGAACTGGTCAGCGATTGCCAATGCCGCAACGGCTGCCCGGCCTGCGTCGGCCCGCCGGGCGACATCGGGCCGGATACGAAGGACGTGACGCGGCGGTTATTGGGGATATTGAGCGGGAACCAACCTTTATAAACGGGTATTGTGTATACACATGTGTAGATGTATACTGCTCTTGAGGTAAATACAATGACCGATCTTTATCGCGCACAAGTCCTGTTGGAACGCAAGCAGCATCAGGCGCTGCAAGCTCTGGCCGCGGCCGAGGGGCGCAGCATGTCGGAGATCATCCGTGAGGCTGTGGCTGAGTATCTGGTCGAACAGACTGATAAAGACGAGTTGCAACACGAAACGGATGCGCTCAACCTGTTAGTAGCCTTCAGAGAAAAAATCGAGGCTCGCCACGGTGTGTATGAAGGCAACCTGGTCATCGAGACCAGGGCCGAACGTGAGCAGGAGATAGCGGAGAATCTCAAGAATTATCAATGACCATTGTACTGGATGCTAATCTTGCGGCAGCGGTAGCCATGCCAATGGATTACACCCTTCAGGCTACACATTTAATACGAAACTGGAGGGCGGAGCGAAAGCGATTGCTCGCTCCCGTATTATTCGAGTACGAAATTACCACCGCGCTCCGTCGGGCAATCACTCTCAGGATATTGACGTTTCCTGAAGCGATGGAAGGGTTGGATTTAATCCTTGAGCTTGGCGTCGAGCTAATGCCACCGACGAGAAGCCTGAGCGTTCAGGCGCTTAATCTAGCCGAGCGCATTGGCCAGTCCAAGGCCTACGACGCTCAATACCTGGCTCTCGCCTCGCATGAGAACGCGCCATTCTGGACGGCCGATCGCCGCCTGGCCAACGCCGCCCAGGCCGCCGGGCTGGACGGTGTTCATTGGGTGGGCGACTGGAAAGCATAACCCGGATACTGCAAATGATCCCCTACGACGATTTCGGCGGCCGCGGCCCCGTTCTCCACTTCTCCCACCCCAACGCTTACACGCCGCGTTGCTTCCGGCGCTTTCTGGCATGTTTAACCGAGCGCCACCATGTGATCGCCGGGCGTCACCGGCCGCTGTGGTATCTTTCGCCCGGCGCACCGTCCGTGCCCGGGCCGGAGACATTCAACGATTGGAACCTCATCGCCGACGACCTGCTGCGCTTTCTCGATCAGCAGCGGCTGGAGGGCATTGTCGGCATCGGCCACTCTCTGGGCGCGGTGGCGACGATGAAGGCCGCCTTGCGCGAGCCGGAGCGCTTCCGGGCGCTGGCGCTCATCGAGCCGGTGTTTTTGCCTCCGCCGGTGCTCGACGCCATCCGCGCTAACCCATCAGCCGCGGCCGAGCAGCCGTTCGTGCTCGCCGCCCGCCGCCGCCGCGACCGCTGGCCTGACCGGCAAGCCGCATTTGACCGTTTCCGCGAAAAGTCGGTCTTCGCTGGTTTTCCTGATGATTCGCTTTGGGATTATGTCAATGAAGGGCTGCATGATGACCCGACCACAGGCGAGGTCGCGCTGAGCTTCCCGCGCGAATGGGAAGCGGCCTTCTATGCCCACCCGCCGCTTGACGCATGGGATGAAATCCCCCGATTGACGCTACCCACGCTGGCTTTGCGCGGCAGCGAATCGGACACGCTCTTCCCCGGCCCGTGGGCGCAATGGCAAACCTTGCAGCCGTCGGCCACCTTCGTGGAGATGAGCGGCGTCGGCCACATGCTGACGCTGGAAGCGCCGGAAGAGACGGCCGCGGTGGTGCTGCATTGGCTGGATGATCGGGTGGGCAGTGAGCAGTGAGCAGTAGGTCAGTAGAGCAGTAGGTCAGTAGAACAGCAAGGCAGTAGGGCGGTGTGCGGTTGCCGGTGGTCAGCGGTCGGCAGTCATGATCCGTCCTTCACTCACATAAGGCAGCCCCACGGCCCAACCGCGACCCAGCAGGTAGGCGCGCGACCCCTCGGCAGCAAATCGACCCAGGCCAAGTTCCGTCTCCGGGTTTGCATCCACATTGCCGAAAGCCACGGCCGTGGCGTACATCTCGCCTGGCCACTCCGCGCCGCCGCCCCACAACAGCTTGAACGCCGGCCGGCTTTTGTCCGGCGCGGCGTCGTCGTGGACGTAGACGCGCGCGTTAATCGTCGCCACGCGCGACAGGGCCACCTCGTCGCGGCCGTCGCTGTCTACATCACCGAAGGCGATCGCGGTAGGCCAGGCATTGGCCGCCCATGACTCGCCGAACGTTTGCAATGTGACGTAGCTCGCAGCTGCATCATCAAAGATGTAAGCTCGCTCGTTTAGTGTCGCCTGGCGGGTGAGGCCGATCTCCTCGGCCGGATCGCCGTCGACGTTGCCAAAAGCCACCCCAGTAGCGTAGGAACCCGGCCCCCAACCTTCACCATATTGCCATAGAAGTCCGAAACCCTGTGCAGTGGAAGGTGCAGCATCGTCATAGAGAAACAGGCGCGCGTTGATGTCATGCTTGCGCGTGACAGCCAGCTCGTCGAACCCATCGCCATCCACATCGCCGAAAGCAATCGACGTGGCCACCGACGCCGCGCCCCATGTCTCGTCCCCATCCCAGAGCGGAGCGAACCCGGCGGCTGCATCGTCGAACACATGGACGCGATCGCTCGCGCTGGTGTCGGTGATCACGCCAATCTCGTCGCGGCCATCGCCGTCGATATCGCCGAGGGCCACGCCCACGGCCGAGACGGTATCCGGCCAATCCTCGCCAAAACGCGCCAGAAAGGCGAATCCGGCGGCGGCGTCATCGACCACCCACACCCGTTCGTTGACAGCGGCCATGCGCGTAAACGTCAGTTCCTCGGCCGGATCATCGTCGATGTTGCCGAAGGCCAGCGCCGTGACCCACGACGCCACGCCCCACCCCTCGCCGAAGCTCCACAGCGGCACGAAGCCGGCCATTGCGTCATCGAGCACCAGCACGCGCGCGCCGGCCGTGGCTCGGCGCGAGATGGCGATCTCGTCGCGGCCGTCGCCGTCGATATCGCCGAAGGCAATAGCCGGGGCATACTCATCCGCACCCCACTCATCACCAACTTCATGAAGAGGCAGAAAGGTAGACGGGGGCAACAAGGGCGCCGTCCCTTCAGCGATTAGAGGTCGTTGGGTTGTCACCAGCAAAACCGCCATCGGCAAGGCGAGCAGGAGAAGCAGGCGTAGGGAATAGATCATAATGGGTTAAAAACAGAACCCGGGCTTTTTCAAAAACCCGGTTTCCGGTCGTCATTTCAGCATCGGTATCTTGACGCCACGCTCGCGGGCCACTTCAATAGCCCGCTCATAGCCCGCGTCCACGTGTCGGGCAACGCCCATGCCCGGATCGACGGTCAGCACCCGCTCCAGCCGCCGCGCCGCTGCCGGCGTGCCGTCGGCGACGATCACCTGTCCCGCGTGCAGACTATAGCCGATGCCGACGCCGCCGCCATGATGGAAGCTGACCCACGTCGCTCCGGCGGCGGTGTTGACCAGCGCGTTGAGGATGGGCCAGTCGGCGATGGCGTCGCTGCCGTCGCGCATGCCCTCCGTCTCGCGGTTGGGGCTGGCTACGGAACCGGCGTCGAGATGATCGCGGCCGATGACGATGGGGGCCTTCACCGCGCCGGACGCCACCAGCTCATTGAAGCGCAGCCCGGCCCGATGGCGCTCGCCATAGCCCAGCCAGCAGATGCGCGCCGGCAACCCCTGGAACTGCACGCGCTCCTGAGCCATGCGAATCCAGCGATGCAAATGGGCGTCGTCGGGGAACAGCTCCAGGATGGCCTCGTCGGTGACGCGGATATCCTCCGGGTCGCCGCTGAGGGCC
This sequence comes from Promineifilum sp. (SeqCode), assembly GCA_035446145.1. Classification (GTDB taxonomy): domain Bacteria; phylum Chloroflexota; class Anaerolineae; order Promineifilales; family Promineifilaceae; genus Promineifilum. The sequence goes on along the minus strand of DAOMSB010000104.1, from coordinate 3,020 downwards.
ACCCAGCGGAACGGCCCCTTGCCCTCGCAGAACAGCGGCCGCACGTAGGCGGGCACGAAGCCGGGATAGCTGAAGGCGTCGGTCACGCCCTCGTCATAGGCTCGTTGGCGCAGGTTGTTGCCGTAGTCAAAGACGATGGAGCCGCGGCGCTGGAATTCGACCATGGCCGCGCAGTGGCGGGCCATCGAAGCGGCGGACAGCCGCGCGAATTCGACCGGATCGCGGTCGCGCAGGGCGCGGCCGTCCTCGAAGCTCATGCCGTCGGGGAAGTAGGCCAGAAAGTCGTGGGCCGAGGTCTGGTCGGTGACAAGGTCGGGCAGCACGCCGCGGGCCAGCAAATCGGGGAAAACGGCCGCGGCGTTGCCGATGAGGCCGATGGAGCGGGCCTCCCCGGCCTCGGTATAATGGCGCACGCGGCGCAGCGCGTCCTCGGTGTCCTCGCTCACCTCGTCGATGTAGCGATGTTCAAGCTGGCGACGGGCGCGGGCCTCATCGACCTCGACGACCAGCGCCACGCCGTCATTCATCGTCACGGCCAGCGGTTGCGCCCCGCCCATCTCGCCCAGCCCGGCCGTCAGCGCCCACTTGCCCTTGAGAGAGGGCCATCCGGCCTGTCGTGCGGCTTCGGCGAAGGTCTCGAAGGTGCCCTGCAGGATGCCTTGCGTGCCGATGTAGATCCAGCTGCCGGCGGTCATCTGGCCGTACATGATCAGCCCCTCGGCCTCCCAGCGGTCGAAGTTCTCCTGCGTGGCCCAGTGGGGGACGATGTTGCTGTTGGCGATGAGCACGCGCGGCGCGTCGGCGTGGGTGCGGAAGACGGCCACCGGCTTGCCGCTCTGGATCATGAGCGTCTCGTCGTCCTCCAGCTCGGTCAGGCTGCGCAGGATGGCGTCGAACGCCTCCCAGTTGCGGGCCGCCCGGCCGCGGCCGCCGTAGACGATCAGATGCTCCGGGTCATAGGCGACCTCGGGGTCGAGATTGTTCTGGATCATACGGTAGGCGGCCTCTTGCAGCCAGCCTTTGCAGTGTAGGGTTGTGCCTCGTGGGGCGCGGATGGTG
>DAOMSB010000104.1:0-1861 GCA_035446145.1 Promineifilum sp. (SeqCode) | reverse complement strand
GCAGCGACAGTATAGTTCGTCTGATTGATACCCATGATCCACTATCAGATCATATCTGCGCCACATTTTATCACAGGGAGAAATATGTCCGAATCAACCGGTTGGTTCTATTGGGCGGCCATGTCAGCCGTCTTTGCCGCGCTGACGGCCATCTTCGCCAAGGTCGGTCTCGAAGGGGTCGATTCCGACCTGGCCACGCTGGTGCGCACGGTCATCATCGTCGTCATCCTCGGCGCGTTTGTCTGGCTGACGGGCAAGTGGACGAACCCCTTGACTTTATCCAGCCGCACGCTGACCTTTCTGGCGCTCTCCGCCCTGGCAACCGGCGCGTCGTGGGTCTGCTATTTCCGCGCGCTGAAGCTGGGCGACGCCTCGCAGGTCGCACCGGTCGACAAGTTCAGCCTGGTGCTGGTGGCGGTGTTCGCCTTCATCTTCCTCGGCGAGCGACCCGGCGCGCGCGAATGGTTCGGCATCGCGCTCGTCGCCGCTGGCGTGCTGGTGCTGGCGATCAAGCGATAGGAAAGATACCGGCGGGGTTCGTCATTCCGTCGCTCCGCCCGGCGTCGGGTCTTCAACCAAAGGGTTGCGCGACAGGCGGTCCCGGAACCGCGCAGCCACCACAGCCAACCCCGCCGCCGCGGCAAACGCCACCAACTGCAACAACGGATTGACGGCGAAGAAGTTGGCCGAGTTGGAGATGTAGCGGAATCCGGGCGGGCCGCCGGTCAGATAGTGAACCAGCGGCATCAGTGTATAGCTCAGCCCCAGTCCGGCCAGAAAAATAGCCATCGCTCCCGGCGACGGCCGATCGCCCCACCGCCGCAGCACGCTGAGCAGCGCCAGCCAAAGCGCCCCGCCGATAATGCTGCCGATGGCAAAGAACCAGACCACCGCGGGCGAAACCGACAGGCCACGCCCCGGTAATTCAATCACTCGCACGAGCAGCAAAACGGGCACCAATCCCATGCCGTCCAGCATCAGCCAGAGCAAATCGTCGGGACAGTCGGCCGCCCATCGGCCCGGTAACAAAGCCAAAGCCAGCCCGACCAGCGCCGCCGCCGCGCTAGCCACGGCCAGAGAGAGCGGCAGCACCGGCGAATTGGCAGTCATCGTGATCGCCGGGATGCCGGCAATCAGTCCCGGTGCGGACAGCGCCCACACCCGCCACCAGGGCGGAGTGCCAAACGAGGAGCCTCTTCGCGCCGCAATCCGGCCGCCGATCCAGTTTACGCCGGTATAGAGGATCATGACCACCCCCGCCGCCACCAACCCGGCCATCCAGTAGCGACTGGACGTGATGGCGTCGAACGGTTCGGTCAGCGGGATGCCGGGCGCAGTATGGCCATAGAGAAAGACGATATATCGGTCGGCCTGAGCGAACCAATACATATATAGACTCAAAACAAGCAGCACAATAGCGGCTGCCTCGATGAACGGCCGTCGCCAACTTGTTGTGGTACGCATACCCCTGATCATAGCCGCATTATCGCGGTTCGTCAGCCATTGATCGCGATCCGGCAAATGAGACACAAAAAAGAGCCATGAGCGGTTCGCCCATGGCTCTTGCCTCAACCTGTCAACTCAGCGACTGCGCCTACTGCAGCGTCGCCATCAGTTCATTCATCCGCTCATAACCTTCATTGACGCCCACTTCCATGCCCGACGCGGCCATCCCGTCGCGGTCTTCGACCGATTGGAAAACCGACTGCGTCACCACGCGCGTCTTCCCGTCGCCAAGGTCCTCGAAAACGGCCGTCTCCATCACCACATGGCCCGGCATCCCCTCATATTCGAACGTCTGCACGATCCGCTCCGGGGCAACCACATCGTGATAGACTCCATGAAAGGCGTAGACATTCCC
>DAOMSB010000103.1:7728-9068 GCA_035446145.1 Promineifilum sp. (SeqCode) | reverse complement strand
ACGACGAGAAATACGACGGCGGAAATCAACACGATACCGCCGACGACGAACATCAGACGATTCCGGCGCGGTTTCTCCAGCGTCAGGGAGCCATCGGTATTCTGCCAGCTTACATCTGCCATCTTTCTTGCTCCTTCGGTGAAAGGCTACTCTTCTTCCTCTTCTTCGATCATGTCGGCCTCGTCGGCCTCCAGGATGGCTCGCGCCTCCGCGGCATACTCCGCGGGCACGACGACGTGACCGGTACCCAGCAAACCGACGATGAGGCCCAACGCCTCGCCCGCGCCTTCCTGCCAGGCTCGCGCCGGGATCCCTTCGGACTGCAAGCGCCCGGCGATGATCTCGGCCACGGTGATGCCCGGCGACGTGGCGACGCTGACCCAGGAAATTTCCCGGCTCTCGCCCGGTGTGCGATCGGCTTCAGGGAGTGGATGAATGTTGTCTGTATCCATAATGATTCGTTGTTTTGGCCTGCCTGTTTGTTATTCAAAAAATTATACCGCAAGCTGCCTCAATTAGATAGCAATCTAAGGAAACACCGAACTCATGGTTCGGCACAACATTCATAAGACTCACTTATTATAGACAAGTGCCGACTGTTTTCTAGCGCCAATTGTCATCTGTCGGGCATGACGGATGTCATGGATAGGCAAGGTTACCGCGCAACCCGGGCGGATTGCGTCTTCGGGGGCAAGTTATCAGCTCTTGCTCCAGGGCAAAGATAAAAGTTTGGTGGAGTGATTATCTAGTCACCGGCCGCGGGAATAGCTGTTCCAGTATACAACGCACAGCCGGCGCACTGGGCCGGAATCCGGCCGTCGGCGCGCAATCGTGCTACCCAGCAGGCCAATGATGGACTGATATAGACCGGGCAGGCGCTGCGCGTCTTTGTTCAGCAGCCAACAGGGGAGCGCAGACTTGATGGGTTCGGCCGCCGAGTGGGCGGTCATGAGCAGCAGGATAGACGGCTAAGTCTGCAGTGGTTCTGTCTCTTCGCTGTCCCAATGCCTGACCAGCCGCTTCATGCCATAGGCGAGGGCCAGCATCAGCACAAACGGCATCACGCAGCGTAGCGCGAACAAAACCACAATGACCGTCGTCCCCTGGAATTCGTTCATCTCGTCTCTGACCTGGGCTCATATCCCCATCGGCCGAGCCAATCGGCTTTCATATATCTCCTGACTACAGGATACCTGCTAACGAGCCTGTTCGTCTATTGGGCAAGCGACACATTTTGGTGATGGGGGAAACAACCCACGAAGAAGGGCGACTCAAGCCTCGACTACTGACCCACTGACCAGTAGATCAGTATCCGGTAGATCAGTATTCAGTTACTGACC
>DAOMSB010000103.1:0-7628 GCA_035446145.1 Promineifilum sp. (SeqCode) | reverse complement strand
ACTGACCTACTCCTCCAAATCAATCAACCCCTTCCGCAAGGCATATTTGACCAGATCGACCCGGTTGTGGAGGTTGAGCTTGCGCATGATGTTCTCGCGGTGTCGGTCAACCGTTTTGGCGCTGATGACCAGTTGGTCGGCAATTTCGTTGTTGCTCAGGCCCTGGGCGATGAGCGTCAGCACTTCCTGCTCGCGGGGGGTCAGGTCGCCGGTGGGCTGCTCCTGCACTTCCACATCGCGCCGCTGCAGGTAGTCCTGCACCAGCCGCCCGGCCAGCGACGGATGGATGAACACCTCGCCGCGGCTGACGGCCCGAATGGCCGACGCCAATTCGTCCGGCGCGGCGCGCTTCGGCACGTAGCCCGACGCCCCGGCGCGCAACATCTCGAAGAAGTACTGGTCGTCCTCATACATGGTCAGGGCCAGAACCGACGTTCCCGGTGATTGGGCCTTGATGCGTCGCGCCGCCTCGATCCCATTCATGCCCGGCATTTCGATGTCCATCAGCACCACGTCGGGCCGCAACTCGGCCGTGCGCCGGATGGCCTCCTCGCCGTTCTCGGCCTCGCCGATGATCGCCAGGTCCGGTTGCGCTTCCAGCAGCAGCCGCAGCCCGGAACGGACTACGGCATGGTCGTCGGCCAACAACAGGCGGATCGTTTCACTCATGGTCAACCTCATTAAATGGCTGCGGAATGGACACGCGCACGGTGGTTCCCTCGCCGGGGCTGGACAGCAGCTCGGCCGAACCACCGACGAGAGACGCGCGCTCATGGATGCCGAGCAGGCCCCAGGCGGCGCGGCCGCCTTCTCCGGTCAGCGCGCGGGCTACGTCGAAGCCCCGGCCGTCGTCCCGGATAGCAAGCTCGACTCCGGTTTCGTTGAACGTGACCTCCACCAGCACGCTGCTCGCGGCGGCGTGGCGCATCACATTGGTCAGCGACTCCTGCACGATACGAAAAACCGTCGTCTCCACTTCCGGCTTCAGGCGCGCGGTTTTGCCGTGGACGACGAGTTGCGCCTGTATGCCCGTCCGCGATTCGAACGCGCTGATATGGCCACGCAAGGCGGGCACGAGGCCCAGGTTGTCGAGAATCGACGGCCGCAGATCGGAGATGACGTTGTGAACTTCCTGCAACACCTGGGCGTTCATCTGCTTCATGTCCGTCAATTGGCGACGGACGGCCGCCGGATCGCTGTCGATGCGGTCGGCCGCGGCGGCCAGTCCCAGCCCCAGAGCGGTCAGCGTCTGGCCTGTGCCGTCGTGGAGTTCGCGGGCGATGCGTTTGCGCTCCGCTTCCTGGGCCGACACGATCCGGTGCAGCAGCGATTGTAGCTGCCGGTTGAGCTGCTCGGTCTCAATTCGCGCCTGCTGTTGCACCCGCAACGCTTCCTGTTGCGCGGCGGCGCGCTGCTCCACGGCATCGGCCAATCGTCGCTGGTTTTCGATCTCAAAAGCAGTCAGAGCGCGAATGATGAAGTAAGCCATCAGCAAGGCCAGCACCGCGCGCAAGAGCTGGATCGGAAAGCCGAACACATCGAGGAACGTTTCGGAATTGATGACCGTTGACGGGAAGAAAAAGCTGGGCTGGACGAACAATTGACCGATGACGCCATAGAGCAGCAAGGCCACCGCCGCGCCCAATAGCAGACGGCCGAACTGGGGCATGCCGTGGGCCTTGAAGTTGCGCTGCTCCAGCCAGATCGCCCAGGCGGCGATGACCGAGCCGGTCATACCGAGCGTGTAGCGGGCCAGCACATCGGCCGCGTTGATCATGACCAGCCGCTCCGGACGATACACGAGCCATGTCAGCCCGACGCTGAGCATCCACAGCGCGAGGAACGCGCCTGCCCCCAATAAGGCCATATGGTTGCCATTAATGGTCGTCCGGCGATTGGCAAACAGAAGCTTGATGCCAAAAAAGACCAGGAGCAGGAAAGAGATGACCAGATGGATCAGGTGAACTTCATGGAGCAACAGCCAGTAGGGGATGATCGTGCTGCCACGCTCGTCGAGCAGGCGGAACATGTCGAACCACTCCTGCAGGCCGTGGACGATGCCGAAGCCGGCGAGAAAGAGCAGCGCCCCGGCCAGCCGGAACTCCGACGTGCGGAAACGCGACGACGTCAACCATATGGCCAGCCCCATGCTAAAGAAGGCCAGGCCATAGAAGAAGTAGATGACGACGAGGTTGTTCTCGAAAAACTCGGCCATCGGTTTTGCCATAACCTGGAAACCGGGTTTCTTCCGAGAAACCCGGTTTCTACAGTTGTTCAATTGATGATACTTAAAGGAATCTCTCCCACCACCAGCGCCGTCACCTCGGTTAGAGCCGTCGTCTTGACATAGCCCAGCGCCAGCGGCCCGGCGGGGCCGTCGGCAGCCGAGGTGATCGTCCCCACAGCGCGGCCGCCCGCGCTTATCTCCGCGCCCTGCTCAACCGGCGCGCCCGGCCGCAGCCGCACCAGCCGCTTGGCCAGCTTGCCGCGGCTCTCCATCCGGGCGATGATCTCCTGTCCCACGTAACACCCCTTGTTGAAAGATACATCTGCCCACAGGTTGGCCTCCAGCGGGATGTAGTCCAGGGTCAACTCGTGGCCGAAACGGGGCAGCCCGGCCTCGATACGCAAATAGTCGTAGGTCGCGTCGTCGATCAGAGGCAACCCGGCGGCCGATAGCGTCGCCAGCAGAGCCTCCCGATCGGCGGCCGTGGCGATGACGAAGCAGCCGCCGCCGGCGATGGGGTCGGTGCGGTGGATATAGGCTTGCGCGCCGCCGATTTCGCCTCGCCGCCAGTGGTGGAGCGGTATATCGACTTCGGCAAACCCCACTGCGACCAGCATCTCGGCCGCGCGCGGCCCGTAGACGCCGAGAACGACCGTCTCGCCACTGATGTCGCGCACCTGCACGTCGTCGTTGAAGAAGATATTGCGCATGAAAAAGCGGGTCAGCGCGGGGGCGTGTCCCTCGCCGGTCAGCAAATAAGCGCTGTCGCTCGTGGCGTAGAGGATGGGCCGGTCGATGATGCGGCCGATGTTGGTCGTCAGCACCGTGGCCGCCCCCTCGCCGCTTTGCAGTTTGCCGACGGCCTGCGTCGACATGCGGTTGATCAGGTCGAGGCGCGTGTTGCCGGTGAGGTGGATCATGCCGCGCTCGGCATGGTGGGCGACCACCGCGGCCGAGTGTGCCGTCTCATACGCGTCCGCCAGGGATACCGGCTCAATCATCGTCAAGTGAGTCATCGTGTGTTTCTTCCGGGCCATCGCCATTGGGCGACAGCAAGTCATCGGCGTAGACGGCATCGATCAGGATGATATCGGCCAGGGTGACTATTGGTTCGGTTTCCGCATCTTCCGGGTCTGCGCCCGGCTCGTCGAATCCCGCCTCCGACTCCCACGCCTCGGCATAGGAGACGAGGAACGGCATATAGCGCGCCTCGTGCTCATAGGTGGCCTTGGCGATGATCTTGCCCAGAGACACCCCGCCCAGAGTCTTGTAATGTTTCGGATCGGATAATGCTTTCTCCGAAAGCTCGCTTAGCCACTCTTCCAGGTGCAGGCGCGCGCCCTGGAAATCTTCGAAGATGACTTCCAGATCGCGGCCCTGGGCGTCCTGGTAGCGGGCGGCGTTGTAGAGGTTGGGGTTAGCCACGGCCGCCAGCAGCTTCTCCGGCGGTTTGCCTTGCTGCAGGCGCAGCAGGCCGGTGACGACTTCGGCGTCCCAGGCGGTCAGTATGCTGAGCAAATCGGCTATTGACCAGCGGCCGATGACGCCGGGCGCGACCAGCGCCTCATCGGACAGCATCTCCAGCGCGATGAGCGTACTCTCGCGGGTAGCGTCCAGTCTTTCGAGTAAATCTTCAAGAGGTGACATCGGTTGGATTATAGCGCATAAGATGACGACTGACCGCAGGCGGGCGACTGTCGTAAGGGAGGTCAGTGGGTCAGTGGGTCAGTAATGATCTGCTCTTGCGATGCCGTCCGTCAGCGGTCGACGGGTCCGTCAGCGGTCGACGGTCCGAAATCAAAAGCGCCGCACCGGTTGCCCGATGCGGCGCTTTCTTAGCCCACCCTTTTCCTGAGTTGCTCAACGGGAGGAGGAGGGTACCATGGCGGCGGACACAGAGGCTTCGGCTGGCGCTTCCACCCCTTCTCCATGATCAATCACGTGGAGGTATCTGACGCCGAACGTGATCGCCAGCAGGCCGTAGGCGATCACGCCGGTTCCCGTCAGAATCTCAACAAGTGATGGCGTGTAATGAGTGAATATAGGTACATCACTCCCCGGAACCGTACCGAAGACGACCAGTTGGCCGACCAGGTTGGTGTTCCAGCGAAAAGCCACAACGCCGACGGCGACCAGCGCCAGAGCGACCATTCGCAATTGTTCGTTGCGGCGGAATTGCGGAATCAGCAGGATGATGGCCGGCACAACCATCCCCAGGATGATCTCCAGCCACCAGAAATTGAAGGCCAATCGGCCGCGCGTCAGGATATAGAGCGCCTCGGTCTTGCCCGGCACATACTCGGCGGGCATGCCCATCAAATCCCACCAGCGCAGCGCCAGCAGAAAAAGCGCCGCCCAGCCGACGCCATAAGCCATTTTATCGAGCACCTGTTTGTTGATCCGCGCTTTCGGCGTCAGTTTGGCCGAGAAGAGCGAGATGAACGTCACCAGCGCGATGCCGCCGATGATGGCCGTCACGTAGAAGATGATGGCCATCGACCATGGGCCATACCAGATGGGCCGCGCCACGAGCTTGCCGTAGGTCAGGCCCAGCGATGACTGGTGCAGCGTGGAAAGGCACAGGCCGATGAGCGCCAGCACGGGCGTGAAGCGGTGCAGGCCGGTCATCCGCGCCGAGAGACGCGGGAAGTTATGCTCCACCGGATGCCAATGGCCGATGATGGGCAGCACTTCCATCATCAGCACCGAGAAGTAGAGGCCGACGCACATCGTCACTTCCCACAGTGGCGAGTGGATATTCCAGAACACAAAGCCGTGCCAGAAGCGATCCGGGCGGCCGATGTCGAGCAGGAGCATCATCATGGCGATGCTGTAGCCGACGAAACCGACGAAGACGGCCGTCTTGGCCACCGGTTGCAGTTCTTTCTTGCGCAGCAGATAGGCGATGGCCGAGACGCTAAATGCGCCGGCGGCCAGGGCAATGGCCGACAGGTCGATGGAGATCCACAGCCCCCACGGCACCAGGTCGGTCAGGTTCGTGATGACCAGCCCCTTGATGAACACCATCAGCGCCGCGCCGACGCCGACAACCATGAACACGCTCAGGAAGGCCATCCAGCGGACGACCGGCTCCCGCGAAGCGGGCGCGACGTATTCGTGCATCAGATGCGTGAGGCGCTCTTTCGTGATGTGCTGTTTCATGATGCGCTCCCTTCCTTCGATTTGGCCGGCAGGTAGTAGACGCGCGGCTCGGTACCCAGCTCCTCGCGCAGACGATAGGCATCGGGGTTATTGCGCAGGGCGACGCTGACCGGTGAATCCGGGTCGTTGAGGTCGCCGAACAGGCGCGCCCCATAGGTGCAGGCGACGACGCAAGCGGGCGTCGCGTCGGGGTCGATGCCGGGCGTCAACCCGGCCGACAGGCCGCGGTCGATGCGATGCACACAGAAGGTGCATTTCTCGACCACACCGCGCGGCCGTCGCTCCACCTCGGGGGTGCCGGCGGCGGGCACGTCGGGGTTCGGGCCGATGAACTTCTCCCAGTTGAAGAAGCGCGCGCCATAAGGACAGGACAGTTGGCAGTAGCGGCAGCCGATGCATTTGTCATAGTCCATCATGACCAGGCCATCATAGCGATGATAAGTCGCGCCGACGGGGCAAACATCGACACAGGGCGCGTCCTGGCAATGCTGGCACGGCATGGGGCGAAATACCCGTTGGCCGTCTTCCAGTGGCTGAACTTCCTCAACGCGGGACCAGGAGATGTTGGGCGGCGTGTCGTTGTAGGCATGGCAGGCCGCCAGGCACAAGTCGCAGCCGACGCATTTGGATTGGTCGATGACCATCACCCATTTGTGGGGCGGGTTTTCCGGCCCCTTGGTCGTGGCGGGTGCCTGGGGTGCGGCCATCCGCAGCGGGATTAGGCCGGTATTGCTCATACCGATGCCGATAGCGGCCGTGGCGGTGGTGGCAATCCCCAGCTTCAAAAAGTCGCGGCGATCGATCTTCGACGACATGGTTACTCGTCTCCCTTCTCGCCGTTTTCGCGGCGCTTCTTCGACAGACGATCGAGCCATGGGGCCATCATCGCGCCGAATACCAGGCCGATTCCGGCCGGCAAAACGTAGACCAGCGGGCTGGGGCCGGTGGGCGTGGGGCTGACGTAGGCGATTGGGGCCTGTCGGGCAGGGGTGAATTCGACCGGTTCGGGCGCGTTCACGGGGTAGCAGGCCACGTCGGTTTTCTGTTCGATGCTGGCGTTGGCCATCGCCTCGTCGGCCTCGGAGTGCATATCGCCGAGATGGCAATCGTTGCAGGATTGCAGGTCAACCTTGAATGAATGGTTGCGCGCGCCGTGGCCCATCATCCCCGCATCGGGCGAATTATTGACGCGCAAGTGGCAGTCGGTGCAGAGCAGCCCCTCGCGGGCGTGGCCGGTGAAGGTGTAGTAGTGGCCCTCGGTGTTGTGGCAGCTATTGCACAACTCCTGCGATGTGCCGACGCGAAGCTTGGCTGTGTGCGGGTTATGGCATTGATTACAGGTCATGCCCTGCTCGCCGTGCTCGCTAATCTCCCACTCGGCGAAGGTGTCGATATGACAATTACCGCACAGGCGTGACGACACATCTGTCGGCATATAGGCCTCGGGGTGATTGCTGGGAACCGGCGAGTGGCAGGAAAGGCAGCCGACTCCGCCCCCGGTGTAGCTGCCTGTCTCGGGGTCATAGCCGGTGGTGTGGCAGGCCAGACATTCGTTCGGGCTGCCCTGCTCGGTCCATGCCTTCTGGAAATTGGCGTCCGTCAGGGCATAGCCGTGGGCGCTCTGGTCCCAATAGCCGCGTAATCCTTCATGGCAGCCGACACACTCCTGCGCGTTTGGCTCGGGTGTGGGGGCTTGCCGCAGTGGCGCTGCCGAAGCGGTGGGGATGGCCGCGAACGCCAGGATCAGCATCAGCGCGCCAAGCAGCGCGCCGAGGATAATCCGTGTGTTCTGTAGGCTTTTCATCAGATTCAAGTCCTCCTCCGTTACCGGTCCGGGAGGCCGGGCGGATGGTCAATAAATTGAGCAACTATGAACAGTATAAGGGGGGGACGGAGGCGGGTAAATTGGGCAATCGCCCAATTTCTGTCACATGCCCGTATGGGGGATTTCCCCATATGCGCAGCCTGTAGCACAGACATTCCTGCCTGCGAAGAGGCGCAGACAGGAATGTCTGCGCTACTCTGGGGGATTTGCGTCAGCATTAAATGGCCTGTTCGCCCGATTTACACCCATGCACCGGATCGCGTATTCTGAGAGTGAGCAGGAAGATCGATTCCCGCTACAAACAGAGACATCAGTTAACTATCGCGCCCGGAAAAATAGCGACCGGGAAAAGAGGCAAGCCATGAACGAGTTCCAGGCCATTTTAGTTGAAGTTATTTTCTTCGCGGCACGCTT
>DAOMSB010000102.1:0-9285 GCA_035446145.1 Promineifilum sp. (SeqCode) | reverse complement strand
CTTTCTTGGTTTGTTCGTAGGCGAACTTGCCGAAATCGAGCACCCGGCACACGGGTGGGTTGGCGTTCGGGGCCACTTCAACCAAATCCAGTTCAGCATCCTCAGCGATGCGCAACGCATCGAAGAAGGGCAGAACGCCCCGGTTCACACCGTTGTGGTCGATCAGGCGCACCTCGCGGGCTCTGATCTGCCGGTTAATCCGGTAATCAACGGTGATAGGTTTGGTTACTTGTGGACGTCTTACTCTCTTAATCTACTACCCTCTTTTCGCGAACTCCGGCACACCGTAGTTCATGATCTAAAAATTGACAACAAAACAAAGGCCAATGGCCTAGGGATGAATCATAGCACAGGACAATTTCTCAGTCAACCACGTTCGAGGCTTCGGGGAAGGGTTTTTAGTTGTCGGAAAAGGCGAATAAAAGCCACCCTGCCCTATGGCTCTAAAGTTGCTATAGTCTGGATATACCTTATCCATTCAAGGAGTGAATGACATGCCTACCTATAATAAGAACGGGAACGAAGTGACTATTCCTTCGACCCATCTTGATCTGATCACCGGGCCGGTCTACGTTGTGTTCACAACCGTGGCCAGGGACGGCCAGCCGGAGAACACCGTGGTCTGGTGTTCGTGGGATGGCGAGCATGTGCTTGTCAACACGGTTGAGGGACGCCGCAAATACGAAAACGTGCGTCACAATCCGCTGGTGGCCGTCACCGCCATCGACCCAACCAATCCCTATCGCTGGATCGACGTGCGCGGCTGCGTGGAGGCTATTGTCCCCGACGAGGGCAATGCCAATATCGACTATCACGCCAGGCTCTATGATGGCGTGGAGCATTACTATGGCGATGTTGCCCCGCTGGAGCGCAAGGACAAGGAGACGCGGGTTATCCTGATGATTAAGCCGACGAGCGTGGTGGTTTATCCGCACGGGTAGATCGCGGCTCCTGTCGCGCGACGACCGACGACAGACGACAGACGACAGACGACTGATCTACTGCCTTACTGACCTACTGATCTACTGCCTGCCACCCCCACTTCTTGTATACTGTAGCCCATGACCACACCCGCCCCGCCGCCCGATACCGAGCTGAGCCGGTCGATCATCGCCGCCGAGTTCGACTATATCGCTCAGGCCGCTTTCCAGGCCAACGAGGATCGGGCGCGGGCGTGGCAATATTTCTTCGTCACCTTCGCCACGCTCATCGCGGCTTTGCTGTCGACGCAGGTTGAAACGGCCGCCCAGCAACAACTCTACATAACGTTTGCAATTATCTTCGTCCTGTTGTCGGCCTTGGGACTGATCACGATTCTCCAGCTGGCGCGGCTGCGGCAGGCCTGGCTGGAGAGCGTGCGGGCCATGAACCAGATCAAGGAGCGGCTCATCGCCGATGATCCCTCGCTGGCCGACTACTTCCGCTGGCGCAATGCCACCATCCCGCCCGCATTCAAGTGGCGCAGCTTCGGCTTCCTGCAGGCGCTGTCGGTGGCGTTGCTGAGCGGGCTGGCTATCGGCGCGGCGGTGTCTTTTGGGGCGCTGGCGAGTGGGGCGGTGGTTGTGCCCTGGGGATGGAGCCTGCTGGCGGCGGTTGGTGCGTCGGCTATAATTCTCTTGTTAGGTTACATTCGGCCGCTTGAGAAAGCCGTTTCGTGAGAAACACGGTTGTTAACCTATGAATAGGCCAAACCGCCAGAGTTTGCTATTGTTGTTCTTCACTTCCGGGGGGAAGCTATGTCGACCTTTATTGTCACTGTCATTCTCGCGCTATTGACGCTAAACGCCTGTACGAACCAGCCACAAAATGTTGTCGAGGCCACTGCTATTCCGACGCTTGGGGTGGAAGCGACTCCACGGCCCAGCAAGACCCCCATTCCTACACCTATATCAACTTCGACACCTGAGCCAACCCCTACCCCGCTGACTCCGGCCGACATTTTTAATAACCTGTCGCCGGCCGTGGCGCGCATCGAGGCCGACGGCCGTTTCGGCACTGGCGTGCTGATCGAGGATCGATATATCCTGACCAATGCTCACGTCGTTTGGCCGGCCACGGAAGTCAACGTGACCTTTCCCGATGGGGAGAAGCACGTTGCTCCGGTGGCGGGTGTTGACCTGCTGGTCGATCTGGCCTTGCTGGGCCCTATCGATACGAGCATCGTCCCCCTGTCGCTCACCGACGGCGAACAGCTTGCGGTTGGTAGCCCGCTGCTGCTCATCGGTTACCCCGGGGATGTAACCCGCCAGCCGCGTCCGGCGCTCACCCAAACCCTTGTCTCCCGTTTGCGCGAGCAGGAATCATTCGGCATGACGTACCTGCAAGTGGATTCGCCGGTGGCTGGTGGGCAAAGCGGTGGAATTGCGGTGACGATGGAGGGTGACATCATCGGATTGACCGGCCATCGGGTGACCGAAGTTGGTTTTGGCATTGTTACGTCGGCGGCCGACATATTGCCGCGCATGGAAACGATGCTGGGCGAACCAACAGGGGCGTTCCGGGGAGCCAAACCGGAACGCGGCAATGTGCAGCACAAGTTCGAGATCGCCGATAATTTAGCCCATCGCGCTTTCGTTGTTGATGTGCCGATCGGGACTCTGATCACGGCCGAAGTGAGTGGTGACGGCGACGCCGTCCTTATTATTCAGGATACCCAGGACATAGATTCCGTTATCTCCGATGAGCCTTACGGGGGAGTCGAGAAAGCGCGCCTGACCACAACGACCGGCGGCCCACACTTCGTCATCGTGCGTCAGCATAATAAGTGGCCGACAACCTATACGCTCAAAAGTAATCAAACCTTGATCCCTTATGTAGATCCTGATGATGGGCACGCATTAAAGGTGGGCGAAGTGTATCAGGGGATGAGCGATTATCCCGTCGATGTTGATGTCTATTCCCTTGATATGACCAAGGAGCAGGCGGTTAATATCAATCTCAGCTCGATGTTGATCGATCCATATCTTTTAGTGTGGCCGGTGGCCCTTGGCCCGGAAGGACTCGTTGAGGATTCAGACAGCGGGGATGGCCTGTTTAATTGGGATGCAGAGATGACTTATCTTGCGCCGAACACGGGGGGTCACAGAATTTTAGCGACGGATATGTTCGGCCGGAGGGCAGGGGGCTATCAGATTACGATCCGCGAGCCCTATGCCGATGCGCCGACTCCGATTTCTCCGCTGCCTACCATGACGCCCGCCCCCAGTCCCATCGGTCCGCTAATGCGCTATGAAAGTTCGGATTTTCCATTCGCCATCAGCTATCCGGCCAGTTACGATTCCGATTCCGATGTCGAGTTTTGCCGGTACTTCTCAGATTGCTTTATGGCGCGGAACGGGCAAGCTATTATGGGCATCCTGGAATCCGAATTGACGGACAACGACGGCCGTCCTGTGACTCTCGAAGATTTGCGCGACCATCTGGAAACGAATCAAATTGAGATGGGGCTGAAGTTGATTGGTCACGACGATCTGATCACTCCGGATGATACCTCGGCCCTCCTCTCCACTTTTGAGGACCCAAAAACGGGCGTGCGTACCAGGATTTTCACCTATCTCCTGGAACCAAACCTCATGTTTAGAGTCGTCTTCATGTATCAGAATGCGAGCTATGAAGAAATCGCTGATTATCTGATACGCACTTTTGAGGTCATCAGATAGGTCGATTTCGGCTTCCCCATCGAGGGTGGAATGTAATTATTGAAACCCAATGATGCGGGCTTTTGTCGCCTGAGATCCCGACGACATAAGCCCGTTTTCTATTGGTTTCCCCCCGATCGTTACTTATTCCCCGTAAACGTCACCTCATAGACAGCAGTGAACAAGGTCACGGCTGGGAGATGTGATGTTAATCGAGCAACTTTACGATTCAACTTATACGGTTCCGCGCGGGAAGCTTCGCCGGTTGGAGGCGTCGACGACCTATCGACGGTCGGTCGAGGATTTCAGCGGCTTGTGGCAATTCATGAGGCTCGCTTCTTCGATGGAGCCGATTGGTCTGGACGGCTTGCAGGAAGTGGCCCTGATGAATCGCCGGGAGACGAAGTACGTGTTGCGGGAGCAAGACCTGCTCAACGCCCTCGTGCCCCTCACCGCGCGCTATTGGGTATTGGAAATTGACGGCATTCGCTTGCATCGCTACCTGTCGCTCTATTTCGATACGCCGTCGTTCTTCCTCTACCATCGCCACCGCGCCGGCGGCAAGCATCGCTACAAGGTGCGCGCCCGCGAATATACCGATACCCGGCTGGCCTTTCTGGAGATCAAGCACAAGATCAGCGAGTTGCGGACGGAGAAAAGCCGGGTGCAGACGCCCCAATTTCTGACCGACCTCTCGTCGGAGTTCGATGAGTTTGTCCAGGATCACTTCCCCTTGCCGGTGGAAGAACTGGAGCCTAAATTGTTGAACGCCTATCGCCGGATCACGCTGGTCGGCAAGTATAACCCTGAGCGCGTGACGCTCGATTTAGGCCCGCGGTTCTATGCCGACAGCGGCAACGCGACCTTGCCGGGCATCGCCATCGCCGAAGTGAAATATGAGAACAACGGCCGAGGCTCCGACTTCATGCGGCGGATGCGCGAAATGGGCCTGCGGCCGATGGGATTCAGCAAGTATTGTGTGGGCGTGTCGATGCTCTACCCGCACGTTAAGAACAACTATTTCAGACCGACAATGCGCGCGGTCGGCAAAATCATGCAAGGAGATTGAAATGACAACCGAACTCGTGGTCTTTCTGATGGGTGCTCTGTTCAACCTGATGATCGCTGTGATCATCACGCGATTTATCTATTACCCGCTGACGCAAACGAAGAGCTTTGTGTTCACGTTTATCGCCTTCAACTCTATCGTGTATTTCGTCCTGGGGTTGCTGACCAGCACGGCGTTGGGTGTGGGGGTCGGGTTCGGTCTGTTCGCCATCTTCTCGGTGCTGCGCTACCGCACGGACGAGATGCCCATTCGCGAGATGACCTACATGTTCATTCTGGTCGCGCTGCCGGTCGTCAATTCAGTCCTCATCACGACCAACGATTACGACACGCTGCTGGTCGTCAATGCGTTCATCATCGCCATGCTTTACGTGCTGGAGAAGGGCTGGGGCTTTCGCTTCGAGGGCAACAAGCGGATCGTCTATGACATGATCGAGTACATCACCCCGGCCAATGAGGGCCGGCTGCTGGCCGACCTGCGGCGGCGCACCGGGCTGATGGTGAAGCGGGTGGAGATCGAGCGCATCGACTTCCTGCGCGATGTGGCCGATATCAAGATTTACTACGACGAACCGCACCGGAAGGATCATGGCGCCGGCGAGCTGATCGCTTATGAAGAGCCGGTTGTGCGCTATGCCGACATGCCGATGAACGCGGCCACGACGACGAACGGCGTCTCGGCCCCGGCGCGGGCGGGGATGAATCATACTCATTCGTCTGTATCGGCCGATTGAGACGCCGGTGACGGACAGGCCTGACAGATGGGCGATCAGAGGTGTTGCACCTCTGATCGCCCATTTTTGCAACTATTTGCCGCTGGAGGGGTTCGTTTGGATATAGCTTGCCGGGTGTGTGCCTTTGGTGTCTACTCACCCGGCATTATTGTCCAGTTCGGCTATGCGGGAGCAGGAGAAAAATTCCATGAGTGGTGAATTATTGGCGACTGTCATTGCCGGTTTGATGATCGACTCGTCTGTGACGCAGCAGCAGGCGGCAGACACGGGCAGGATTGTTGGGGCGCTTGTGAGGCGTGGCGTGGCGGTGGATGTTTACCCCACGCGCGCGGAGCTTTTGGCATCCGCCGATGCGGCGGGATTTAGCGTGGGATTTATCCCGCCCAGCGGCGCGCAAGCCAGGCTCAGTGGCGCGGCAATCGATGATGAGACGTTGCGCGATGATCTGCAGGCGTTGTTTACCGGAGAGGGTGTTTTCCTGGTCACCGGCGCGCTCCAGGCCGGTGGGTTCACTATCCCAACCGTGCCCTGCTTCAACGGCGAACCTTCGACCATCGTCAGCTTCACGTCGGCCGAAGATTTCGAGCAGAAAGTACTGGCCGGCGAAATGAGTTGGCTATCGGCTGAGCAACTGGCGGCCGTCCGGGAGGGCTACCTGTTCAACTGCGGCCTGGAAGCGGCTTGCCCGGGGACGCTTGGCCCCAAATGTCCCTATATTGGCTAATGCCGATGCTTAGGGCGGCGAACTGAATCCTTGCCCGGCACGCCACGCGGCCACCTCGACCGCCGGCGCGAGGCCGTGGGTCTGCAGCACGGCCAGCGCGGCCGCGCTTTGGGCGGCGGCCGTCTCGCGGTCGCCGTCCGCTATGGCCAGCTTCGCCAGACCGAAGCGGCTTAGCCCTTCGATTTTTGCGCTGGAGGCGACGTTGGGGGCCAGTTCGGCCGCCCGTACCAGCAGCGGCCGGGCTTGCTCTGCGTCGCCTGCATCCAGCGCGGCAATACCCCAACGCGCCTTGACAAGGGCGACCTGCCACGGGTTGTCCAATCCGGCGGCCAGCTCATGAGCGGCCGAAAAATGAGGGATTGCCGCCTCATACGCTCCCTGAGCGGCTTTGGCAATGCCCAGGTCGAGTAGCATGTGGCCTTCCTGGCCCGGGTCGTTGAGCCGGCGAGACAGTTCCACGCCCTCCTCCAGATAGGCGGTGGCCGCATCAAACCGGCCCATCTCATTGAGCAGTTCGCCCATGTTGGCCAGCAAGGTCGAGATGCGCGCCTCCAGCCGGTGCGCGCGGGCGATCTCCAGACCCGCCTGAAGGGTTTGCTCGGCCGCCTCCAGGTCTCCTTTCGACATCAGCACGATGCCCAGCAGATTGAGGATGCCGCTGGAAAGGCTATGCAGGTCATGGGTCGCCGCCACCTCCTGCGCGCGCCGCAGGTAGCTTTCGGCGATATCGAAATCGTCACGCACATAGGCCAGGCGGCCGAAATTGCCCAGCATCCGCGCCACTTCTTCCCAATCGCCGGCGGCCTGCGCCAAAGCGGCCGACTCGTCCAGATAGGCCGCGGCCGTGGCAAAATCCCGCCGCTGGCTCGCCAACTGGCTCATACTGTTGAGCAATCGCCCCACCATTACCCGGTCATCTGCCAGGCGTGCCGCGATCAGGCCGGCCTCCCAATGCGCCTGCGCCTTGTCTGCGTTCTCGCGGAGCAATTCCAGCCGGCCCAGATAGTGCTTGACCGCCGGATTGATACCGGTGACCCCGACCTCGACCCGTTCCAGCATCGTCATTGCCAGATCGTAATAGCCCCGGTCGCTGAAGAAGGGCATCAGCGACTCCAGCAATCCCCACAGCGCTTCTTGCCGGCCTTCCGCGGCGGCGAGTTGCAGGGCGGCCTGAATGTTGTCCAGCTCTCGCTCCAGCACCTGGCGATTCTCTCGATTGAGATCGATACAGGATTGGTAGTAGGTGATCAGCGATTCCTCCCGCGCCGGATCGTGGGGCTCCAGACCGGCGTAGTCGTGGATCGATTGGTGCAGGGCGTAGCGATCGCGCTCAACGGTCTCCAGCAGACCGTGGTCGACCAGCAGATCGAGCGTCTCTGTCGTCGCGCCGGTCACGCTGAGAGCGGCTGCCTCGCTGAAGCTGTTCGGTTTGGGCGGGAACAGGGCCAGCCCGCGTAATGCGGCCCGCGCCTCACTTCCCAAACGGTTGTCGGTGACCTGGATGATGGCGTAAAGCGAGATCGCCGTGCCGGGTTCCAGGTCCGGATGAAGCTCGCCGGCCACCAGCGAATCAGTTTGCTCGATGCGCTGGCGCTCATCCGCCCATTTGAGCATGTCAAGCGTGCCCCGGATGCGCCGCTCCGAGCCGCTTAGGTCGTTGAGGCGCAGCGCATTGCCGATGAGCACCAGTGCCAGCGGCAGGCCGCCGCTGAGCGCGACCAGATGGCGGGCGTCGGCCTCATTGCGGGTTATCACGCGCGGGGCCAGCCAGCGCAGCAACTCCAGGCCTTGCGCCTCGGACAGTTCGCGCACGGTCATGGCATGCGGGCCGGCGAACGCGGCGGCGATTGGCGGTTGGCGACTGGTGAGGATGTGGGCGCTTTGCGCGCCGCCCAGCTTAAACGGCAGCGCGTGGCGGGTTTCCCAAACGTCGTCGATGACGATCAACATCTGTCGATTGCGAATGGTCTGGTGGATGGCATCGACGCGCATACGTTGCGCGCCCAACTTCGCCACCTCTTCTTCGGGAATGCCCACCGCTTTGGCCCAGCGACCCAACAGGGCGAAGATGTCGGGATTGGTGCCCAGCCCTACCCAGAGAACACCATCGGGGAATCGTTGCCGGACATCGGGATCATGGGCGGCCAGCAGCGCCAATGCCGTCTTGCCGACACCCGGCAGCCCGTTGATGGATGAAAGCGCCAGCGAACGATTGTCGAACAGCCATTCCTTGAGCTTGCCCAAGGCCTCTACCCGGCCGATGATGGGGTGTTGCGGCATCAGCGGCGGCAGAAATGGGCGGCCGGCGGCCGGTTCCCCGGCGGGTGGCGCCGACCATTCCGGATCAATTCCGGCTGCTTCGGCGGCGCTCAGTGCCCGGTAGTTGCCGGCGGCAAGCCATCGCTCGGCTTCCCGGCGCGTGGCCAGACCACCCGCCTGATGCAGAATTTTGACCAGGCCGACGAGCACCGGCCGGGCGTCTTTGTGAATGTGCCCCTTGCCCCGTTCCCAATCGCTGATGGCTGCCCGTGAATAGACCATGCCGGTTTCCTCGGACAGCAGATCGGCCAGGCGATTTTGCGAGAGTTGCCCGCCATAGAGCGCGTCGCGCGAATTTCGCCGCAGGGTTCGCAAGATGTCGCCAAAACTCTCTTCAACCACTTGGCGTCCTCCGTGTGGTGTTGATGCGGAAAGTTTCCGCGGCGATGCGGCCGATTCGCTCTCTTCCGCGTGGTCGCCCAATTCTAACATGATAGCAGAAATTTTCGTTGACATGAACCGCCTGCTTACATTCAAAACACACCGCACACCATGCGCCAGTTTGAGGGTAGCCAGTCGCTGGGGCGCGCGACAATCACTCACCTCGGGTGATTGTCGCGTCGCGCCGGACAACCATTACAAAGGGGTTACATATGAAATAGAGGATTCGTAATCCCTCTCTAAACATGGATAGGGAAAGGGCTGCATCGAAATCTACAGCTCCATTCCATCGGCGTAACTCAATAGAGATCGGTAAGTATGTCAAGGAGATTAAAAATGAAAAAGACAGTCGCGTTAATGTCAGTTGTGATTTTGGGCGCATTTGCTCTGGTTCTGGCCCATGCGCGGGCCAACCCCGGCG
>DAOMSB010000101.1:0-9412 GCA_035446145.1 Promineifilum sp. (SeqCode) | reverse complement strand
TTCTACATGCTCATGCTGTTCTCGCTGAGCGGCATGATGCTGATGGGCATGGCCAACGACCTGATCCTCATCTTCCTGGCTCTGGAACTGCTGTCCATTCCGCTCTACACCCTGGCCGGGTCGGCCTGGCCGCGGCCGGAGTCGGAAGAATCGGCCCTGAAATATTTCATCATCGGCGCGTTCTCCTCGGCCATCTTCGTCTACGGCATAGCCCTGATCTACGGGGCTACCGGCACGACCTCATTGCCGGGTGTGCTGGCCGCGGCCGGAGGCGGCACGACGACGCTGCTGCTGGCCGGCGCGGCGATGATGCTGGTCGGCTTCGCCTTCAAGATCGCGGCCGCTCCCTTTCACATGTGGGCCCCCGACGTGTATGAGGGCGCGCCGACGGTCGTCACTGCCTTCATGTCCGTAGGGGCCAAGGTCGGCGGCTTCGCGGCGCTGCTGCGCATCCTCATGGTCGCCCTGCCGAATCTGGGCGAGACGTGGGCCATGGCCGTTTCAGTCATGGCCGCCCTGACGCTCATCCTCGGCAACGTGCTGGCCATCGCCCAACCCAACATCAAGCGCATGCTCGGCTACAGCAGCATCGCCCACGCCGGCTACATCCTCATCGCCGTGGCCGCTGCGGTCAACAGCCCCGACGGCATCAGCGCCGCCCTGTTCTACATGTTCGCCTACACCTTCACCAACCTGGGAGCGTTCGCCGTGGCCGTGGCCGTGGAGCGCAAGGAAGGCGAAGGCATCCTGATCGAGGATTACAAGGGATTGGCCAAGCGCTACCCCTGGATGGCGGCCGCCATGACCGTCTTCATGCTGTCATTGACGGGCGTTCCGCCGACGGCCGGATTTGCGGGCAAGTTCTTCGTCTTCCGGGCCGGCATCGAGGCCGGTCTGACCTGGCTGGTGCTCATCGGCGTCGTCACCAGCGTCATCTCCGCCTATTACTACCTGCGCATCGTCTTCTATATGTACATGTATGAGGGCGAAGGCGAAATGATCCTGAAGCGGCCGCTTGTAACAGTCGTGGCCATCACCGCCCTGGCGACTCTGCTGCTGGGCATTCTGCCCGGCACATGGTTCGATCTGGCCCGTCAGGCGGTCATCCAGAGCGTGCAGGCTGTCGCCGCCGGCGGCTAATCAATCAGGAATTACGAATTACGAATTACGAATGAAGAGGCGCTCTCTTTATTCGTAATTCGTAATCCGTAATCCGTAATTCCTTCCCATGATTCATATGATCGTCTTTGCCATGCCCTCGCCTGAGGGCGCGTATGAGATGCGCAATGCGCTGGACGATCTGCGCGCCTTCGATCTGGTCGATGTGAAGGACGCGGCCGTGGTGGAGCATTGCCTCGACGGCTCGGTGCGCGTGCGGCAGGCGTTTGACCTGATCGGCGCGGGTGCGTTGGGCGGGGCGGTCTGGGGCGCGCTCATCGGGCTGATCTTCCTGTCGCCATGGCTGGGGATGGCCGCGGGCGGGCTGGCCGGCGCGCTGGCCGGGAAGTTCACCGATATCGGCATCGACGACGACTTCATTCGGGAAGTCGGCGAGAACGTTAAACCCGGTCATTCCGCCCTTTTCATGCTGATCGATAACTGGGAAAATAGCAAGTCATTGCGACTCCTGGCTGATTTCGATGCCGTTATTATCCACACCACCATGCCGGCCGATGAGGAAGCCCGATTGCGGGCATTTTTCATCGCGGCGGCCAATGATTAGTCATTATTCACCCTGCCCTTCATAACGCAATTCCTGCCGGGTTGCCGGCTGCTTCGGTGCGGCGAGCTTCGCGACGCGCCCATATCGGCCCTTGCCGAAAACTTCTAACGACGGGAGACGGGTCAATGGCCCTTCCCCACGAGCGGAGAGCTTGAATGGATTTCAAACAACACCCCACCACCAATCGCACCAGCCGCGAGCCGGATGTGCTCCGGCAGAACATCGTCGATAACCTTTACTATTCGCGCGGGGCCAACGTGCAATCGGCCGGCGATTACGACATCTACATGGCGCTGTCGCGCAGCGTGCGCAATCATCTCGTGGAGCGCTATCGCCGCACCGTGGATATGCGCTACGCCGTCAACCCGCGCTTTGTCTACTACCTATCGGCCGAATATCTGCTTGGGCGCCAATTACCCCAGAACATGCTCTACACCGACACAACCGATATCGCCCGCAAGGCGCTGGACGGGTCACAGTTCCCTCTGGACGAGGTCGCGCCCCATGACGTGGAGCCGGGGCTGGGCAACGGCGGTTTGGGTCGACTGGCGGCTTGCTTTCTCGATTCGCTGGCCACGCTCGACATCCCGGCCATCGGCTACGGGATACGCTACGAATATGGCATCTTTCGACAGGAGATCCGCGACGGCTACCAGGTGGAGCAACCCGACAATTGGCTGGCCCTCGATTACCCGTGGGAGTTCGCCCAGCCCGACGACATGATCCCCATCGGCTTCGGCGGCCATGTGGAGCATTATCAGGACGAGAACGGCCGCTATCGGGTGCGCTGGATCCCCGGAGAGCAGGTCATGGGTGAGCCACATCACGTGCTTGTGCCCGGCTATGGCACGACGACGGTCAACTTCCTGCGCCTCTGGCGGGCGCGAGCCACGTCGGAGTTTGACTTCCGTCTGTTCGATATCGGCGACTATGCCAGCGCCGTGGAAGCCAAGGTTCACAGCGAGACCATCTCCAAGGTGCTCTATCCCAACGACAATACCCCCCAGGGGCGGGAACTGCGCCTGCGACAGCAATATTTCTTCGTCGCCTGCTCGCTGCATGACATCATCGCTCGCTTCCTGCGCTGCGGGAACGTGATCGAGGATTTGGCCGAGAAGGTGGTCATCCAGCTCAACGACACCCATCCGGTCGTCGGCATCCCCGAATTGATGCGCGTTCTGATCGATGATTACAATATGGAATGGCATGAGGCATGGGAGATCACCACCCACACTTTCGCCTACACCTGCCACACGCTGATGCCCGAAGCGCTGGAGAAATGGCCGGTCAGCCTGTTCGAGCGGCTGCTGCCCCGCCACATGGAGATCATCAACGAGATCAACCGCCGCTTCCTGGCCGAGGTCAGCGCCCGCTTTCCCAATGATTACGATCGCCTGTCGCGCATGTCGCTCATTCAGGACGGCGGCGACCGCCAGGTGCGCATGGCTCATTTGGCGGTGGTCGGCGGCTTCTCGGTCAACGGCGTGGCCGATCTGCATTCGCAACTGCTCAAGGAGCGCGTGTTGAAGGACTTCTACGAGATGTGGCCGGAAAAGTTCAGCAACAAAACCAACGGCGTCACGCCCCGGCGCTTCATGCGTCTGGCCAATCCGCGCCTGTCGGCGTTGATCACCGAAAAGCTGGGCGAGGGCTGGCTGACCGATCTGGATCGCCTGAAGAAGCTGGAAGATTACGTCGATGATCCCGACTTTCGGGCCAAATGGCGCGCGGTGAAGGCGGCCAACAAGGTCGACCTCGCGGCCCATATTGCCAAAAAGACCGGCCTCGTCGTCGACCCGAACTCGATGTATGACGTGATGGTCAAGCGCTTGCACGAGTACAAGCGGCAGCTGCTGGATGCACTCCACATCATCACCCTCTACAATCGCCTGAAGGCCGACCCGACGCTCGATATCGTCCCGCGCACCTTCATCTTCGGGGCCAAGGCCGCGCCCGGCTACTTCATGGCCAAGCTCATCATCAAGCTCATCAACTCCATTGGCGCGGCCGTCGATGACGATCCGGTGGTGAGCAAGCTGTTGAAGGTTGTCTTCCTGCCCAATTTTAATGTGACGCAAGGGGAGATCATCTACCCCGCGGCCGACCTGTCGGAGCAGATCTCACTGGCGGGCAAGGAAGCGTCGGGCACGGGCAACATGAAGTTCGCCCTCAACGGCGCGCTGACCATCGGCACGCTCGACGGAGCCAACATCGAGATTCGCGATCGGGTTGGCGCGGAGAACTTCTTCCTGTTCGGCCTGAAGGTTGACGAGGTGTTTGCTCTGAAGGCCAAGGGCTATAACCCTCGTACCTACGTGGCCGCCGATCCCGAGCTGAAGAAGGCGATCGACCAGATCAGCTCCGGCTTTTTCTCCGGCGGTGACCCGACGCTCTTTCAGCCGATCATCCAGTCGCTGCTCGACCGCGACGAGTTCCTGGTGCTGGCCGATTACCGCGCCTATGTTGATTGTCAGGACGAGGTGGAGAAGGTCTATCGGGACAGCGAGGCCTGGACGCGCAAGTCGATCCTCAACGCGGCGCGCTGCGGCTATTTCTCGTCCGATCGGGCCATACGCGAGTATGCCGAGGGCATCTGGAAAGTGAAGTCGCTGCCGGTGCCGTAAAGACTGGGTATTTTTGCCTAGCAAGCAGGGGCGCTCATTTGCGTCTCATTTTATACTTGATTATACTTGCTCTATGGTCCGAATTTTCGGCCCTGTTTATTTGTTTTGCAAGGAGAAATTAAATTATGGCTACAGCACCTGCAGCGTTTGGGCAGCAAGAGCGGGCGATGCCGTGGTGGATTCCTCTCATTCAGGGCGTCTGCCTCCTCATCGTTGGTATTTTGCTCTTCACCAACACCGCGGCCACGGCTTTGGTCCTGGCCCAAATCCTCGCCATTTATTGGCTCATCTCCGGTGTCCTGGAGATCGTCAGCATCTTCATCGATCGTTCCGCCTGGGGCCTCAAGCTCATCGGCGGCATCATCGGCATCTGGGCCGGTCTGTTCATCATCAATAACCCGATCGGCGGCACGTTGGCCTTCGGGCTTGCCGTGGTGATCATTCTCGGTATTCAGGCGCTTCTGTTGGGCATCACCAATATCGTCCAGGCTCTCCGCGGCGCGGGCTGGGGCATCGGCCTGCTGGGTGTCATCAACATCATCTTCGGCATGATCCTGTTGAACAACAAAGCGATCGCCGTTGTCACGATGGTGTGGGTGCTGGGTGGCTTCGCCATCGTCGGCGGCATCGCCAGCATCGTGATGGCTTTCCGCCTCAAGACGACCTGATTCCGAGTTAACTTTATAACAGACGGTCGTTGACCGCCATTGGAGGCCACTCACGGATTCACGCCGTGGGTGGCCTTTTTTTGCCGTTGCTCCCCCGAAACCGCGTGCCGGATCGCCCGGACACAAGAAAGTACCCGAATTTTGGTCGTTTTACCCAAAATTCACGTCAGGTTCATTGTAAGGAAAAAAGCCTAACATAAACTTAAGTAGGGTAGACAATTGTCCTGTTAGTGAGTTATGATGAGGCCCATCTAAGTCTTCATCGTAGATCGCTGCAAGGTTGGAGGTTTTCAGTGAAACAAAGCATCGGATTTATAGGCTTTATCTCGCTCCTGTTGATGGCCTGGGTGAGTATGATGGGGCCGCAAGCGAACTTTCTGAGCGCACCAATGCAGGAAGTTCCTACATTGCCGCAAGTCGTCTTTCTGGGAGAGGGCGGCACGACATACACCATTAACCCGGATCACGTCTTCGTCATCAAATTTCGGCGTAACGAATACCGGACTGAAGATGGCCCGACGGTAACCGTGCCGGCAGGCCAGCGTGTGTGGGACTTCAGCGATACGGATGTGGCCGGCGTTCCCCATTACAAGGAAACGGTCCCGTTCGGAGATGTGCAGAAAGGTTGTGTGGTCGATTTTGTCCAGATCGATGATGACATCGACGATCGGATCAATCATTTCTATGTGAATGACATCAATGTTCATACCGTGGCCCAGGGTATGGTGACCTATGGCAGCTTTGTCGTCCCCGAAGACGGCTTCCTGACCTTCCAGGCCAACGACAGCGTGGGTCTGTCAATCACCATCTGCAACAAGCAGGTGACCCTGACGCCCACGGCCACGGGAACCGTCACCGCGACTCCGACCGGCACGCTGACGGCCACCCCCACCGCAACGGCAACGAACGCGCCGACCGATACCCCCACCGCGACGGCGACCGGCACGTTGACGGCCACGCCAACACCGACGGACACGGCTACGCCCACCGCGACCTCGACCGGCACGCTGACGGCCACGCCGACGCCGACCGACACGGTTGCGCCCACGGAGACGCCCACGCCGACCGTCCCGGCGACAAGCACCCCGACGGCCACCAGCACAACTGCGCCGACGCAAACGCCCACGAACACGGCGACGCCGACAGTCACGGCCGAACCCGGCGAGTTGGGCACGCCCACCCCGACCTACACGCCACCCCCCTATGTGCGGCGGGACTCATGCCTGCGCATCAACTTTGAGATTGGCTCCGATTCGGCGCGACGCGGTACTTACGTCGTGCAGGAGACAGGCGGCCGTGTGTTGGCCACCTGGTGGGCGGATGAAGGCTGGATGGATAGCGGCTGGGTCTACGACGTCGATATCAGCTATCACTCAGTCTACGTTCAGGTCTTCTTCGTCAAAGGTGACGGTTCGGACCCGGTCGAGATGACCATCCTGAACCCGGCCCCCGGCACGAATTACGGCTGGATGACGCGCGGACGCTGCCACGCGCTTGAAGTAGCCTTCCCCGGAGGCTGATAGAACAGGCTCACACAAAAGCCCCTCGGAAACGAGGGGCTTTTTCTTTGGCTTGCCGGGCTGTCGCCCGTGGCTATGCTACTCTTCCGCGGCGTAGGCGGGAATTTCCAGCGTGCGGCCGCCGTTTTCCACCAGATAATGGGGCATCCAGGCCACGCCGAACAGACTCACGCGTACGTCCGTTTTCCTGGGGGCAACCGGCATTTCCTGCGTGTCGGCGATGAGCGTGTCGAATTTGGCCTCAATCTCATCGAGCGCCGCTTCCATTTCCGCCTGCTGGTCGCCCAGTTGTGCTTGCAGGTCGGCGATCGCCTGTTTCGATTCTTCAACATTGGCTTCGGCTTTCTCGGCCATCCGCCGTTTGGACATGGAGCCGGAGATATTCTTGCGTCCCTTGCCGAAGAAGCTCAGGAGAGTCTCGGCGTGTTTTAGATATTCCTCGCCCCGGCGCGACTTTAAATCCGATTCATCCTGGGCCAGTTCGCGCTCTTCCTTCTTCATCTTTTCATCGATCGACTTGAGTTTGGTCTCGAACCGGGCCTTCACCTTGTCCAGCTCGGCTTTCATCAGATCGTCGGCCGCGTCTTCACACATCTGCTGGAAATCGGCGTCGCTTACATCCGGCCCGGCATAGACCTTGAGCTTGTCGTTGGCGCGAATGTTGACCGCGCCGTTGCGCACGACGTAGTCGACAAAATCGCCTTCCAGCGCGCGCAGTCCCTTGGCGTCGGCCAGCGTCCCGCTGAGTGCGGCAAAACGGGCGTCACGGACAGGCGCGCGGTCGAGCTTGCGGTCATCGACCGGCGGGTTGTGGTTGTCTTCCCAACGGATGATCGCCTTGGGTTCCGGCTCAATGATGAGCGCAGTCCAGATCGTGTCGGTGGTCAGATTATACCTGGCGTTGGTCAATCGCACGTCGGCCTGGGCCAGCAACGCCGGGCGATAGAGGGTCCCCGATTCGCGCGCGTCCGGCTCCAGCCGGTAGCGCCCCTTCTCGGCCGCTTCGGTCAGCGACAGGTTGTTGGGCAGAAAATACTCTCCCACGCCGGTGGGCACGGGCGGCCGCGTCAGGGTTCCGGTGGCTTCCGGCGTGCCTGGCGCGGTGGGAGTGGCCGGGGCTGTGGCCATGGCCGCCGTGGCCGAAACGGCCGCCGGTCGCGCCGACGCACCAGACGCGGTCGTCGTCGAGTCCTTGTTCACCAGAGCGTTCACCGCCGGGATTTGCGCCCGCGTCAATGGCCCGGCCAGGTAGTTCATGGCCCAGCGCGTCTGGAAGAGCAAAGGCTTCTTCTCGTGCACGTTGCGCATCAGAAAGACGCGCTTGCCGATGCCGGAGATCAGCCGATCCAGCTCGCGCACGTCCACCGCGCCGGCTGTGGCGCTGGTCAAGCCGTCGAGCAGGCGAGCCTTGTCCTGTTCGGTGCCCAGCTTGCCGATGAACCACGTTCCGGCGTTGGACAGCCCCTTGTAATCTATATCGACCGGGTTTTGCGTGGCCAGCACCATGCCCACGCCGAAGGCGCGCGCCTGCTTCAGCATGCGGAGCATGACCGTCTTCGAAGGCGGGTTGCCCAGCGGCGGCATGTAGCCGAAAATCTCGTCAAAATAAACGATGGCTCGCAGGGAAGGCGTGCCGCTTTGGCTGCGCATCCAGGTTTCGATATTGGAGTAGAGCAGAGTGACGAAGAACATGCGCTCTTCTTCGCTCAGATGGGCGATGTAGAAGATGGAATGGCGTGGCTTGCCGTCGGGGGTATAGAGCAGGGCCTGGATGTCCAGCGGCTGGCCTTCCATCCAGGTCTGGAAACTGGGCGAGGCCAGCATGCTGTTGATGCGCATGGCCAGGGTAAAGCGATCCTTTTCGGGGAAGAACGAGTTGACGTCGAGCACGCCCAGCCGGGTGAAGGGCGGGGTCTGAATCTGCATGATCAATTCGCCCAGGTCGAGGCTGTCTCCCTTGCTCCAGGCCTGGCCCAGGATGTTGGACAGCAGGATGTGTTCGCGGCTCTGCACGGGGTCGATGTCTTTCATCCCCGTCAGACTGAGCAGTGCGGTCACTGTGCCGCTGATCTGCTCGCCCAGGACTTCCTCGTTGCCCGCCCAGGGCAGGCTGGGCGCGCCGAGCGAAGCCAGAATGCTGAGGGGGATACCTGCCGTTGAGCCGGGGGTGTAGACCGTGAAATCCACGCTGTCGGCCAGTTTTTGCAGGCGTTCGGGGCCGATATCCCAATTGGCCAGCCCATTCTTCCACATCTCGGCCGTTTCGGCCGCGACCTGTTCCTCGGTCTTGCCCTCTTTCTTGGCCGCCGCGGCGTTGATCCACGGCTGGAAATCATCGGGCAGCAGATTGGGGAAATGCAGCAGCAGGTTGGTCAGGTCGCCCTTGGGGTCGATCATTAAAGCCGGGGCCTGGTTCAGCGCGGCCTCTTCCAGCAGACCGACGCACAGACCGGTCTTGCCCGAGCCGGTCATGCCCACGACGACGGCGTGGGTCGTCAAGTCTTCGGAGTCATAGAGCAGTGGCTCCGCGCCCAACTCGCCCGTCTTCGGGTCCCAGGGTTTACCCAGATAATACTTGCCATTCATATCGCTCATGCTCAGATACCTCCAGGGTAATTTTACCCGAAGTGATGCAGGGTGTCAGATGAAAGAGAGTTGGAACACGCCTCAAATCATACCCGTGGCGACCAGCAGCGTGAACGCGGTGACGAACGAATGAATGAGCCACGGATAGACGAATGATCGCGTTTGCCAGGCGATATAGCCGAAGGCCGCGCCGCCGAAGATGGTGCTCAGCGTCTCGATCTCCGGCTTGCCGAGGTGCATGAAGGCGAAAGGGACGGCCTGCAGGAAGATGGCCGGCCCCGGCCCGAAGGC
>DAOMSB010000100.1:0-9458 GCA_035446145.1 Promineifilum sp. (SeqCode) | reverse complement strand
CCAGGTAGATGAGCGTCGGGCGGCTGAATCGCGTTCGTAAATCAGCCTTGCTCCCTGAGCCGGGCCAACTGACGAGGGCAAAAAACAGGGCAATAGACCAGGCCAGGGTGAGCACCCGCTCCCAACTCGTCCCCCAGGTCGCCGGACTCATCAGCAAAGCCAACGGCATGAAGACGAATGCGAGAAGCCCCACCGGCAGATTGACGATCGTCGGCCGAGAGAGCGGCTTGCCGAAAGCCAGTCGGATGATATAGGGAAAGGATAGCAACGACAGGGCGATGCCCGACAACGCCGGGGAGAAATACGCCGGCGCCAGCAGAAAAGGGGCCGTCATGGCCAGCACGGCCGCGTCGAGACGGCGAAGGTTGATATCAATATTTTGCGCTTGGTGATGGCCAATCGTTGTGCTGTTCATGGACTTCCCTGATGAAATGCCATTCTTAAGCGCGATCAAATCGGATCGCTTCTATGTAAACAATATCATTCGCCGGGCCTACCGTCCGGGCGCGGGCGGCGTCATCGTCGGCGTCACAGGGATCGTTCCACCAGGTGACGGTGGTGTTGACGTGATGAATCCCGGTGGCGTCGATGTGATAAATCCCGGCGGCGTTGACGTAATAAACCCGGGGGGCGTCAACGTGGCCTGCGGAAACGGATTGGGGGCCGTCGCAGTCGGCGAGACCGAAGGCGTTCTGGTCGCCCGAACCGGCGGTTCTTCGTCGGGCGGGTCGGTCGGCTCGATGACCGGCACCTGCGGGGTCAAGATGATAATGACCGGGAACGTCGGTGTCGGGAGAAAAATCGGCCGGCGCGTGGGCAATCCCGGCACTTGCGGCCGGCGGGTTGCGGTGGCGGTCGGCGTGGGCGATGCCTCCGGCAACGAGGCGATCACTCCCACCGGCGGCAGCAAGAGCGTCAGGCCCGGCTCCAGGTCAGGACCCGCCAAACAATTTGCGACGATCAGCGCTTCGGGCTTAATACCGCGCGTGGCCGCCAACGCCTCGATCGTGTCGCCCTCCTCCACCAGATAGGCTACCCACCATGATGGGGCCACACATTCGGTCACGGGCGTCGCGTTCGCAAACAGGGCCGTCGCCGTGGCGGCGATCTTCTCCAGATCGGTCGCCGTGGGTTCGGCCGTTGGTTCCATCGTCGGCTCGTCGGCCGCGCCACCGGCGATGGCCCCCGACTCCCCGCCGGCCGGCGGGAGATCTGAGGTACCGCCCCGATCGCCGCCCGCCTCGCCGCCATTCCCCGCGCCCACCACCGTCGGTAATGTGACGATCGCGCCTGGCGCGCCGCTAACCTCATTAGAGGCCCCCGGGCGGACGGTGGTCCATAGCCACCACACCAACGGGATCAAGGCCAGCAACAGCAATCCAATCAACACCGGTCGCAGGCTGATGCTTCGCGATTGCCGGCGATAAGGCTTGGCCACCGGATCATTCTGAAAATCGGGATGAGGGGCGCCGGTCTGCATTTCCCACGGGAACAGCAGCGGCGCGGCGGTATCCACCGGCTCATCAACCGGCGTCGATGCGGCCCCATTCATCGCCGATTCAACAGGCGCAGGATCGGCAGCAGCGGCTTCATCATGCGCTTCATCATGCCATACCAGCGGGCTGGCCGCCGCGATCGTGGCGATCACCGCCGGGGGAACAATCGTCTCTCCGCCGGCCCGCTTGATGCGTTCCCGATAAACGGGGCAGCTCTCAAATCGGGACGACAGGCAGTAGTTCTCCTGATGAATCGTGCTGACAGGCACCCCAAGACGTGTGGTATAGCACCGATTGGCGTCAGACGGGAATTCATGTGCCATAGCCGGATCGGTGGCAGTGCCGAGAAACGGACAACGGTCGGGGATTTCCGACGCATCGGCCGCCGATTGGCGGCTGGAAGGAATGGATTTATACGGCGCACTGCTTTGCATATCTACTCTACTATCCGTTACAAGACGTATCTGCCGGCGATACAACTTGCAATTGACCAATACCTCTAATCACTCTGCCCTTACGGGCATCGGGAAACCGGGAAGGGGAGCCGCCGATCACGACATTGCGATTTTCGGCGACCCCCATCACCGCGGATAATCCGCCTTCGTCATCAGGACGCGGTTTTTTCCTCCAGCTTCCCGTTCATGTTCTTTCCGTTACCGCTAAACAGCGAAGCCAGCCCCTTGCGTCGAGCGCTATCTTCCGATGACGCGTCTTCACCGTTGTAGATGGGATCGCTCTCATAACGATAATACCCATAGTAGCTGCTGGTCTTGCGCGAGACCCGGTTCAGCACCACACCAACAACGTGGGCGCCGGCCCGATCCAGCTGGGCCAACATCGTCTTGGCCGCCTCGGCGTGGGTCTTGCCCGGCTGAATGACGAGCAGCACGCCGTCGACCTTGGACGCCAGCACCGTCGAGTCGGCCACGACGAAAGGCGGGCTGTCGATGATGACCACCGACGCCGAATCCACCAGTCGAGCCAGAATCTGGGTCATGCGCGCCGAGCCGAGCAGTTCGGCCGGGTTCGGCGGCAGGCTGCCACTGGTGATCACTGCCAGGTCTTTCACCTTTGAATAGCGAGCCACGTCGCGAATATCCATCTGCCCGCGAAAGACGTCGCTCAGACCGATCTGATTCGACATCCCCAAAGCGCGATGAACGCGCGGACGGCGCAGGTCGCCCTCCAGCAGAATGACCCGCTTGTTGGCCTGGGCCATCACCGCGGCCAGGTTGGTGGCCACGGTCGTCTTGCCCTCGCTCGCGCCGGGGCTGGTGATGAGAATCGTCTTCAAGGACTTGTCCACGCTGGCGAACTCCAGGTTGGTGCGCAGCGTGCGGAACGTCTCGGCCATAGGTGAACGTGGGTTCGCCGAGACATAGGGTGTGCCGTCGGTCTTGTCCATCCCCGACTCATTGACGACATAGCCGACCACCGGCAAGCCCAGCACGTTGGCGATATCCTGCGGTGACTTCAACGTATCATCCATGTATTCCAGGATGAACGCGACAGTCCCCGTCAGCAAGAGACCAATAACCGCGCCCAGGATAATGTTGCGCAGCGGCCCGGCCTGAATGGGGATGGTCGGCGGCATGGCCTTCTCGACCTGCACCACGTTAGGCGTATTCTGCAGACGAGCCAGGCGCACCGCCTCGTAGTTGCTCAACAGCGTGGAATAGAGCTGCCGATAGAGCTCCAGATTGGCTTGCTCCAGATTTTGCAGATTGGTTGGATCCTGCACATTCTGGGCCGCAGTGCCGGTAGGCGCCGCCAACCGGGAGTAGGACTCTTTCGCCAGATCAAGCTGGAACTCCTTCTGCGCCAGCTGGGTGCGCTTCTCGTTGAGTTGATTGCGCTGCTCCAGCGTCAGCGGCGCCGGCAACTGGTTGGGCAGCGCTTCCGGCGTCAGGTCGTCGATATCCTGCTGCAGCCGGGCGATCTCGCCCTGCAGGGTGAAGATCTGCTGCTCAAGTTCGGTCTTCTTTTGTTCGACTGTTTGGCGCTGCTCTTCCAGCGTCTGCTCGGATTTCTGCTCGACGTTGCTCTCCAGCCGCCCTAACTCGCTCTTGATCTCGCTGACCTGCAACTCAAGGCTCTGCTCCGAGGACGAGAAGCGCGACTTCTGCAGCGCTTCGTTGTACTCGATCAGCACCTCAACCAGCACGTTGGCCGTCAGCGCGGCGCGTTGCGCATCGGTATCGCGCACCGACACTTCCAACAGACCGGTATCGCGCACGCGGGTGGCCTTGATCTGCGTATCGCGAACCTTGACCCCCACCTTCTGGCTGACCGACTCCAGGATCGGCTGGGTCGTCAACAACTGCATGTAGGTCTCGGCCAACTCCTTGTCGTTGAGGTTATTGACGTTGCTGGCATTATCCCCCAACGGCTCCATCACCAGAATCTTGGTGCGAGCCAGGTATTCCGGCGTCTGATAGATGCTAATCGCGTAACCGATGCCGCCACCAACCAGGATACCGATGACCAACAGCCATGACCACCGCCGAAGCATCTGTCCAATCAACTTGAGTTCCATGATTACTACCTTTACTCCACAAAATACGCCGGCGGAAATCCCCGCCCCGCAATCAATTCCAATAACGAAGGAAACAAACGCCCAAGTTCCAATCTATTTAAGCCGGTAAAGCTGTCATTTCGACTAACGATCGCCCTGCTCCGTCCAATGCCGCGTCGAGCGCCTCGGCCACAGCCGCCACCACGCTCTCCACGTCGGCGGTTGTCAATGCCGGATAGAGCGGCAACGTCACTTCACGATCGCCCACAAGCTCCGTCAAGGGCAACGCCGCTCCGCCCGCCATGTTCCGGTAATAGCTGAAGCGGTGGATCGGCGGGTAGTGGATGCTGGTCTGAATGCCGCGCGCCTTCATTTCGTCCATAAAGCGCCGGCGGTCGGCTCCTTCGGGCAGCAGCACCGGCCGCAGATGGCAGGCGGGCGTCCCGCGCGTCGTGGCATAAGGGACTCCCAACTCCGGCACGACAGCCGGCAATAATTCGCGATAGAGCGCATCGAGAGCGCGGCGGCGCTGATTGGCGGCCGTCACCTTGGCCAGCTGCACCCGGCCGATGGCGGCGCGAACCTCATCGATGCGATAGTTATAGCCCGGCGCGACGACGTCGTAGCTCCAGGCATGGCCCTTGTGCCGATCCCAGGTCAGGCTGGTCATGCCATGAGAGCGCAACAGACGCAGCCGGGCAGCCAGTTCATCGTCGTCGGTCGTCACCATGCCGCCCTCGCCGGTGGTCATATTCTTGTTGGCGAAAAAGCTGAAGCAGCCGATGTCGCCCCACGTGCCCGGTGCGCGACCATCCATATCCGCCCCCGGTGCGTGGGCCACATCCTCAACGACGGCCAGCCCATGGCGCTCGGCCAGCGCCATAATGGCCGGCATGTCGGCCGCGTGTCCGGCGTAGTGGACGACGATGATCGCCTTCGTCCGCGGCGTGATGCGCTCGGCGACATCCTCGGCCGACAGGCTGAAATCACTCTCGCTGATGATGTCGGCGAAGATCGGCGTCGCGCCGGTGTAGCGCACTGCATTGGCCGTGGCCACAAACGTCAGCGACGGGACGATCACCTCATCGCCCGGTTCCCAACCCAGGGCCAACCCGGCCAGATGGAGCGCCGCCGTGCAATTCGTGACCGCCAGCGCGTGGCGCGCGCCGGTCAACGCGGCGAACTCGGCCTCAAACTCGGCCGTCACCTCGCCCATCGACAGCCAGCCGCGCCGCAATACCTCCAGGACGGCCGCTTCTTCTTCCGGCCCCAGGTCAACGTCGGCCAAAGGAATGCGCCACACGGGTTTTGACTGTTCCATGATCTTAGCCCTGATAGAGTTGGGCATGCTTGCCCGCCCCGTTAATGGAATGAATAATCGGCGCTTCGGGCGGCAAAAACTCCGCCTTCATCCGATCGAAATCCTCGATAGCCCGCTCATAATCATCCGCCCGGCCCAGGTCTTGCCAGTAGCCGTCAAACGGAAAGCCGGTGACGATCTCCCCGGCGGCGATGAGCCGCTTGACCAGGTCGGGGAAATCGAGATAGGCGTTGCGCGGAATGTAATCCAGGACACGCGGCTCGAAGACGTAGATCCCCATGCTGACCATGAAATCATAGGTCGGTTTTTCGATATAGCCGGTGACGCGGCCGCCCTCGTCCTGCTGGATCACGCCCAGGTCGATGTAGACCTGCCGCCGGTGCATGGCGATGGTCGCCGCCGCGCCGCTCAGGCGATGATGGGCCAGCAGATTGGCCAGCGGCAGCGTCGTCAGCACGTCGCCATTGGCCACCAGAAACGTATCGTCCAGCCCGTCAACCAGCGACAGCGGCCCCGCTGTGCCCAACGGGACATCTTCATGGCTATAGCTGATGTTCAGCCCCAGTTTTTGGCCGTCCTGGAAGAAAAGATGCAGCATCTCGGCCAGGTGACCCACCGTCAGCACGACGTCTTCCACACCGGCTCGCTTCATCTGCCGCAGCAGAATTTCGAGAATAGGCATGTCGCCGATGGGCATCAACGGTTTCGGTAATATCGTGGTATAAGGCCTCAATCGTGTGCCCTTGCCGCCGGCTAGAATAACTGCTTTCATCGTTCCCTTTCCTTGTTGCGCTTCGGCCGGACTAAATCTCGTACCGCCCAACATGATAAAAATCGAGATGGTCGCCAATCCAGGCGATCGTCTCCCGCAAGCCGGCTTCCAAAGCATAAGCCGGCTCCCAACCCAGAACGCGCCGGGCCAGCCCATTATCGGATAACAACCGCCGCACCTCGGACTTTTCGGGGCGCATCCGCTCCGACTCGGTGACGATCTCGACCGGGCGGCCGACCTGGCGAACGATCTCGGCCGTCAGGTCGCCGATGCTGATATCCGCGCCTGTGCCCAGATTGATCTCCTGACCCAGCACCCCCGACGCGTCGGCGGCCAGCAGAAAGCCATTGACGGTGTCGCGGACATAGGTGAAATCGCGCCGCGCGTCCAGATTGCCCAGACGGATGCAATCGCCCGTCAACGCCTGAGTGATGATCGTCGGGATGACCGCGCGAGCCGATTGGCGCGGGCCATAGGTATTAAACGGCCGAATCGTGACGGCCGGCAGGCTATAGGAGCGATAAAAGCTCTCCACCAGCTTGTCGGCCCCGATTTTGCTGGCCGAATAAGGCGACTGCCCCTGCAGCGGATGATTTTCATCCATCGGCGTAAACTGGGCCGTGCCGTAGACCTCACTGGTAGACGTGTGCACCAATCGCGCGACATTGTGGGCGCGGCAGGCCAGCAACACATTCAGTGTGCCCATGAAGTTCGTCTCAGCCGTCTCCATCGGGTGCTTGTAGGAATAGGGAATGGAGATAATCGCCCCAAGATGATAGACAACATCGACGCCGGCCACCGCGCCATCAACCGCGGCCGTGTCACGTAAATCGCCGGCCACGATCTCCAGCTCAGCAGTGATCTCTTTCGGCAATTGCCGCAGCAAACCCGCGTCGCCACGCGAGTTGTAGCGCACAAAGGCGCGCACCTGAGCGCCGCTGCGCACCAGCGATTCGGTTAGCTGGCTGCCGATGAAGCCACCCGCGCCTGTCACCAGAACGCGCTTGCCGGTCCATTCACTCATCTCGGTTGATATACTCCTAATATTTATTCAGTTCCGACGACGCCGGTGGCAGCCGGCGCGCGCTCGGAGGCGATCATCCGTCCCTGTCTTGGACGGAATCAGGAACCGCTGGCCTGTTTCTGCAATACGACCTGCTGCTGCATGGCCACAACCTTCTCGTGTGCCGCATCCCAGGCCTCGGCCTGCATCAAACGATCGACTTCCACGAGCCAATTCTCCAGGCGATAAGTGCTTGACGGGGTTTCCCTTGTCTCCGGCTCAGTCGATTCGACGACGCGAGGCGCTTCAGTTTCCGCCCCCAACTGATGGCGGAATGTCTCCAGAACATCCGGCAGGATGATCGTCTGCACGCCGGTGGAGCGGCACAACCCCAGAATGCGCTCGCGCTGCGGCCGGCGGATCTTCTCGATGGCATAGATGATCAGACCCACATCGTGAAGGCTCACGAGTTCAGGGATTTCATCTGTGCGGCCCAACACGCGGATACCACTGATGCGCGTGCCCTGCTTGCGGGGCGCGTCATCGACCAGGCCCACGATGGAATACACCTGACCCAACTCCGCCTTGCGCAGCAGATAGCTGGCCAGATTGCCGACCTCGCCCGCGCCGACGATGAGAACGCGCTCGCCGGCCGTGGCCGCTCCGCCGCGCATCGTGATCCAGTGTTCCGAAAGGCCGGTGATAATGCGCATCCGATAGCGCATCAGGGCGAACCCCACGAAAGCCAGCACACCGCTGACCAGGATCAGCCCCGACGGCAGCAAGCGATGGCCAAGGTAAGGCACCGGAATGGCTCGCGGTTCCCAAACCATATTGGCTATCAGCAAGATCGCCGTCGTCAGCCCCGACGAGACCGCCAGAGCAAAGGCATCATTGAAATCGGCTCGCGACCAGACCACGCGGCCAATGCCCAACAGGGCGTTGACCAAACTGAAGATGAGCGCGATGGCGAAGGCTACGCCCATGGCCATTCCCCAGCCCAACTCCAGCGGCCCGTTGCTGCGCCAGAGCAGGCCGGTGATGGCCACGGCGGCGAACGCCATCAGGCCGTCGAGCACGAACCAGGAGAAATAGCGACTGATGAACCGCGCCAGCGGCCCCCAGAAGAGCAAATGTTCCGGCACGCGGCGCGACTTCAGTTGCGGCAACAAAGCCAGCAGCGTCCAAAACATCACATCCAGGTCAGTCAGAAACGAGCGATGATTGACGTAGAGCAGATCCAGCCGTAGCTTGCTCGGCAGGATGGCCTTCAGGTACTGATCAACGACATTGCCCGCCTGCAACATGTTCTCTTCGTCGCGATAGAGGACGGAAGCAGGGCTGGTGATGCCCGGCCGCACCGAGAGCAACACCTCGCGAATGTCGGCCGGCCAATGGGCAACGAACTCCGTGTCCTCGGGTCGGGGACCAACCAGGCTCATATCGCCCTTCAGAACGTTCCACAATTGCGGCAGTTCGTTGATCTTGGTGTCGCGCAACCATTGGCCAAACGGGGTGATGCGCGGGTCGCCGTTGCCGGTGACTTTCGGGCCATTGTAGCTGGCCGTGTCCTCATACATCGTGCGGAACTTGAGGATACGAAACGGCCGCCCATATCGCCCCACGCGCGTGCCCCAATAGAATACCGGGCCGGGCGAGTCGCGCTTCACAAGGCAAGCCAAAAGCAGGAAAAGCGGGAACAGCAGAATCATCCCCAGACCAGAGATCAAAATATCCAGCGACCGGCGCGCGG
Organism: Promineifilum sp. (SeqCode); assembly: GCA_035446145.1. GTDB lineage: Bacteria > Chloroflexota > Anaerolineae > Promineifilales > Promineifilaceae > Promineifilum. The sequence goes on along the minus strand of DAOMSB010000100.1, from coordinate 598 downwards.
CGCTATCCACGAAGTGCCATAGCTCCGATATTTCTTCTTTGAGCTGAATGTCAGCCTGGGATTGCTGTGGCGCGATGCTTTGGTTCATGATCTACTCTGGATGACGGACTATGGCTAGATAATGCGAATTCAGAAATCCTGTCTTTTCGAGTAATAAGGCTGTCGACCAGGAAATCGGGACGATTCGGCGGGCCAGCGGTGGGGCCAGAGTGATGCGATCAAAAACGATTTCGCACCCCGGGAAATAGGCTCTAATCTCGCTGGGCCTGATCCCTCTTGTCTGCTTGTTAAGCGGGTTGATCCAGAAGTCGTACCACAAGACCATCCCGCCGCTTCGCAATACTCGTCGTATTTCCTTGGCGACAGTATAGCAGATGGCTTGATCCAAAATCGATGAAAACACCGTGAATTGTAGGACGAGGTCGAAAGAGTCGTCGGGATAAGGCAGAGCCGTGCCCGATGAAACGCTGATCGGCAGGTGGGGCAGTCGCTCGCGAGCCACAGCGACACGCTCGGCCAGCAAGTCCGTGCCGTGCAACCGATGGGGATCGGCCCCATAGCCGAGAAGCTCCAGCAACACGCCGCCATTGCCGCAGCC
>DAOMSB010000099.1:0-9626 GCA_035446145.1 Promineifilum sp. (SeqCode) | reverse complement strand
CTCGCTGCGCAGGCTGCGAATCACGTCGCCGTCGCGCCAGTAGAGGGTGAAGGGCTGGGCTGTCGTTCCGTCGGGGAAGGGGATGATCGGCGGCGCGGCCGTCGGGATGGGCGTCACCACCGGCGTCGGCGGGAGCGTCGGCACGGGTGGCTCGGTCGGCAGCGGCTCGTCGGTGGGCGGCGGTTCGTCGGTCGGCGGCGGGGGTTGCATCGGCCAGGGATAGGGAGGCAGCGTGGTTGTGGCCATGGCGCGGGCCGGATAAGCGGCCGCTTCCGGTTCCGTCTCGACGGCCGGCGTGCAGGCGGCCACAATGATCAGGGCCAGAATTGCTACCCATCCCCACAAGGTCTTGAGTCCGGTGATCATAATGACACCTTCCTGTTCGGAGAAAACCCGGCAACGTTCTATATGTTTGAGATTAGGAGTGATCGGCTCGCTCCAGAATCCGGTCGTTGATCGGGACGAGACCCCTGATCAAGCCCGCAACTCGTTATAAAGCACATACCGATCACCACGCCGGTAAGCCTGGAGATACTCGACGGGGGCGCCGGTCTGCCGAAAGAGGACCTGCTCGATGCAGAGCAGCGGCGCGCCGGGGAGCACGGACAGGGCAGCGGCCGTTTCCGCGCCGGCCGCTACCGCCCAAACCGCCTGATTGGCGCGGGCAAGCCGGATGCCGTACCGTTCCAGCAGCGTCCTGTGCAGCGAGACGCGGGCATAGTCCCCATCCAGCAGGCCGGGACAGTGGCGATGCACCAGATGGGAGCGCTCCACGCTCATCGGCGCGTCGTCGGCCAGACACAAACTCTCCAGCACGACCAGCTCCTCGCCCGGCTCAATGCCCAGCTTCCGCGCCACGTCGGCCGCGGCCGGTTCCAGTCGCGCGGCGATCGGCCGCGTCTCGGGGCGCAGCCCGCGCTGCTCCATGTCCTCGGTGAAGCTGAGGATTCGATTGAGGCTCGGTGCGCTCGACCGCGCGGTGACGAACGTGCCGCTGCCGCGCCGGCGATAGACGAACCCGTCGTTGACCAGCAGATCGAACGCCTGCCGCACGGTGATCCGGCTCACACCGTAGGCGGCAATGAGTTCCGTCTCCGACGGCATGCGTTCCCCCGGCTTCCACTTGCCGCGGGTCAGTTCATCGCGCAGGATGGTATAGAGTTGCTGATAATAGGAAACAGGACCATCAGAGAGTATGGTGCCCATGAGCCTTCCCCCCACCAACTATCAAGAGCGCGCTCATACGCGCACGCTTTGCGCACTGGCTAACGTGGATTGCATCGTCCATCGGCGAAGCTCCCCAGCGACTGGATTGACCAAAAACCGGCTCAAAACAAGCGCCCGATAAGGCTGCTTGCTATGGTAATACTCTACGCGCCCCACCTCTCTTCGTCAAGAGGCAAAATCAGTAAAAATACCTATAAGATAACGCTCCTCTCCCGGACCCATCGTTTGTCGTTCGTCAGTCGTTCTTTCCCGGTCGATAATCCGCAGGCTTAAACGCCGAGGGGCAAATGTCGTTCAGCGGGCACTCATGGCAGGCGGGCTTGCGCGCCGTGCAGAGCCGGCGGCCGTGCCAGATAAGTAGATGCGAGATCTCTCGCCAACTCTCGCGCGGGATGATCGCCATCAGGTCGCGCTCGACCTTGACCGGGTCGGTCGCCGTCGTCAGACCCAGCCGCGCCGCCAGCCGCTTCACGTGGGTATCGACGGTGATGCCGTCGGACAGCCCGAAGATCTCGCCGCGCACGACGTTGGCCGTCTTGCGGGCCACGCCGGGCAGCGTCAGCAAATCATCCAGATCGGACGGCACCTCGCCGCCGAACTCGGTCAGAATTCGCGTCGCCGCCTCGCGGATGTAGCGCGCCTTCTGGCGATAGAAGCCGGTCGGCCGCACCAGCTCCTCCATCTCCACCGGGTCGGCTCCGGCCAATGTCTCGACCGTGGGGAAACGTTCGAACAGCGCCGGCGTGGTCATGTTGACCCGCGCATCGGTGCATTGGGCCGAGAGGATGGTGGCGACCAGCAGCTGGATCGGCGTCTCATAATCCAGCTCGCAATGGGCGTCGGGATAGGTGGCCCGCAGGCGAGCGATTATCTGGGTGACGTGTTCCGAGGTTTCGCCCTGATGGCCGGTAACGAGTGACTTTGTCATGCCTCGATCCTACATAGGAATCGATGAATGACCAACAATCAGGTGCATTACGGCGCTGTCAGCGGGAATGGGATCTTGCAAGTAAAACCGACCGGCGCGTAGAGTGTCTCGAAGGCGTATTGGTCTACAAAGAGGACGGCGGGTTGAGCAGAGCCTTCGTAGCTGACTTCATAGCTATCCAAAATCGTATCTTCAAAAGGCATGGACCCGATCCGATGATAAGTAACAGCTTCCCCGGCAGGCCCTTGCAGGGTATCGAGGTATGCAATCGCGCGCGAAGGCCCGCCGAATGCTCCGCCGCCGACCCGGACAGCGTTTTCCTGGGTGTAGCCATAAGTTTCGTCTACGGAGACCGGGCAGGGGCCGCCATCTGATCCGGCAGCAGGGGCCGGCGTTAATGAGTCTTCGCCGCCGAGCGCAATGGGGAAAAAGCGCAACGAATCGAGCAACGTTTCAAAATAGCTGCTGCCGTCTTCAACCCAACGTTCATCACCGGACGCGGTATTACCGAGAGCGAAGGCATAGAAAATTTGACCTTTGTATGGGCGGACGGCCAAAAGTCGGCCGAGCACAGGCCCATCGAACATCGTACCGGAAACATCCACAGCCAATCCTTCAACGCCACCGACGGTGATCGGGTAAGGTTCACCGGCCTGAAGACCGGCGGCCATTGATTCGTTAAGAGACTGTAATATGTCCGACAGAATTATGTCGAGCGAATCGCTGTCATCCGCCTCCACCCCGCCGCCCATTGAAGATAAAAACGTACCTTTCTTGTCGGCAAATAAAGCCTGAGTAGGTTGCAACTCCACATCCAGGTCGGGCAAAAACAAGCGAAAGGCGAAACCGCCATCGGTCACAATCCGCTCGGCCGCATCGAGGTCTGTCCGGATGCTGGTAGGAGCAGGGGTGGCCGATGATTTTGGTGTCGGAGTCCGGGTTACTGTCGCGGTCGGCGGTGGTTCTGTCCCGGTTGGTTGGGGCGTTACCGTCGATTGAGGCGTATCAGTTGAAACATGCGTCGCCGTGGGCGGCAAGCTGGTTGAGGTCGCTGGGACAATCTCCACAGCGGCGGGTGTTTGTCGGCAACCTGTCCCAATGAATAACGCGATACCAATGCAAAGGAAAAAACGGATCATGATTCGGCCCCCCAATGTCGCTGCAGAAACAGAAATGGGACAAACAGTGTAAATATTCTATATCTGGCCGGTGGAACTAACAAACGACATTAACAGGTCTTGCCAAAGCAGTAGCGCGTCATGGCTTCGACTGTGCGCTTGTTCCGTTTGTGGCTATAGTATTGGCCGGTGCAGGTCGGCTACGATCCAAGTCCCATCACGCCGTCCTCGCAAACGGAGTAGTCCATGAAATTCGATTTCGGCCGCGAAGTGTGCGGCGATCTCCCGACGGCAACCCGGCGCGAGTGGCTGGTCACTAACGGCATCGGCGGCTTTGCTTCCGGCACCATCGCCAACGTGCTGACCCGGCGCTACCACGGCTTGCTAATGGCCGCGCTCAACCCGCCGCTCGGCCGCACGCTGCTGTTGGCCAAGCTGGATGAGACGGCCGAGTATGACGGCATCTATCCCGACAGCGGCCGCTTCTACCCGCTCTACACCAATCGTTGGGAAGACGGCACCGTCGACGGCAACGGCCATGTCTATCTCGACCGCTTCCATCTGGAAGGCACCACCCCCGTGTGGACCTTCGCCCTGGCCAACGCGCTGCTGGAAAAGCGCGTCTGGATGCAGCCCGGCGCGAACACCACCTATGTGCAGTACCGGTTGACGCGCGCCACCGGCCCGCTCAGCCTGTCGATCAAGGCGCTGGTCAATTATCGCGATTACCACGCCACCACGATCATCAACGACTGGGACCCCGAAATGAAGTCCTTAACCGTCCCTGGCGGCAACGGCTTGCGCATCCGCATGTTCGACGAGGCCGCGCCCTTCTATCTGTTCAGCGACCGCGCCGAAATCACCCCGCAGTTCGACTGGTACGAGGACCTGTTCCTGTCTGTCGAGGAGTATCGCGGGCAGCGCGACGTGAGCGAGGACCACATCTACGCCGCGCAATTGCAGATCACCTTGCGACAGGGCGAGACGTTCGCCATCGTGGCGAGCACCGACGGCGCGCCCACTCTCGACAGCGCCGCCGCCTGGGAAGAGCGACGCGACTACGAGCGTGGCTTGCTGGAACGCGCCGCCGGCCTCCGCAGCAACGCGCAAACGAAACTGCCGCGGCCGCTTGAGCAACTGGTGCTGGCCGCCGACCAGTTCGTCGTCAGTCGCCCCTCCGCGGCCGACCCCGACGGCAAGTCGATCATCGCCGGCTACCACTGGTTCAGCGACTGGGGGCGCGACACGATGATCGCCCTGCCCGGCCTGACCCTGACCACCGGCCGTCCGGAAGTGGCCGCGGGCGTCCTGCGCACCTTCGCCCGGTTCGTCGACCGGGGCATGTTACCCAATCGGTTTCCCGACGCGGGTGAGACGCCGGAATACAACACGGTCGACGCCACGCTGTGGTACTTCATCGCCCTGCATGAGTACATGACGGCCACCGGCGACACGGCGCTGCTGCGCGAGTTGTTCCCGATCCTGGTCGACATCATCGCCTGGCATCGCCGGGGCACGCGCTACAACATCCACGTGGATCCGGCCGACGGTCTGCTCTACGCCGGAGAAGAGGGCGTGCAGCTGACCTGGATGGATGTGAAGATCGACGACTGGGTAGTGACGCCGCGCACCGGCAAGCAGGTGGAGATCAACGCTCTGTGGTATAACGCGCTGCGTATCATGCAGGAGTTCGCCGCCGAGCTGGGCGAAGACACGGCCGAATACGCCGAATCGGCCGAGCGCGTCCGCGAGGGGTTTGCCCGCTTCTGGGACGAGGAGGCGGGGTATTGTTATGACGTGGTCGATGGCCCGACCATCGGCGATGGTCCCGGCGGCAATGATCTCAGCCTGCGGCCGAACCAGCTATTGGCCGTGTCCCTGCCCCACACGCCGCTGTCGGCCGAGCAACAGCGCTCCGTCGTCGATACCTGCGCTCGCCATCTGCTGACATCCCACGGCCTGCGCTCCCTGTCGCCCGATGACAAGGCCTATATCGGCCAATACAGCGGCGACCGGCGCAAGCGGGACAGCGCCTATCATCAGGGCACGGTCTGGGGCTGGCTCATCGGCCCATTCGTCGGCGCTCACCTGCGCGTCTATGGCGACGCGGCCGCGGCGCGCGCCTTTCTGGAGCCGCTGCTGCGCCACATGGCGGATCACGGCATCGGCAGCATCAGCGAGATTTTCGAAGGGGACGCGCCGTTCGCGCCGCGCGGCTGCATCGCTCAGGCGTGGAGCGTGGCTGAACTGTTGCGCGCCTGGCAGATGACCGAGGTGCGGGAGTAACAATGACGGCAATCGAGGAACTGAAGCGACAGGCGGCCGAGCGAGCCGTGGAGTATATTCAATCGGGCATGGTGGTGGGGCTGGGCACGGGCAGCACGGCCGTGTTCGCCGTCCGCCGCATCGGCGAGCTGCTGGCCGCGGGCCGGTTGCAGCGCATCGTCGGCATCCCCACCGCCGAGGTGACCGCCCGCGAGGCCGAACGCGCCGGCATCCCGCTGGGAACGCTGGACGATCATCCGGTCGTCGACGTCACCATCGACGGCGCGGACGAGATCGACCCCCACCTCAACCTGATCAAGGGGTTGGGCGGGGCGCTGTTGCGCGAGAAGATCGTCGCCGCGGCCTCGCGCCGGCTGATCATCATCGCCGACGACAGCAAACGAGTCGAACAATTGGCCACACGCGCGCCCGTGCCGGTGGAGGTTATCCAGTTCGCCCGGCGGCCGGTGGCCGACTATCTGGCTTCGCTGGGCGCGCGGGTCGTCGAGCGCCGCAAGGACGGAGAACGCTTCATCACCGACGAGGGCAACCTCATCCTCGACTGTCATTTTCCGGGCCTGCCCAACCCGTCGGAAATCGCCCAACTCATTCGCGCCCAGCCCGGCGTTGTGGAGCATGGCCTGTTCCTGGGCATGGCGACCGAAGCCATCGTCGCCGGGGAGCGCGGAATACTGGTGCTGGAGCGGTAATTCGCCCCAACCCTTAGGCAGGTTCAACGGATACCATTATGACCCAACATTACGGCGGCCAAAGCATGGTCGCGCCCCTGCAAACGGTATTGGTACGGCGACCCGACGCCGCCTTCGGCGCGGCCGATCCCCTGCTATGGCATTACGTCGATCAACCTTATCTGCCACTGGCGCAACAGGAACATGACGCCTTCGTCAATACCCTGCTCGGCCGCGGCGTCGAGGTGGTCTACCACGACGCGCCGCTGCCGGATCATGCCGACGCCATCTTCGTCCACGATCCGGTGCTGATGACCGATCGCGGGGCCGTCATCCTGCGCATGGGCAAGTATTTGCGCGAGGGAGAGGAAGACGCGATAGCGACGTCGCTCCAAAGGCTGGGCGTGCCCATCCATTATAGATTGAGCGGCACGGCGACGGCCGAAGGCGGCGACCTGCTGTGGCTCGACGAGCGGACGTTATGTGTAGGGCTGGGATTTCGCACCAATCAAGCCGGGTTCGACCAACTGGGCGAGGCGCTGGCCGGGTCGGGCGTCACGCTGGTGCCGGTGCAGTTGCCCTATTTCGAGGGGCCGGAGGCGTGTTTGCACCTGATGTCGCTGATCAGCCTCGTAGATCAAGACCTGGCGGTCATTTATCGGTCGTTGCTGCCCGTGCCGTTCTATCAGCTGCTGGTAGCGCGAGGCGTTGAACTGATCGACGTCTCGGATGAGGAGTTCGCCACGATGGGGACGAACGTGCTGGCGCTGGGGCCGCGTGATTGCGTGATGCTGGAGCAGAACCACGAGACGCGGGCAGCGCTGGAAGCGGCCGGCTGCCGGGTAGCGACCTATCGCGGAGATGAGATGTCGCTGAAGGCCGAGGGCGGCGCCACCTGCCTGACACGGCCGATTCTCCGGGGATAACCACAGCTTAACCCGTTACCCGTAGCCCGTAGTCTGTAGCCCGTGGTCTGCGGCCTGCGGTCGTGCAACCAGTGTCGCCTCATCCCCCCTTGCCTCCACCAACAAGCCGCCTATACTTCCGGCATGCCACGAATCAGAGAAATCATCACTTATGAAAGCACACTGCCCACGGGGGCGCGCAACGCGATCACCGACGTCGCCGGGGTGACGGTCGGCCATTTTACGCTGGTCAGCGGCGAGAGCGACACGGCGCCGGATTGGCGGCCGGGCAATGGCCCCTTTCGCACCGGCGTGACTATCATCCTGCCCCATGACGGCAAGCTGTATGAGGAAAAAGTGGCCGCGGCCGTGCATACGGTCAACGGCTTCGGCAAGGTGGCGGGCTTCGAGCAAGTGCGCGAGCTGGGCAATCTTGAGACGCCCATCGCCCTGACCGGCACGATGAACGTGCCGCGCGTGGCCGACGCGCTGATGACCATCATGGCCGAACAGTCGCCCCATATCGGCGTGGGCTTCCCGGAGACGGGTTGGTCGGGGTACTCCAGCGTCAACCCGGTGGTGGGCGAGACGAGCGACGGCTATCTGAGCGACCTGCAGGCGCGGCCGATCGGCCTGGCCGAGGTGCGGGCGGCGCTGGCCGCGGCATCGGCCGAGGTCGCCGAGGGCGCGGTGGGCGCGGGGGCGGGGACGAGCTGCTATGGCTGGAAAGGCGGTATCGGCACGGCGTCGCGCGTGCTGCCGGCCGAAATGGGTGGCTACACCGTCGGGGCGCTGGTGCAGACGAATTTCGGGCGGGCGGAAGAGCTGACGATCTGCGGGGTGCCGGTAGGCAGGCGGTTGCGGCCGCCGGTGTCCGATAGAAAGGGAGAAAGGGAGAAGGGGAGAAAGGGGGCAAGGGAGGGGCAGACCGTCGATCTCGGCGGCTCAATCATGATGGTGCTGGCCACCGACGCGCCGCTGGACGCGCGAGGGCTGGGGCGGTTGTGCCGGCGGGCGGCGTTCGGTCTGGCGCGGACGGGCAGCACCTGCCATGGCGGCAGCGGCGATTTCGTGATCGCCTTCTCCACGACCAACCGCATCGCCGATCGGCCGCCGATGCCACCCGAACCACGACCGGTCGTCGACGAGCAATCGATCGTGAGTTGGCTGTCGGTGGCAGTCATCGAGAGCATCGAGGAAGCCATCTACAATAGCCTGCTCATGGCCGGGACGGTGACGGGACGCAATGGTCACGTGCGCCATGGGTTGCCGGCGGATGAGGTGGCGCGGCTGGTTGGCGGCCGATAAATCCCGGCCCGATTCTTATTATTCTCATACGCAAACTCACGTACAATAGATTGTATGAGATGGGTTATGCGTTCAAAGATTCACAAGGCGACGGTCATACAGGCCGACGTCAATTATGTCGGCAGTATCACGATCGATGAGGCGCTCATGGAGCGCGTGGGCCTCTGGGCGGGCGAGCGCGTGCTGGTGGTCAGCAACACCAGCGGGGCGCGCCTGGAGACTTACGTCATCCCCGGCCCGCGCGACTCGGGCGTCATCAATATGAACGGCGCGGCCGCGCACCTGGTCAAGGCCGGTGAAGAGATCATCATCATCGCTTTCGAATTGAGCGGCGTGCCGGTCACGCCAAAACAGATCCTCGTGGACAAGCAAAACCGCTACGTCCGCGACCTGGAGTGGGTGGAATCCTTCTCCATGCTGGAGTCCGACCTGACGTTCTAATCGGTCGAATCAAAAGAAATCGGGAACCACGGCGGTTCCCCCCACAGAGCTACTCCGGCATGAGGCGGGGTAGCTTTTTGTTTTTCTTGTTGACGTGGATCAATTACACGACGGCCCATATCGTCTACTATGTGGTTATACACCGAGGCGCGACAGGGCATAGAAAAGAAACAGATACAGCCCGCGCCCGACGGCGGGAGAATGACAACCATGAAGATAGGACTCTTTTACGGATCAAACACAGGCAACACCGAACTGGACGCGGAGATGGTCAAGAATACGTTCGAGTCTTTTGCTCCGGTGACGGTTGATCTGTTCAATATCGGGTCGGTGGATTTGGCCGAGATGGAAAAGTATGATCGGCTGATCATCGGCTGCCCCACGTGGAATATCGGCCAGTTGCAGGACGACTGGGATCTGAAGTTCGACCAGCTCGACAAGCTCGACCTGCACGGCAAGCGGGTGGCGCTGTTCGCCCCCGGCGACCAATACGGCTACCCCGACAACTATTGCGACGCCATCGGCATCATCGGCAAGAAGATGGAGTCGCGCGGCGCCGAGCTGGTGGGCTTTACCGATGCAAGCGATTACCAGTTCGAAAACTCGCTGGCCGTTGAGGACGGCGTGTTCCTGGGGCTGGCGCTCGACGACGACAACGAGGCGGAACTGACCGAGCCGCGCATCCGGGAGTGGGTGTTGCAGTTGATGGTCGATTTTGAGGTGAATGAGACGGTTGGCGCCTGAG
>DAOMSB010000098.1:8037-9731 GCA_035446145.1 Promineifilum sp. (SeqCode) | reverse complement strand
GACGGCACGACCAACGACGGCATGTTCACGCTCAAGACCGTCATGTGCCTCGGCGCATGCGACCGCGCGCCCATGCTCCAGTGCAACCTCAAGTTCTATGAGAACCTGGACGAGGCGAAATTCGGGGCATTATTGACCGATTTGCGGGCCAAAGCGGCCGCCGGCGACCCCGAACCGACCGTCGTCGAGCGCATCATTGGCTATACCGCGTCTGACGCACAGAATACGAAATAAGAACACGCTTCTGAACTCGTATTTCGTATCTCGTATTTCGTATCTCGATTGAGGATTTGGATTATGGCACACGTATTATTGCGACATCGCGAAATACCGGACCTGCACAAGCTTGAAGTCTATCGCCAACACGGCGGTTATGAGGGGCTGAAGAAGGCCCTGTCGATGACCCCGGCCGAGGTGATCGATGTCGTCAAGGCGTCGAACCTGCGCGGCCGTGGCGGCGCGGGCTTCCCCACCGGCGTGAAGTGGAGCTTCATCCCCAAGAACGCGCCCGATACCTATGTCCTGATCAATACCGATGAATCGGAGACCGGCACGTTCAAGGATCGGGAGCTGACCGAGCACAACCCCCACCAGATCATCGAAGGCGCGCTCATCGCCGCCTACGCCATCAACTCCCATCTGGTCTTCAACTATATGCGCGGCGAGTTTATGGACGCGGCCTACGCCTTCGAAGAAGCGCTGCTGGAGTGCCGCGAGGCCGGGATTATCGGCAAGAACATCATGGGCAGCGATTACTCCGTCGAGTTTTACACCCACTACGGCGCGGGAGCCTATATCTGCGGCGAGGAGACGGCGCTGATCGAGTCGATAGCGGGCAATCTGGGCCAGCCGTGGTCGAAGCCCCCCTTCCCGGCCGTCGAGGGTCTCTATCGCAAGCCGACCGTCGTCAACAACACCGAAACGCTGGCCAATGTGGCCGCCATTCTGGTCAATGGCGCGGACTGGTTCAAGCAGATGGGAACGGCCGACAGCCCCGGTGTGAAGATCGTCTGCCTCAGCGGCCACGTCGAGCGGCCGGGCAACTACGAAGTCCCCCTCGGCACGACCTATCGCCAGTTGATCGACATGGCCGGCGGCGTGCGCGGCGGCAAGAAGTTCAAGGCCCTGCTGCCCAGCGGCGGTTCCGGCCCCATCATCGTCGCGGACGCCCTCGACGCGCCCTGCAGCTATGAGGGCCTGACTCCTTTCCATTCGGTCATGGGTTCGGCCTCGCTCATCGTCATGGACGAGACCACCGACATGGTCTGGGCCGCGCTGAAGATGACCCATTTCTTCCGCCATGAGTCTTGCGGTAAGTGTACCCCCTGCCGCGAAGGCACCTACTGGATGGAGAAGGTTATCGATCGTCTCTACCACGGCGGCGGCACCGAGGACGACATCAAGCTGCTGGAGAGCATCGCCACCAATATGACCGGCAAATGCCTCTGCGCGCTGGGCGAATTCGCCACCAACCCGATTTTATCGTCGATTCGCCACTTCCTGCCGGAGTACAAGGCCAAGGTGGCTGCCGGCGCAAAGAAAAAGCAGGCGGTTGCGGCCTAGCGTGGCGACCGACCACTGACCGATACAAGAACGAGGGATAGAGAACGCGTGACGACCCTATCGGCAACTCCAATGGTTATAGAGCGGCGCTGGACGGCGGCGGATTATCGTCGCCTGCCCGAAGGGCCGCC
>DAOMSB010000098.1:0-7937 GCA_035446145.1 Promineifilum sp. (SeqCode) | reverse complement strand
GACGACACCGCTATTCAGGGGCCGCCCGATCTGGTTGTTGAGGTGATTTCGCCTTCCACGGCTGCCCGCGACCGGTCGCAGAAACTCCGCGCCTACTATCAGGCCGGCGTGCCCTGGTATTGGCTGGTGGAGAGCGACACGCTGCTCATCACCGAATACCGCCACACGGCCGACGGCTATCTCGTCAACCAGACGGCTGCGGCAACCGACGAATTCGCGCCGACCCTGTTCCCCGGCCTGGCCTTGCGGATGGCCGACTTGCTGGGACCAATCGGCGCGACAGAAGAAGTACAAGAGTGACCATATGAGTAACATGGTAAACCTGACCATCGATGGCGTTGAAGTTTCCGTCCTACGGGGGACGCTGGTCGTCGACGCCGCCAAGAAAATCGACATCGACATTCCGGTTTTCTGCTACCATCCCAAGCTGGCCCCGGTCGGCATGTGCCGCATGTGCCTGGTGGAGATCGGCATGCCGGTCATCGACCGCGCCACGGGCGAGAAAGTGCTCAATGCCGATGGTTCGGTGAAGCTGAACTTCGGCAAGGGGTTGCAGACCGGCTGCACCGTCGCCGTGGGCGAGGGCATGGTCGTGCGCACCCAGACCCCGGTCGTCAAGCACGCCCGCGAGGATATCCTCGAATTCCTGCTGACCAGCCACCCGCTCGATTGCCCTGTCTGTGACAAGGGCGGCGAGTGCCCGCTGCAGGAGCTGACGATGGCCTATGGTCACGACGAGGCCCGCATCGACTTCCGCGACAAGATCAAGCTTGACAAGCGCGTCCCGCTGGGCGAGCTGATCGTCCTCGACCGCGAGCGCTGCATCCAGTGCGCCCGCTGCACCCGCTTCCAGGCCGAGATCGTCGATGATCCGGTCATCCATTTCCACAATCGCGGCCGGCGGCTGGAGATCGTGACCTTCTCCAAGCCCGGCTTCGACAGCATCTGGAGCGGCAACACGACCGACATCTGCCCCGTCGGCGCGCTCACCTCGGCCGACTTCCGCTTTGGCGCGCGGCCGTGGGAGCTGACGCCGGTCGCCAGCATCTGCACCCAATGCCCCGTCGGCTGCAACCTGACCCTGAACACCCGGCGCGAGGCGATCGCGGGCGGCCGCAACGTGATCAAGCGCATCATGCCCCGCCAGAACGAGGCGGTGAACGAGCTTTGGATCTGCGACAAGGGCCGCTTCGTCCATCACTTCGCCGACGCGCCCGACCGGCTGCGCCAGCCGCTGGTGCGCCGCGACGGCCGCCTGGAGCCGGTGTCCTGGGACGACGCGCTCGACTACGTGGCCGGCAAACTGCAACAGCACAAGAACGGCGCGGCCGGCATCACCGGCGAGCGCTTGAGCAACGAGGATTACTACCTGTTCCAGCGCCTGTTCCGCCAGGGGCTGGGCAACGGCAATATTGATTTGGTCCAGCGCAATCTGGCCGGCGGCGATGTCGTCGCCCAGGTAGGCCTGGCCCGCGGCAGCAACCTGAAGGACCTAAAGAAGGGCGATGCCATCCTGGTGGTGGCTGCCGATCTGCACGAGGAAACCCCGGTCTGGTGGCTGCGCGTCAAGCAGGCCGCCGACCGCGGCGCGACGGTGATCGTGCTCAATGCCCGGCCCACCCGGCTGGACAAGTTCGCGAGCCACCTGCTCCACTACGCGCCCGACGGCACGCTGGCGGCCGTGCGCGCGTTAACCGACGGAACCGCCGAGGGCGACCTGGCGGCCGCCGCCAATGCGCTCGCGAATGCCGCGAATCTGGTCATTTTCTACGGCGCGGAAGGGCTGACTTACGATGAAACCGACACACTGGCGCGCATGCTGGGCAACCTGTTACTCGCCAAGCAAGGCGACGGCGACGACGCGACGGCCCGCGCCGGGCGGGTGAACAATGGCCTGGTGCCGGTCTGGGCCCACGCCAACACTCAGGGCGCGTGGGACATGGGTATCCATCCCGCCTTCGGGCCGGGCTATGCCCCGACTGCTGCAGCGGGCCGCGACGCGGCCGAGATCTACGCCGGAGCGGCCGACGGCCGCGTGTCGGCGCTCTACGTCATGGGCGCGGACCCGGTGGGCGACGGCCTGATGGACGGCCGCGGCAAGCTCGCCTTTCTCGTCGTCCAGGAGCTGTTCCTGACCGAGACGGCGCTGCTGGCCGATGTGGTCTTGCCGGCCCAGAGCTGGGCCGAGCGCGAAGGCACCTTCACCAGCGGCGAGCGGCGCGTGCAGCGCTACTACCCGGCCATCCCGGTCGTGGGCGAGGCGCGCCCGGACTGGCAAATCCTGGCGCAGCTCAGCGAGCGCGTCGGGCTGGGCAAGCCGCCGTTTGCGGCCAGCCTGGCCTTCAAGGAGATCGCCAAGTCCGTGGAACCTTATCGGGGCATGGATTACCGCACCCTGGCCCACGTCGAAGCGCAATGGCCCATCGTCGGCAGCAAGGATTTCTATTACGGCGGCATGGCCTTCGAGAACAAGCAAGGCCTGGGGCAGCAATGGGCCGCGGCGGCCGAATCCGGCGCTGTGGGGAACTTCGATCTGCCCGTGGAAGCGCCGCATGGCATCCCGGCCGACGGCTTCCGGGTGCTGCGCATCCCGGCCCTTTACACGCCGGGGACGCTCATCAACCACACGAAATTGCTGGAAAAGCGCATGGCCCGACCGGCATTGTGCCTCAACCCGCTCGATGCCGTAAACTTCATGGACGGCGAGCCTCTGACCGTCCAGATGGGCGGCGAGACCTACGACGTGGAAGCCGTTGTAGACGAGTCGGTGCCCACCGGGCTGGGCCTGCTGCGCGGCGTGCCCGCCCCATGGCCGGCCGGTTTCGAACCGGCCATCGTCACCCGCCGGCACGCGGCCGACATGGTGACAGGGGATTGAGTAATAAACAACCGACGGATGAAACGGCGCAAGAAAAAGGCCCGTATCATCCCCGGCAACAGGCAGATCATTATTTATCATGAGGAGTAGCTTATGACTCCCGGTCAAATCGCAATACGCGCATTGATCCTCGGCTTTATTATCAGCCTGGCCGTCATCACCGGCTTCGCCTACACCACGCTCATGGAGCGCAAGGTGTTGGGCCGCCTGCAGGCGCGCTATGGCCCCAACCGGACGGGGTATATCCCCATCCCGTGGCGCGGCGGCGAGAAGCGCTTCCTGAGCGGCTTCATGCAGCCCGCGGCCGATGCGGTCAAGCTGTTCTTCAAGGAAGACCCGACGCCGGCCAAGGTCGACCGGGTGATCTATAACCTGGCCCCGATGCTGGCCGTCATCCCCGCCATCCTGATCCTGGCCGTCATCCCCTGGGCGCCCGCCTTCCGGCTTGGCCCGTGGAAGTTCCAGCCCTATTTCGCCATTGCGCCGGGGATCGACGTCGGCGTGTTGTTCATTCTGGCTATCACGTCCATCGGCGTCTACGGCGTCGTCCTGGCCGGGTGGGCCTCGAACAGCAAGTACGCCATCCTGGGCGGCATCCGCGCCTCGGCGCAGATGATCAGCTACGAGCTGGCGCTGGGCATCATCATCCTCATCCCGATCATGATGGCCGATTCGATGGACCTGGGCGTGATCGTCGATGCGCAGCGGCCGGTCTGGTACATATTCATCCAGCCGCTGGCGGCGCTGGTGTTCTACATTGCCGCGCTGGCCGAATTGCAGCGCGCGCCGTTCGACTTGCTGGAAGCCGAGCAGGAATTGTCGGCCGGTTTCAACGTGGAGTACGGCGCCATGCGCTTCGGCATGTTCTTCATGGCCGAATACATGAAGATGATCTCCCTCAGCGCCATTTTCGCCACGTTTTTTCTGGGCGGCTACAGAGGACCGTTTGTCGACCAATTCCCGTGGCTGGGCATCGTCTATATTCTTGGCAAGATCATCGCCAGTCTGTTCGTGATGATCTGGATTCGGGCCACGCTGCCCCGCTTCCGCTACGATCAACTGATGGGCTTCGGCTGGAAGACCCTGCTGCCCATCGCCGTGCTCAATTTCATTGTGACGGCGGTGTTGATCGTCATGGCCGAGGAAGGCACGCTGACCCCGTTGATCGAATCGGTGAAGCTGTTTTTTGCCGGATAGCAGTTGAATGGCCGGCGGCCGTTCGTCAATGGAACCCATTGCCGAGCGCCGACCATTTATAATAGGAGAACCGCATGATTGGTGAGATTCTCAAAGGCATGGGCACGACGCTGAAGCATCTGTTCATCCAGCCGGTGACCATCCAATACCCGGAGGTCGAGCGGCCGGTGCGGCCGCGCTTCAAGGGTCGCCATGAATTAAAGAGATATGACAATGGTCTGGAGAAGTGCATCGGCTGCGCGCTGTGCGCCGCCGCTTGCCCGGCCGACGCCATTTTTGTGGAAGCGGCCGAGAACACCGACCAGGAGCGCTATTCGCCCGGCGAGCGCTACGCGCGTGTCTACGAGATCAATATGATGCGCTGCATCTTCTGCGGCTATTGCGAGGATGCCTGCCCCACGGAAGCCATTGTGCTGGAGCACCAGTATGAGCTTAGCTTCTACGATCGGGCGAGCGCGATCTATACCAAAGAGATGCTGTTGGTCGATGCCCCGGTCAATGGCATCCCGACGCCGCAGGCCACCGAGCCGGGCACATTCACCCGCGCGATACCGGATATGGAAAACCCGAAATAAGAAAATTAGGAATTAAGAATTAGGAATTGAGGGGGTAATCAGTCCTAATTCGTAATTCGTAATTCGTAATTCGTAATTCGTAATTAATTCGAGGCGACTATATGATTCATCCGATACTCTTCATCCTGCTGGCGGCCGTCGCCGTCGCCGCCGCGTTGGGCATGTTGCTGAGCCGCAATGCCGTGCATAGCGCGCTCTATCTGGTGCTCAACTTCATGACGGTTGCCGTCCTGTATCTGGTGTTGAACGCCCCGTTCATCGCCATGGTGCAGATCACCGTGTACGCGGGCGCGATCGTCATCCTGTTTCTCTTCGTCATCATGCTCCTGGGCGCGGAGAAATTGCGCGGCGCGGCCGATGAGGTGCGTGGCAGCGAGCGCTACCATCGCTATGCGGCGGTGCTGCTGGCCGTAGTTCTCATCGGCGTCTTCGGCTATCTGTTGTTCCAGAACAGCCTCGGCAGCACGGCGCTCAGCCCGTCCATTGACGCCGGCCCGCAGGCTCTGGGGATAGCCCTGTTCCAATCCTATGTGTTCCCGTTCCAGGTGACCGGGGTGCTGCTGCTGGCGGCCGTCACCGGCGTCGTCATCTTCGGTCATACCAAGAAGCGAGGGAAAGACAATGCCTAGCGCGGTAGATATCAACTGGTACATTGCCCTGAGCGGCATCCTGTTCGTCATCGGCGCGTTGGGCGTGCTCTTGCGTCGCAATGCCATCATTTTATTCATGTCAATCGAATTGATGCTCAACAGCGCCAACCTGCTGTTCGTGGCCTTCGCTCGCCATCTGGGCGATTTGGACGGACAGGTGCTGGTCTTTTTCGTCATCACCGTCGCCGCGGCCGAGGTCGCCGTTGGCCTGGCGCTGATCGTGGCCATCTTCCGCACCCGGAAGAGCATCAACATCGACGAAATTAACTTGTTAAAGGGATAAGAGGATAACGAACGACGAATGATGAGCGACGAATTCGTAATTCATAATTCGTAATTCATAATTCCTCCCCGGGGCGCGTATGAATACATTCTCATTAGCTCCATTGATTCTCTATCTGCCGCTGGCCGGGCTGTTGTTCAACGGCTTGTTCGGCCGCGGCATCGTAGACCGAAACCGCAAGAGCGGAGAGCGTTTTGTCGGCTGGCTGGCCACCCTGATGACTTTCGGGGCGTTTGTCGTCTCCCTCACGCTGCTCGTCAGCCTGGCGACCAACGGTTTCGAGGCCTGGTATGTGCCGATTATGGACTGGATCAACATCCCCGGCGCGAACTTCCAGGTAGGCTGGACGCAGCAGGTGGACACACTTTCGGTGACGATGATGCTGGTCGTCTCCGGCATCGGCACGCTCATCCATATCTATGCCATCGGCTATATGCATGACGACCCCGACTTCTCGCGCTTTTTCACCTATCTCAACCTGTTTGTCTTCTTCATGCTTATCCTGGTGAGCGCGAGCAGCTATCTGATGATGTTCGTAGGCTGGGAGGGCGTGGGCCTGTGTTCCTATTTGCTCATCGGCTTCTGGTTTGGCCGCGTGGACAAGAACGGCGCGCCGGCCAACTCCAACGCTGCCCGTAAAGCCATGGTCATGAACCGCATCGGCGACTTCGGCGTTCTGCTGGCGATGTTCCTGCTCTTCTGGACATTCGGCACGCTGGACTACACGCCGATCTTCGACGGCGCGGTCGAGATGTACAAGGCGAATCATGTCGTCCAGTTCGGTGGCATGAGTCTGTCGCTCCCCACCGTGCTGACGGCCGTCACCGCCCTGCTGCTGCTTGGCGCGGCCGGCAAATCGGCCCAGATTCCGCTCTATACCTGGCTGCCCGACGCCATGGCCGGCCCCACGCCCGTCTCCGCCCTCATGCACGCGGCGACGATGGTCACCGCCGGCGTCTACCTGCTCGTGCGCAGCAATGTCCTCTACGAGGTCGTTCGCGACAGCGGCGCGCTCATCCTCGGCCTCATCTCTACACCCGATCTGGTGGCCTGGACCGGCGCGCTGACCGCCTTCTTCGCCGGGCTGATCGCCTTCAGCCAGAACGATATCAAGAAGGTGCTGGCCTACTCCACCGTCAGCCAGCTCGGCTTCATGGTTGCCGCCGCGGGCATGGGCGCCTATGTCGCCGCCATGTTCCACCTGATCACCCACGCTTTCTTCAAGGCGCTGCTCTTCCTCGGTTCCGGCTCGGTCATCCACGGTATGGAGCACGGGCATCATGAGATCGCTCACGGTCATGGCGACGACGGCGACGGTCACGACGGCCACGACGCCCACCACGAAGACGACGGCTTCGACCCACAGGACATGCGCTACATGGGCGGGCTGCGCAACCGGATGCGCGTGACCTATATCACTTATATGATCGGCGCGCTGGCGCTGGCCGGCATCTTTCCATTGTCCGGCTTCTGGTCGAAGGACGAAATCCTGCTCCATGCCCAGACTCATGAGATGCCCATCTTCATCCTGCTGGCGCTGGCGGCGCTGGGCACGGCCTTCTATGTCGGCCGGCAGCTCATCATGGTCTTCTTCGGCAAGCCCCGCCACGCCGCGGCTGAACATGCCGCCGAAAGCCCCGCGCTTATGACCCGGCCACTCATCGTCCTGGCCGTGCTGACCGCTCTGGGCGGCTTGCTCAACGCCCCCTATCTGACGAAGGCCATGGCCGAGCGCAACGAGATGCACCCCCGCGGATTCTGGTTCTTGCTGGAGCAGTGGGGGGAGCATTCCATCCCGGCCATCCATTTGACCGAGGAAGGCGTGGTGCATATGCCCCATACGCCGGTTGTCCTCTCGCCGGTCGTTGCCGGGTTGTCGATGCTGCTGGCCGTGGGCGGTCTGCTGCTGGCCTGGCTGGTCTATCGCGGGCGGCCGCGCACCTGGGACGAGGCCGACCGGCTGGCGCGCACGCCCATCTGGTGGTGGAATATTCTGCCGCTCAACACGTTTTATTCGCGGGGCCTGGTCCCGCTGTTCAATCGTTTCGCCGCCTGGTCGGCTTTCAAGCTCGACGGGGAATTCTGGCACGACTTCATTCATGACCGAGTCATTCGCGATATGTTCGTCACCTTTGCCGCCTTCTCTTCCAATGTCCTCGACGCGCAAGGCGTTGATGGCGTGGTGAACGGCGCGGGAGCGGTGACGCGACGGCTGGCCGGGGTATTGCGCCTGACGCAAACCGGCTACGCTCGCACCTACGCGCTGGCGGTGTTCCTCGGCGCGGTCGGATTACTCGTTTATTTCCTGTTCATGGCAAATTAGGAGATTGGGGAATTATGAACTGGTTGCTAAC
>DAOMSB010000097.1:0-9846 GCA_035446145.1 Promineifilum sp. (SeqCode) | reverse complement strand
TGCGGTTCCAGCCGCTGGTGCGGATGAACTTGTCGTTCTCGATGCCCGGCTCGCCAACAATTTCCGAGACTCGCCCCTGGGCGATATGACGCCAGAACTCCATTTGCCACATGCGATCCTGGGCATGGACATAGCCCTGGGCGAAGTAGAGGTCTTCCGTGTTCTCGGCGTAGATGTTGGGGATACCGTTGGCGTCGCGGAAGATGTGGACTGGGCTTTTCAGTCCATGGCCGACAAGGGCCGTGCAAATAGCGTTTTGCTCTCCGGCCGCGTTCCGGCACGCTTCTTGCAATGCCATTTTCTTTTCCCCGTCAATATCGGGGAAAGGGCTGCGCGTGATGGACGCCAGAGCGATCCCCATGACCAGTGCCAGACCGGCCAAAACGCCCAGGATGATCAATAAAATACGAGTGGTACGATTCATGGTTCTTCCCTATATCTGCAAGCAAAGTATGGGATGAAATGATAGCGCAAGTAATCGATCTGTAAAGATGGAAGCAACTCCGCAAGGTCGTTATAATCCCTCTCTATGCCTTTCGCTTGGTGGGCCTTGGTGGGCCTGTTTGTTGCTCTGCTGATCAATCGCGCCGCTGATTGTTGGCTTGGTCCCGCGCGGCTGCAATGTGGCCTGACGCGCCATCCGCGACGGCAGATGGTGGTTCTGATCGCGCTGCCAATCCTCTTCATCTGGTTGGCCTGGCGCGCACCGGCATCAGGCGATCCGTGGGTGGCTGCCTCCTTCGCCGCCATCCTGATCTTGTTGGCGGTGATCGATCTGGAGCAGCGGCGCGTGCCGAATGGGGTTGTCCTGCCGGCCACGCTCTTCGCGCTGGGCATTGCCTGGCAGAGTGGCGAACTGCCGAGCGCTGTGGGCGGGGCGGTGTTGGCCTTTGTCGTCTTTTTGGCTCTCTATGCGCTCGGCCGTCGTCTCTATGGGCCGGGGGCATTGGGTATGGGAGACGTCAAGCTGGCCGGCTTGATCGGCGCGATGGTCGGGCTGGCGTGGCTGCCTCTGGCGCTGCTGCTGGGTGTCTTGCTGGCCGGGGTGGCCGCCGCTGCGCTGCTATTGTCCGGCCGCGCCGGACGTGGCGATCTGCTGCCTTATGGCTCGTTTATGACTTTGGCGGCCGTTATCGTCCTGATTGCCATAAACTGAGTTGCTTTCACACGGGCGAGCGACTTTTGAATAGCCGTTTGTGAGGTAAAATCGATTCGATGTCGGAGATTGTGATTCGAGCGCTTGAGACCGTTGAAGAGATCGCCCAGGCCGAGCAAATCCAGCGCGTCGCCTGGACGATGAGCGACCTGGACATCATCCCCACCCATGCGCTCCATGCGATGGAACATAATGGCGCGGTGTTGCTGGGCGCGTTCGAGGATGACCGGCTGATTGGCTTTGTCTTTGGCGTACTGGGAACCGAGGATAACCCCAATCGCATGGATCAGGTGGCTGCCGCCCGGCTAAAGATGTATTCCGTGATCGCCGGAGTGCTGCCTGAGTATCAGAAACACGACATCGGTTATCGGCTCAAGATGGCTCAACGCGACTTCGCCTTGCGCATCGGCATTCGGCTCATTACCTGGACCTATGACCCGCTGGAAAGCCTCAACGCGCGTTTCAACATCGGCAAACTTGGCGCGATTTGTCATCACTATCTGCCCAACTTCCACGGGGATATGACGGGTATCAACACCGGCCTGCCCACCGATCGATTTGAGGCGGAGTGGTGGGTGACCCAGGACCGTGTGGCCGCCAGAGCCGAACGCAAATGGCGGCCGTTGAGGCTGGAGTCGATGCTGGCCGATGGCGCGCTATTGGTCAACGAGGCGACTATCAACGAAGCCGGTATGCCCGTCCCGCCGCTGGATTACCTCAGCCGCCCGAGCAAGCAGATGCTGGTCGAAATTCCGGCTAATTTTCAGAATATCAAGCGCGCCGATATGGCTCTGGCGCAGCGCTGGCGAATGCACACCCGCGATATTTTCCGGAATATGTTTGATTCCGGCCTTGTTGTTACCGATTTTGTTTTCCACGAGGACGAGCGCGGCAATCCGCGCAGCTACTATCTTCTGACTTACCAGGACTCCTGATACCATGAAAATTGAACAGATTGACCTTTATCATGTCAGCATGCGGCTTGTCAGCCCCTTCGTCACCAGCTTCGGGCCACAGCAGCAGCGCGATTGCCTGCTGATGGCCGTTCATTCCGAGGGCCTAATTGGCTGGGGCGAGAGCGTGGCCACCAACGACCCCGGCTACTCCTACGAGACGACCGGCACCGCCTGGCATATCCTGAGCGATTTCCTCATTCCCGCGCTTGTCGGCAAGGGCATCGCCGGACCGGAGGCGCTTGCTCCGGCGCTATCCTTCGTGCGCGGCCATCCGCTGGCCAAATCGGGACTGGATCAAGCCTTCTGGGATTTGGCCGCCCAGCGCGACGGCATCTCCATGGCCGCCAAGCTGGCCCAGCCATATGCCGAGGGGGCGAAGGCGCGGGTGCCGGTGGGAGTCAGCATCGGCATTCAGTCGTCGCTGGAGCGCACCATGGAGGTCATCGGCGAATACTACGACCAGGGCTACCGGCGCATCAAGCTCAAGATCAAGCCGGGTTATGACGTGGCGTTGGGGCGGGCAGCGCGAGCGGCTTTCCCCGATCTGCCGATCATGCTCGACGCCAACTCGGCCTTTCGGCTGGAGGATGCGGCCGTCTTTCAGGCGATGGATGATTTGAACCTGCTCATGCTGGAGCAGCCGCTCGGCTATGAGGACATCTATGACCATAGCCAACTGCGGCCGCTCATCAAAACGCCGTTGTGCCTCGACGAGTCCATCCATTCCGACGATCACGCTCGCTATGCCCTGGCTATCGGTGCGTGCGATATTATCAACGTCAAGCCGTCGCGCGTGGCCGGCTGGACCGAGGCGCGACGCATCCATGATCGCTGCCGGGCGGCGGGCATGCCGCTGTGGGTCGGCGGTATGCTGGAGACAGGTATCGGCCGTGCGGCGCAACTGGCCCTGGCTTCGCTGCCCGGTTTCACGCTGCCCGGTGACATTTCGGCCACTGAGCGTTACTACGAGCGCGACATCACCGCGCCGTTCTATCTCAACCGCGAGGACAGCACGATCACCGTCCCGTCCGGCGTGGGACTGGGAGTCGAGATTGATTACGATTATCTCGATGCCGTCACGCTGCGCCGCGAATCGTTTAACTAACGCTTGCGCGGCACTTTGCCTGATATCACGACAGGTTTATAGCCGACCACTTTAGAGCCGAGGGGCGTGACGAAAGTGCCGGCTACAGGGTAAAGACATTTATTATGGATCAAACGATGTTTTCCGATAAAAACGTGGCTTTCATCGGCAGCGGTATCATGGGCGAGGCGATCATTCGCGGCTTGCTGACGCAGAATATCGTCAAGCCTGAGCAGATCTACGCCGCCGATCCTTTGCAAGCGCGACTGGATGACCTGCGTGAGCGCTACGGCATCCACGTCACGGGCGATAACTCCGAAGCGGCCGAGGCGGGGCAGGTGATCGTTCTCTCCACCAAGCCGCAAAACCTGGCTGAGGTGATGCCCGGCATTCGCGGCCATCTGCGGCGGCAGGACTTGCTCCTGTCGATCCTGGCCGGGACGCCAATTCGCAAGTTGGCCGACGGCGTGGCCCACGCTTCGGTTGTGCGCGCCATGCCCAATACCCCGGCCCAAATTGGCCAGGGGATGACCGTCTGGACATCCACGCCCGAAGTGACAGACGAGCAGCGCGGACAGGCGCAGGTCATCCTCGCCGCATTGGGTCAGGAACTTTATGTCAATGATGAGTCCTACCTCGACATGGCCACGGCACTGAGTGGCACCGGCCCGGCCTATATCTTCATGTTTATGGAGTCGCTCATTGATGCCGGTGTCCATCTGGGCTTTCCGCGCCGCGTGGCCGAGCAACTGGTCTTCCAGACGATGCGCGGTTCGCTGGAATACGCCGCCCAATCGAACAAGCACGTCGCCGAACTGCGCAATCAGGTGACGTCGCCCGGCGGCACGACGGCCGCGGCGCTCTATCAGATGGAGAAGGGTGGCCTGCGCACGGTCATTTCGCGCGCCATTTGGGCCGCCTATCAGCGCTCGGTTGAGCTGGGTCAGGGCGAAAAGGTGAAAGGCCCTAACCAGTGATAAGTGGCGCGTGAGAAGCGAAATAATTAACGAGCCGGTCGTTGTTCTGCAAGTAGACGGCGAGTGGCGACGATTCGTCAACCCGGTTCGGGTCGTTGTGGCCGAAACGGCGGCCGATGTTGCCGCAGCCTTGCGGGAGATCGATCGGAGCGTTGAGGGCGAGGGGCTATACGCCGCGGGATATCTTGCCTATGAGGCCGGGGCAGCCTTTGGTTTGGCCACTTACACGCCTGACCTGGATGCACCGCCGCTGCTCTGGTTCGGCCTTTTTCGCGATTATGAACCCGTTGACGTGCCGGCGGCCGACACCACCTACCGCTTTGGCGAATGGCGACCCTCGCTGTCGTTTGATGTCTACGAGGCGGCCATTGGTCGTATCAAGGACGCCATTGCCGCGGGCGACACCTATCAGATCAACTACACATTTCCTCTCCGCGCCACATTCGAGGGTGATCCCTGGGCCTTGTTCGTCAGCCTGGCGGCGGCGCAGCGGGCCGATTATTGCGCCTATGTGGACATGGGCCGCTTTGCGGTTTGTTCCGCTTCGCCGGAGTTGTTTTTCCGGCTGGACGGTTTGACCCTGACCTCGCGACCCATGAAGGGCACCGCGCCGCGTGGTCTGACTTCGGCCGACGACCGCCGGCAAATCGACTGGCTGCATAACTCCGGGAAGAACCGCGCCGAAAATGTGATGATCGTGGATATGATCCGCAACGATTTCGGCCGCATTGCCCGCACCGGCAGCGTCGATGTACCGGCGTTGTTCACCATCGAGCGCTACCCGACCTTGCTGCAAATGACTTCGACCGTCACGGCCGAGACGGCCTCACCCCTGAGCGAGATTCTGGCCGCGACCTTTCCCTGTGCCTCTATCACCGGCGCGCCGAAAGTCAGCACGATGCGCATCATTAACGATCTGGAGCCTAATCCGCGCGGCGTTTATACCGGATCCATTGGCTTCATCGCACCGGGCCGCCGAGCGCAGTTCAACGTTGCCATTCGCACGGCGACTATCGACCGGCAGCGCGGTCGGGCCGTCTACCACGTCGGCAGCGGCGTGGTGTGGGATTCCGACGCCCGGGATGAGTACGATGAATGTTTGTTGAAGGCGCGCGTGCTCCATGTCCGGCCGGACAACGTGACCGACTTCCGGTTGCTCGAATCTCTCCGCTGGACGCCTGACGAGGGATACTTCTTGCTGGAACACCACCTGGAACGGCTGATCAACTCGGCCGAGTACTTCAACTTCAGGCTGGACAGGGCGGCCGTTGAGGGTGCCCTGACCGAAGCGGCCGCTGCCCTGCCCGGCCCAAGCAAGATACGGCTGCTCGCCGACCGGGCTGGGCAAATCGAGAGCGAAGCGCTCCCTCTGGAAAAAGGCGCGCTGCCTGTGCCGCTTGGCGTGGGTTTGGCCTTGCAGCCGGTGTCGCCGGCCGACGTCTATCTCTATCACAAAACGACCCGCCGCGAAGCGTATGATGCTGCACGTGCCTCGTGTCCCGATTGCGACGATGTGATTCTCTGGAACGAACGTGGCGAATTAACCGAAAGTACTGTTGCCAACCTGGTGCTGGAGATCGACGGCCGTCGCTATACGCCGCCCGCCTCTTCGGGGTTATTGGCCGGCACAATGCGGGCTTGCCTGCTGGAGCGGGGCGAGTTGACGGAACGCGTTCTGTTGCCGGCAGACCTCTCGCGAGCGAGCCGCATTTGGCTGATCAATTCGGTTCGCGGCTGGATGCCCGCGATCATACGCTCCTCATAATACG
Organism: Promineifilum sp. (SeqCode); assembly: GCA_035446145.1. GTDB lineage: Bacteria > Chloroflexota > Anaerolineae > Promineifilales > Promineifilaceae > Promineifilum. Next base: position 3,904 of record DAOMSB010000097.1, on the reverse strand, counting down.
GCCAACGCCTTGAATCGAATGCATGGCCCGTGCTAGAATGGGTGCAATATCAACCGGATTTCATAACCCGGGTATTGTAATGATGTTTCGTCTATGAATAAATTCCGCGTCGTCATCGTCTTGTTCCTGGCCGGATTGGGCCTGTTTTGGGTTAATCGCTCTGCTTCGGCGGCGGGCGGTTGCTATATTCTCTCCAATGATGTTGGCTATGTTTGCGACGCCAATCCTCCAGCCTCATCCTTTGTCCAGCCGCCGCTGCGGCCCGACAGCATATTGCCCGGCCGCAAATATGGCCGGTTGGCCGACAATATCAATGTCTATTCCGAACCGAGCATGAGCAGTCCCATCGTCCGTAATGCCGGCGACGGTTATCTGTGGCACAGCATTGAAGACACGGCCAACAATCAGGGAGAGGGGCGGCTATGGTACCTGATCGAGCCTGGGGAGTGGGTTCGCGCCGAGGACATCAAGCTTGGCACCACGTCCCAATTCACCGGTTTTGAGATTCTGACCAACCCCGAGCGGCCGTTTGGCTGGATGCTGGTCGATTACTGGTACAGCGACGCGCCGGGCGAGGAGCCATCTCCGACGGCCCTCAAGTTGCCGCGCTATACTTTCGTCGAGGTCTATGATGCCGAGATCGACGACGAAGGCTGGATCTGGTACGACATCGGCTATGGCCGGTGGATGAAGCAGACCTATCTGAGCATCATCGAGTTTAACCCGAAACCGAAAGAGATCGGCAAAGATGAGTTTTGGGTCGAGGTCGACTTGTACGAGCAAAACTTTGTCGCCTATGAGGGCGACCGCATGGTCTATGCCGGACTTGTCTCCAGCGGTCTAAATCGCTGGCCGACCTATGAGGGGCTGTTCCAGGTCTGGGAGCGCCATATGGAAACAAATATGGTTGGCGCGGAAGGCAAGGTCGACTACTACGTCAACGAAGACGTGCCCCATACGATGTACTTCGACTTCGATATCGCCCTTCATGGCGCGTACTGGCACGACCGATTCGGTTACAAGCACAGTCACGGCTGCGTCAACATGCCGCCGCGCGACGCCGAATGGATTTACTTCTGGTCGGAGAACGCGCCCAATGATCTGTGGGTGTGGGTCCATACCTCTGACCCGATGAACTATTTCGAGGCGAATCAGGGGTAGATCAGTAATCAGTGATCAGTAGATCAGTTGGCGCCGGCTTTGTCCGGCGCTTTTTATTTCATGGGATTGCTCAAACGAAAAGGCAGGTGTATAAGAGTGTTGATATTTTGTCGATGGGTAGCCGTCGGCGGTCATTGCGGGAGGTATGGATAACGATGGGAGCGAACTTCGATCTGACGGGCAAGGTGGCCCTCATTACCGGCGGCTCGCGCGGCATTGGCCTGGCGATTGCCGAAGCCTACGTCGCGGCCGGCGCGAAGGTGGTCATCGTCGGGCGCAGGCAGGAGTCCCTCGATGAAGCCGTAAAGAGCCTGCAGCACAACGGTGGCGACGCAATAGGCATTGCCGCCCACACCGGCGACGGCGTGGCCGTTACGGCATTGGTAGAGCGTGTAGTCGAGCATTTTGGCGGCATCGACATTCTGGTCAACAACGCTGCCACCAATCCCCATTTTGGCCCATTTCTGACGGCCGAAGATGGCCATTGGGACAAGATACTCGACGTCAACGTGAAGGGCTACTTCCGCGTCGCCAAGGCCTGTATTCCCCACATGCGCGAGCGCGGCGGGGGAAAGATCATCAATATGGCCTCTGTGGCCGGCCTGGAGCCGCAACCGATGATGGGCGTATACTGTGTCAGCAAGGCGGCCGTCCTGATGATGACCGAAGTGCTGGCGGCCGAGGTGGCGGCCGACAATATTCAGGTGAATGCCATTGCCCCCGGCTTTGTGAAGACGAAGTTTAGCCAGGTGCTGTGGAGCACGCCCGCTATCCACGACAAGCTGGTCAATGCCGTGCCGCAGAAGCGCATGGCCGAGCCTTCGGAGCTGGCGGGGATTGCCGTCTATCTGGCCTCGGCCGCATCCAGTTTCACCACCGGCGCAACGTTCGTGGTCGATGGCGGGCAGTTGGCCAAGGGGCTGAATGTGGGCTAGGCAACGTTAAGTTTTATCGGCTTGCCGATTCCGATACAGCTTCGGGTCTATCGCCTGGATCATTGCCTGGGTATTAAGATTGTCTCCCAGGAACTCGTTGATCTTGGCGATTTGCGGCCGCGGGTCAGCCAGCACATCGCTGTAGTGGACGTAAAGCACGCGAAAGTTGGGTTGACCCTTGAGCCATTCGTCGATCTGTTTTAGATGCTTCTCGAACAGCAGCGCCATCTGCGCGTCGTCCATCTTGTCGGGGTCTTCGCCGCGACGGATGAGCATCTTGCGCTGCGAGGCCAGGATTTCCGGCATATTGCGACGCACAAAGACCACGCGGTATTGCTCCCCCGGCGGCAGGTGCTTCAGCAGGGCGGAGATGACCTTGACGACCTTGCCGCGAGCCTCCACGACCCACCGGGTGTCGCCCTGATCCATCTGCTTGACGCGCTCGAACTCGTAGTAGCCTTTGGGATTATCCTCGTCAGCCTCGCGCAACTCGTCGGTGACAGGTGGGATGCCCCCCGCCTCCAGCATCTTCATCATCATCGATGTGCCCGAGCGCGGCAGCCCGGAGACCACGGTGATAAATTCATCCTTGCCTGATTTGGTTAATTTCTGGAACAGACTCTTCATAACATATTATTCTATAGCAGTTGTTCCGCCAATGCCTCCGGTTGCGTGACCGGGTTCAGGCAGACGAAGCGGCGGCAGACATAGGCAGTGGCGCGGCCGTTCAGTTGCGGGCGGCCGGCCAACAAGGGGACGACCGGCTCGCTTGGCCCCACGGCCGCGACGAGTGCCGGTCGGTAGCGACTCTGCAAGACGTCCAGCAACTCGCGCGTGTCGGCCGCGGCCGGATCGCCGACGATGGCGACCTCGCGCGGCTCGGCCATGATCAATGCCGCCGCGCATAGCCAATGGGAAAACGCGCCGGGATAGCGCATCATCGGCTCAGCGAGTGCCGCTACCATCGATTCGGCCGTATCCCAATAGCGCCCCTCGCCGGTGTAGAGACTCAACGCGAGCAGAACGTGAGCGGCCATGCTGTTGCCGCTGGGGGTGGCGTTGTCCTGCACGTCCCTGGGCCGATGGAGCAGCGTCTCATGGTCGTCGGACGTGTCGAAGAAGCCGCCCGCCGAGTCCTGGAAGTGGGTCAGCATCCATTCGGCCAACTCCCGCGCCCACAGGAACCAACGCGGTTCGAAGGTGGTTTGATAGAGCGCCAGTAGTCCGTCGGCCAGGAAAGCGTAATCCTCCAGATAGGCGTTGTAGCGCGCTCGCGTACCGGCACGCCAGGAGCGCAGCAGGCGGCCGTCTGTCTGGCGCAGGTTGGTGTAGAGGAACTCGGCGTTTTGGGTGGCGATGTCGGTGTAGTCGAGTCGGCTCAATGCCCGCCCTGCCTCGGCAAAAGCGGCCAGCATCAGGCCGTTCCAGGCCGTCAGCACCTTGTCATCCAGTCCCGGCCACACGCGCCGGGCACGAATGTCGTAGAGGGTTTGCCGCGCCGTCGTTAGCGTCTGCTCCATGGCGGTTGCGTCCAGGCCAAATGCTGCGGCGACCTCGGCCGGATCGCGCCGGATGTTGAGGATGTTGTGTCCTTCCCAATTGCCGGCATTGCTGACGTCGTAATAGGCCATAAATAGTTCGGCATCTGATCCGAGTGCGGTGTGGATTTCCTCGGCCGACCAGACGTAGAACTTCCCCTCTTCGCCCTCGCTGTCGGCGTCGTAGCTGCTGTAGAATCCGCCTTCCTCATGCCGTAACTCACGAACGACGAAATCGAGTGTCTCTTCAACGACGCGCCGGTAGAGCGG
>DAOMSB010000096.1:9402-10466 GCA_035446145.1 Promineifilum sp. (SeqCode) | reverse complement strand
TCCGCTCCGGGGCAACCACATCGTGATAGACTCCATGAAAGGCGTAGACATTCCCTTCGGGATCGTAATTGAGGAAGCGCCAACTACCGCCCGCACGCGCATCCAGCACGTCAACCACAGTCGTTAGATAGCGAGGCCCATACCACTGCGGGATGAGGTCAGGATCGGTGTATGCCTTGAAGATGAGCGCGCGTGGCGCATTAAAGGTCATCTTCGTGACAATCTCCTGGCTTCCCGGTTCAACGATAATCTCCGGCTTCGACATGATGTGTTCTCCTATGTTTGATATTGACGTCGTCATATGACGACTTTGGGTTTATTGCTCCGGTTCATCGCCGGATGTTTGCCTCTGCAACCGGTCGAGCAGCTCCTCCAACCGCTCGTACCGCTCGCGCCAGAAGCGTTCGTAGGGGGTCACCCATTCATAAATGGGGCGCAACGCCTCGCTGTTCAGCGAGTAAAGCCGGCGCCGGCCCTCGTCGCGCACGTTCACCAGACCCACTTCACGCAACACGCCCAGATGCTTCGACACCTGCGGCTGACGCATGTCGAGCGCCTCCACGATATCGTTGACCGATCGCTCACCCAATGCCAGCAGATCGATGATCCGCCGCCGCTGCGGTTCGGCGACGGCGTTGAAAGCATCCGATGTAGTCGGCGTTCGCGCCATGTTCTATATTATATTCCTATATGGGAATATGTCAGTACCCTAAAAACCGGACTTTCATAAAAGCCCGGCTTGAGTGATAACCTGTCAGTTTCGCCTTCGAATGACCCAGGAAGTGATGATCCCGGTCAACAGCAACGGCGCAGCGGTGAACACGATAATGGGGCGAGACCGGTTTAAAAGCTGCATGAACGTACCCTCGCCGGAAAAACTGGTCATATATGAGACGACTACGAGGATCGCCATCACCAACCCCACCAATGCGCCGCCAATCCAGCGCATATTGCCCAGCCCCACAATTGCGCCGACCAGCCCGCCCAGAAACCCGCCAATGACGGCCGCGAGCAGGCTATAAAAAATTGTCTCTTTCGTCAGCGTGCCGTCGAGCGCCGCCATC
>DAOMSB010000096.1:5455-9302 GCA_035446145.1 Promineifilum sp. (SeqCode) | reverse complement strand
TCCTGCACCTTGAGCACCATCTCGGCCGTGTCCCCATAGGAGCCGAGGATGCCTTTCATGCCGATGCCGACGATATTGCCCCCGGCTTCGAAGACGGCCGTGGTGACCTTCGCCAGTACACCCTTGACCGCCGGAACAGTGACCGAGACGCGCACGCCCGACCGACGGCCGCCAAAAAGCTCCAGCAAGCTCTTGAACAGATCCGTCTCGGTGATGATGCCGACCAGATCCGGCCCCCGCATGACGGGCAGACCGCCGACCTTCTTGTCGGCCATGATCCGTGCGGCTTCTTCCAACGTCGTCTTCTCGGCCACAGTGAAGACGTCGCGAGTCATCACTTTCTCCACCTTGAGCTTGCCCAATAGATCGGGGATCTCCCACACGGCCAGCGTCGTGGCCGGGGAAGGCGAGGCATAGAGCAAATCCTTGTCGGAGACGATGCCGACGAGGCGGCCGTGGGAATCGACCACCGGCAGACGGCGCACCTTGCGATCGCGCATCAGATGCAGCGCGTCGGGCACTGTCGTGTCGGGACTGACAACAATGGGTTTGGGGGTCATAAGTTCGCGGACGAGCATGAGAACCTCCTGATATTGGGAGAATATTTTAAAAAGCGCGAGGCAGAGTCCCTCTCACTTTTCTGTTTCGGTTAAGCCAGGTTACCCGTAAGTCTCACGACCAGCCAAGGCAACCCTCCTGGCCTGTGATCAATTATATCATAGGCTTGCTTTGAAACAGTCAATCTCCTTTCGATCATATCGTTATTGAGACAATAACGCCCCCGTTCCATTTCATTATTTCCTGCTATACTCGGCCCCTATGAAATTAGGCATTATCGGCTTGCCCTCATCAGGCAAGACTACCATCTTCAACGCCCTGACAATGGGCAACGCCCCCACCGGCCAGAGCATGGGCGGCCGCTTCGACGTGCTGACCGCCATCGTCGACGTCCGCGACCCACGAGTTGACATACTCAGCCGGATGTTCAACCCGAAAAAGACCACCTACGCCCGCATCACCTACACCGACGTGGCCGGGCTGCAAAAAAGCGACGATGACGCCGGCGGCCTCAGCCCGCAACTGCTCAACCACCTGTCCGGGCTGGAAGGGTTCGTCCACGTCGTGCGCGCCTTCGAGAACGCCAGCGTCCCCCACCCTGACGGCAACGTCGACCCGGCCCGCGATCTGGCCGCCCTCGACACGGAGTTCCTGATCAACGATCTGGGCACCGTCGAGCGCCGCATCGAGAAGATCCAGGAAGGCCTCAAGAAAGGTGCGTCGAAGGACAAGGCCGCCGCCCAGGCCGAACTGGCGCTTTTCGAGCAGATGAACGAAACGCTCTCGGCCGACCGCCCTCTGCGCGTTCTCGATCTGTCCGAGGAGCAACTGAAAGGGTTACGCGGCTACGGCTTGCTGACGCTGAAGCCAAAGATCGTACTCATCAACCTGGGCGATGACCAGACCGATCCCGCTCTGACCTACGACCAGCCGGGGACAATCCTGGCCACCATTCGCGGCCGTCTGGAGATGGAATTGGCCCAACTGAGCGCCGCCGGCGACGAAGATACGTTGGCAATGTTCATGGAAGAATATGGCGTGACGGAGCTGAGCCTCGACCGCGTCATCCGCCTCAGCTATGACCTGATGGGACTACAATCCTTCTTCACCGTCGGCGAGGACGAGGTGCGAGCCTGGGAAGTGAAGCGCGGCGCTTCGGCCGTCGACGCCGCCGGCACCATCCACACCGACCTGGCCAAGGGCTTCATCCGCGCCGAGGTCGTCCATTATGACGACCTGACCGGATTGGGTGGCATGGCCGGTGCGCGCAACGCCGGCAAGCTACGCCAGGAAGGCAAGACCTACTCTGTGGTCGATGGTGACATATTGAACATCAAGTTCAATCTTTAGGATCACGGGGTGCGCAAGTTGCGTGCCCCGCCTCATTTGTACGACGCAAGACTGATGCTTGCGCCGGTACAAATGGAACCTCTTTCGCCGGTTCGTCGTCTACCTGATAGACGTAGCGATTCGATCGCCGGCCGAAGATATGCCCGCGCCATCATCTTCCCCGACGGCCGGCTCGACGCGAGGGCACTGTCATGAGAAGAAACAGCTTACCACTGATCCTGAGCGTGCTGGCGCTGCTGATCGTATCGGCCGCCTGTGGAAACAACGAACCGCCTGTATTAATCGTCCCTGCACCAGCCACGAGCACAATCGCCGTGCCAACGACTGATAGCCAATCATCGACAATCGCTCCTATAGTAGACTCCCCCTCTGTCGCAGGGGCCACGATACAGCCAACCGCAACGCTGCCGCTGATACCCACCGTAGCTCCGCCGTTGCCGACCGATACGCCGGATGTCCGACCCCCGACCGCAACGCCGGCCCCGACATCGGAACCGGAAGCCGCCGTCGACTACCGGGTAGCCTTCGTCGCCGCCAACGACACGCTGAATGTCCGCCGCCGCCCCGGCACCAACGCGGCTGTCATCGCCGAACTGCCCGCCGACGCGACCGGCATCCAGGTCATCGACGAGGGCGAGACCCTGCTCGGCGATTCGTTATGGCTCCCCGTGGAGACCGCCGCCGGGGACGGCTGGGTCAACAGTCGTTTTCTGACCGAAGACATCGGCCGCGATCGGTTCTGCGCCGATCCCGAAGTGGATGAACTGCTGGATGTGTTGCAGAAGGCCATTGCAAACGAGGACGGCGAACTGCTGCGCGAGTTGGTTCATCCCGACCGCGGCCTTCGCCTGCGCATCAATTGGTGGAACAATGAGATCCTCGTGGCCGGCGAAGAGGTGGAGACCCTTTTTCTCGCCCCGACGCAATACGACTGGGGCATCGAGGACGGCAGCGGCGAAGAGATTCACGGCTCATTCGGCGAGGTCATGATGCCGCGCCTGGAGCGCGATCTGCTGGGCGCGACGACCTGGGCTTGCGATGAAGGCCTCTTCGGCGGGACAGCAGGTTCCACAGTTCTGCCCGAAGAGTACGAGGCCGTGCGCTTCTACAGCGCCCACCGCGCCGCGCCGGCCGATTTGGAACTGGATTGGGGCACGTGGCTCATCGGCGTCGAACGCTGGGAAGGACGCTACTACGTCAGCTATTTGGTTCACTATCGCTGGGAGATATAGTTGAGCCGGCAGATTATTGAGCGACAAGATTTGCCATCTTCTCTTTCACGTGAAAACGTTCCATTTCTTCCGCTGAAAATGCATAGGCGTCGTTCACAGTGTTGGTGAAGACCCGGATAGGCAAGACGATAATCGACAGTGCCGCCAACACAGTGCAGGCAACGGCCACGATCCAGTGCCACGGTTGTATAAGGCCATTCGTATAAACGTACCAAATGTAATAAAGACCGATCGGCCAGTGAAGAAAGACAACCGTCGCCAGGCCCGGGTTATAGAAAGTCTTCAGCCTTAAGTTGATCACGATGCCATGTATCAAGAACTGAGCCATGCCGAAGAGGATCTGGACAAGCCCCAACCAAATCACCCCCGGAAAGATGACCGCCAGGAGATAGAACGGATATCCCTCGATCACATTCACTATCAAGGCGCTCTTCCTGTTCAACGGACGCCTGTCCGGGAACTCCTTCTCTCCCATCAGCCCTATGTTAAAGACGGCGGGGAACCCACCGGGGATTGCGTATTCCTCAAACTGATGAACCAGCAACGCCATAAAGCTTAGAAGAAGGATATTGCGAAGTGGATCGAGAGCATCACCAAAAAACCCGACAAGAAACGCTAATGCCACAAACAGAACGCCGCCAGCATAGTACCAATTCTTGCTGAGGAATCTGAAGGCCTTCATAGCACAAAGTTATTCTTTCTTAATC
>DAOMSB010000096.1:0-5355 GCA_035446145.1 Promineifilum sp. (SeqCode) | reverse complement strand
CACCTCGCCTTCCAGCCGCGCCCGTGCCGCCTCCAGATCGCGCCGGACGGCCGACCACCAATCCTCGTTCCGCTCGTCCAGCTCGCGAGCCTTGCGCCACAGACGCGCCGTCTTGTCTTCGCGCAATATCTGGAGCCGGCGAGTCACCTTGCGACGGCGACGACGGCATTGCAGGAGTCGCTCCCGCATCCGACGCACCTCATGGGTCTCGATTGCCTCCAGCTCGCGCAACTCGCCCGGCTCCAGCTCACCGGCCAGATCGTAAAGCGCGCCAACATCGCCGGCGGTATAGGCAGCGTTAACAGCCGTCATGACCGACGTGCGATAGGCCAGTTCGGCCGCGCCCTCAGCCAGATCAGGGTGAAAACGCCGGGCCAACTCACGATAGAGGCGTTTTTCGGCCGCCTTGTCGTGTGGGGTGATTGTGGGTATGGGCAGGTCGTCCAGATCTCCGATCGCGGCTTGCTCCTCCGCGTCCGGGCCAAGCGGATTCTCCTCGTCATCGGCTGCCTGCCGCGCCAATTCCAGCCGCGTCAGTAGCGATTGCTTCTCGCTCATCAGCGCGGCGATGGCATCGGCCAGATCGTCGAGCATCAGCCGGGCGTGCATGCGAAAGGCGTTGACGGCCGCCTGCTCCTCGGCCAGATCGGCTTCGGCAGCGACAAGCTCCTGTCGTGCCTGCTCCAGTTCAGCGCGTAACTGATCCGATTGTTGTCGCCGGGTATCAACTGCCTGTAATTGGCGCATGCAAACGGTTAGTCGGCGGGAATCACTTCTTCGACTGCTGCCTCCCGCGCCTCCAGCCGCCGGCGAATATCATTGGCCGTCATCGTGAACTGGTCGTCCAGTCGTGGATAAACCAGCCAGACGACGCTGAAGCCCATGATCGCCCCGGTCAGGCTGCGCAGCAGGGGAGAACTCTCGCGCAAGGGGAACAGGCGCATCAGGCTGTCGATGCCCAGCCCGACGAACATCTGGCTGAAGAGCTGACTAAAGCCGTCAAGCGCGATCGGTCCCAGTCCGATGATGAGAAACAACCAGAACGGCAGAGGCCATACCGGCCCGCGCCGGCGCAAGACGCCATAGATTAGCCCGCCAATCAGGATCGACAGATAGATGCCGATGTCGCGCTGACAGATGGCCATCTTGTAGCCCATCTGCTCGTTGCCGCGAAAGGCCCGCGCCGGCAGGAGAAACGTGCTCCACTGCGCCGGGTCGGGCGAGGCGTTGGCGAATTCGGGGATACTGGGCATATAAGCCTCGATCGGCGTCAGACTGCTGCCGGTGATGGCTCGCGGGTAGGCCGGCTGGTCGCCGAAGAGGAAGAAAGAGCGCGAGGCCAACTGGTGGCACATCGGGCTATAGGCGCGATAGATCAGGTTGGCCGGGCCGGTCATCCCGACATGCATCAGCACCGGGGCCAGAATGGGCAAGCCCACGTAAATGCCGACAGCCAGATTCATGAACAGCAGCCAGCGGCGGGCCAGCGTATAGAAGATGCGGTCAATGATCACGATCCCTCCGTCGAAGCGATTTCGGCCAAATAGGCGTCGAGTTCTTTGCGGGAGAGCATGCCGCGATGGACGGCGGCGACGTTGCCGTCCGGTCCAACAATGACCGTCGTAGGCAGGAAGAACGCGCCATAGGTCTTGCCGACGGCGATTTCGGTATCCAGCACGGCAGGGAGCGTCAGGCCAACTTCGTCGAAGAACTCGCTCACCTGCTCGGCCGAATCCCCCTGATTAATAGCCAGGACGATAGGGCCATTCTCAATAGCGTCGAATTCAGTTTGCGCTCGCTGCAACTCCGGCATCTCCAGGCGGCAGGGGGCACACCAGGTGGCCCAGAAGTTGAGGATGACCGGCCGCCCGGCATAGTCACTGAGTCGCAGGGTGTCGCCACTCAATGTGGCCAGCTCGAAATCAGGCGCGGGATCGCCCACTTCGGGCAGCCCGTCCAGATTGATCTGCACCGGGGCGACGCCGCTCGTAGTCGTAGCGTTGAAAGCGGGGATGGGGTCCAGTAACGGTTCTTCTCTCGTCGAGACGTCGCTAAAACGGCCGTAGGCATAAAACAGCAAGGCTCCAGCCAGCGCCAATGCGGCCAACCCGAAGGCGATGAGCACGCCGCGCGGGACAGGCCTCGCTTCGGGTTCCTGTGGTTGTTGGGGATTCAGGGGAGCCATCGATAAAATTATTGACTGAAAGCGTTGAGCAGCCAGTCCTGGAAGCCGAGCATGCGCTCGTCGACGACGGCCGACCAGCGCACCAGCATGCCGTTGATCAGGCCCATCTGCCCTTCCAGCATGAGCAGCCCCAGCAGGATGAACAGCGCGCCACTGATCAGTTGTGTGGTATGCAAATGCACCGTCGTCCGGTGCGATTCCTTGCTGGTCACCGTCCACAAGATCGCGCCGACCAGCAATAAGCCCAGGATGCCGAACTCCATCGCCGGGGTATAGGTGACTCCATCGAGGAAGCTGAACGTGCGTATGGCGTATCTGGCGAAGGCGGCGACGATGCGCCACAGAGCCAGCACCCACACCAAAGCGACGACGAAAACATGGGTATCCCACGACCAGCCCTTGCCGCGCAGCATGCGCCAGAAGGCGCTTTGACGGCTCATGCGGCCAAAGAAGGTGGAGACGATGAGCAGCGGCAGACCTAGGCCCAGCGTGAAGATGAACAACAACATCATGCCGTGCCAGACGGTCGCGGTTTGCAGGGCCAGGGTCAGGATGACGCCCAGGATGGGGCCGACGCAGGCCGACCAGCCGATGGCGAACGTCAGCCCGAAGAGATAGGAGCCGCGCATATCGGGGCTGCGGGTCTCCGTGGCCAGGCTGGTGGCCCCGGTGAAGCCGCGGCCGAGCAGGCTCATGACCCCGAAAATAACGATGGCCGATCCGCCGACGAGCATGATGAAGCCCTGGTTCTGACCCAACACCCGGCCGAGGATGAACCCCGTCGCCCCCAGCAGGCTGAAGGTCGTCGCCAACCCCAGCATGAAGGCCAGGGTATTGGCGGCGATACGCTGCCGGTCGCTCTGGAAGGCGAAGGCAAAATAGGCGGTCAGGATGGGCAGCGTGCAGGGCGAGGCGAAGCTGAGCAGCCCGCCGAGAAACGACAGCACCGCCAACGTGGCGAACGGCTGCCGCTGGACGCCGAACATGAGCTGGTTGCTCGTGTCGGGGCGAATCAGTGATCCAAGGATCAGAAAGAGAACCAGCAGAACGGCCAGCCCGATGAGAACGAGCTGCGTGGTCGATAACTTGCGCGTTTGCGGCGCGGGTGCCTTCAGATCAGACATGAAAAGCTCTCTGAGATCGGACGACCTCACCGCCGCCGTTCTCACACGGGAGAGTATACCACACGACCGGGACGGTGATCGGTTCGGCGGCTCCTAGCGTCGCGGCCGTTTATCTTCCTGTAACAATTGCGACAGCAGGTTGATGTCCTTCTGCAGATTGCGCTGGCGCACGTAGAGATAGAGCATGTAGGCCAGCGCCAGGCCCGACATGATCACGTAGCCGCCGATAAGGTACTGGTTGAAGCCGTTGGGATCGGCGATACGTGGCTGAAGCGCGGGCAAAGTCAGCAACAGGCTGCTGACCGGCGAGGGACTGCGGCGAGGCCGGCTGCTCAGATAGGCCGCCACGCGGGTCTTCAGGTTGTCGGTGTAGTCGATCATGTCCTGCAGGCGCATACGAACCAAAATCCAGGCCGTGCCCAGGATGGAGAAAGCGATGACGCTGATCATCAGGGTAATGCCCATCTTGGCTGAATCAAGGCCGTTGAACTGCTGCAAGCCCTCGGCCGCGCCGGCGGCCGCTTCGGTCGTCCCGCCAATCACCACCGGATGAATGTCGCGGAAGATGCGGATGCTGACGAAGGTCAGGATGATCGTCACGAAGGCCACAATGGCATAGACAGCGGCGTAGCGGGCGCGCTTATGCGGGTCTTCGATTGCGCCCCGTAACATGAAATAGGCGGCATAAACCAGCCAGGCCACGGTGATGAGCGTCAGACGTGGGCTCCAGATCCACCACGTGTTCCAGGCCGGCTTGCCCCAGAAGGAGCCGCCGACGATGGTCATCGTCAGAAATACGAGGCCGACTTCGACGGAAGCCAGCGAGATGACGTCATAAACGCGCCGACCGCCGCGCAGATAGAGCACGCCGCATAACAGGGCCACACCGAATACTACCGAACCAACCCACGCCGCGCCGACGTGGAAGTAGAACAGGCGCTGGACGTTGCCCATCGTCATTTCAACCGGAGCGTAGAAAAAGGCCGCCCCGATGGCAATGACCATGGCGACTACGGCCGCGACGTTGAAAATGCGAATCCAGCGATCCAGCCTCGGATTGAAAAGGCTAACAGGAGACATAATTGGTTACCCCGCAATGATGGATGATTGATCAGGTTCAGGTCATAAACGGGAAGCGGCATGTGACAGGTTGAAGGGTCGCCGCTGCCATTCTATTTGCAAATTTCGTCCCTCGCCACTTGGCAATTATCAGGACTCTACCACAAAATGATAGGTCAGAAAACCGACGCCGAGCATCATCAGGTCATAGGCAACGACCAGCAGCATCGGCGACTGGATCAGGCTCCACGACGCCTCCCCGCGCATGGCAGAAGCGATGTAGGTCGTGGTCGCCATGGCCGCGGGCAACACCAGCGGCAGCGACACCGGCAACAACAGCACCGGCAGCAACACCTCGCGCGTGCGGCTCTGAATGGTCATGGAGGTGATGAGCACTCCGGCAGCGATGTAGCCAATCGTCCCCAACGCCAGCACCAGCATAATCATCGGCAGATAGTACGGCTGGTTGAAGAAAACGGTGAAGAGAACGACGAGAATGGCGTCCAGCATCAAAGTGAAGAGCGTGATGCTGATCACCTTGCCCGCATAGAGCGCCGTGCGGGGAATGGGAGCGATGAGCATGGCGTCGAAGACCTGGTTCTCACGATCGAGAGACAGCGAGCGATTCAGGCCGAGGATGGCGGCCAGGAGCACAATCGCCCACAGCAGCGCCGGGGCCACATCGCGTCCCGCGCTCAGGTTGACGTTCACGGCCATACCCAACGCAAAGTTGAACATGATGATCGTCGCCACCGAGAACATCACCATGACGCTGACCGTCTGGCGTGTTCGCCCCTCGATGCGCAGATCTTTCCACACTACGGCCCACACGGCCGCCCAGAATTCTTTCATACTGATCAGGACTCGCGAGAATGCAGGTTTGGGTCGCCCATGATCCGGTCTCTTGCTTTCTCAGCCGATTGTCGCTTAGGCCATCGTCACTTCCGCATACAGGTCATAGACCGCCGCCGGGCTGATCTCGGCCCG
>DAOMSB010000095.1:0-10640 GCA_035446145.1 Promineifilum sp. (SeqCode) | reverse complement strand
CTGTCGGTGACGGCTCGCTTGAAGGCGTACATCACCTCTTTCGGCTCGTCGAGCAGGCGGATGGCGTGGCCGCGCCGGTCGGCCAGGCTCTTTGACATCTTCACGGTCGGGTCGTCGAGACCCATCACGCGCGCGCCCACCTTGGGGATGACCGGCTGGGGGACGACGAAGAAATCGAGGTTATAGAGCGCGTTGAATCGCTGGGCGATGTCGCGGGCCAGCTCCACGTGTTGTTTCTGGTCTTCGCCCACCGGCACTTCGTCGGCGTCATAGAAGATGATGTCTCCGGCCATCAGCACCGGGTAATCGAGCAGACCGGTCAGCACGCTTTCCTGTTTGGCCGATTTGTCCTTGAACTGGGTCATCCGTTGCAGCCAGCCGAGCGGCGTGATGCAGTTGAGCAGCCAGCAGCCCTCGGCGTGGGCGGCCACGTGGCTCTGGATGAATAGCGTGCTGGCTTGCGGATCGATGCCGCAGGCCAGCAAGATAGCGCCCATTGACCGCGTTTCGAAGCGCAGCCTCTCCGGGTCCTGCGGCACGGTCAGGCTATGGAGATCGACAATGCAGAAGTAGTTGATCTTCTCCGACTGCTCGCGCACCCAATTGCGCACCGCGCCCAGATAATTGCCCAGGTGAATATTCCCCGTGGGCTGAATACCGCTGAATACTCGTTTTTTGTTCATATCTCTTTTGGTAGATACGAGATACGAAATACGAGATACGAAAGGAGGAACGCTCTTCATTCGTAATTCGTAATTCGTAATTTACAGTGTTCCTGCTTCCGCCCGCGCCACCGCGACCAGTAGTGCGCCGGCCTTGTTGACGCATTCCTGATATTCGGCCGCGGGGTCGCTGTCGGCAACGATGCCCGCGCCGGACTGGACAGATACGCTATCGCCCTGCATCACCATCGTGCGGATGGCGATGCAGGTGTCCATGCTGCCGTCATAGCTAAAATAGCCCGCCGCGCCGGCATAGAGGCCGCGCCGTTGTCCTTCCAGCGCTTCGATGATCTCCATCGCCCGCACCTTGGGCGCGCCGCTGACCGTACCGGCCGGAAAGGTGGCCCGCATCAGGTCGTAGGCGTCCAGCTCCGGCCGGATGCGGCCCTCTACCTGGCTGACAATGTGCATGACATGACTATAGCGCTCGACCGTCATCAGGTCACGCACGTGGACGGAGCCGTATTGGCTGACGCGGCCGATGTCGTTGCGGCCCAGATCGACCAGCATCACGTGTTCGGCCCGCTCCTTGGGGTCGGCCAGCAGCTCGGTCGCCAGCGCTGCGTCTTCGGCCGGATTGGCCCCGCGGCGTCGCGTGCCGGCGATCGGCCGCACGGTGGCCGTGCCGTCTTCCAACCGTACGTGCATCTCCGGCGACGCGCCGATGACTTGCAGGTCGAGCGGCGCGAAGTTGAAATAGAACATGTAGGGCGACGGGTTCAGCATCCGCAGCGCGCGATAGACAGCAAACGGGTGGGCGCTGGTGCGGCGGCTGAAGCGTTGGCTCAGCACCACCTGGAAGATATCCCCGGCGGCGATGTACTCTTTCGCCTCGCGGACGATCTCTTCATAGCGCTCGCGGGTCATGTTGACCCCGATCTCCTGGCCGTTGCCGTGGGTTGCGCCCCAGCGGCGGGTGGGGACGGCGGGCAGCGGCCGCAGCAGCTTCTCGGCCAGCCGATCGATGCGACGCAGCGCGTCGAAGTAGGCCGCTTCCACATCGGGGTTGTCGCCCTCGATGCTCGCGTTGGCCAGCAGGATGAGCCGGTGGCGGGCGTGGTCGAAGACGACGAGCGTGTCGGCCAGCAGGAACATGGCGTCGGGCACGTCCAGCGTGGGCGCGGCCGTGTCGGGCAACTTCTCGAAGGAGCGCACCACGTCATAACCCAGGTAGCCGACCGCGCCGCCGGCGAAGCGCGGCAGCCCCGGCAGGTCGGCGGCGTGGAAACGCGCCAGCTCGGCCTTCAGGACATGGAGGATGTCTTCGCCCTCATTCAGTTCGCGAAAGGTCGCGGATTTCTCCCCTTCTCCTCCGCTCCCTTTCCCTTCTTCATTCCTCTCCACCACACGACCGCGCAGAGCGATCGTCGCCCGCGGATTGACGCCGACGAAGGAGTAGCGGCCGACCTGCTCACCGCCTTCGACCGACTCCAGCAGGAACGATGCGCCTTGTTCGTCCATCAGCTTCAGATAGACCGACACCGGCGTCTCCAGGTCGGCGGCGAACTCGCGCGTCACCGGGATGAGATTGGCCGGGCCGCGAGCCAGCGCGCGGAACTCGTCCAGTGCGGGGGCGTAGGTTACTCGGGTTGTGTCCTGGATCATAGTGTTTCAGTACCCTGTATATCAGTAGGTCAGTAGGTCAGTAGGTCAGTAGGTCAGTGGGTCAGTAGATCAGTGGGTCAGTAGATCAGTGGGTCAGTGGGTCGGTGGGTCAATGGGTCAATGGGTCGGTGGGTCAATGGGTCAGTGGGTCAGTGGGTCAGTGGGTTATACTGAATACTGACCTACTGAATACTGATCTACTGAATACTGACCTACTGAATACTGACCTACTGATCTACTGACCCACTGACCTACCGGATACTGACTTCCTATCATACGGCCGGCAAATGCTGCAACGCCTCTGCTACTGCCTCGGCCGGATACTCGTAATCCTCCAGCTGCCCGTGGAGATAAGCCTCATAGGCGGCCATGTCGAAGTGGCCGTGGCCGGACAGGTTGAACGCCACCACCCGCTTCTCGCCACTCTCTTTGGCCGCCAGCGCCTCGTCGATGGCCACCTTGATGGCATGGGACGATTCCGGCGCGGGGATGATGCCCTCGGCCCGCAGGAAGGTCAGCGCCGCCTTGAAGGTGTCCAGTTGTTTGACGGCTCGCGCCTCGATGTGGCCGCTGTCGACCAGCGCGCTGATCTGCGGGGCCATGCCGTGGTAGCGCAGGCCACCGGCATGGATGCCCGGCGGGATGAAAGTGTGACCCAGCGTGTGCATCTTGACCACCGGGGCCATCTGGGCTGTGTCGCCATAGTCGAAGGTGTAGACGCCCTTGGTCAGGCTGGGCGACGCGGCCGGCTCGGTGGCGATGACGCGCGTGGTCTTGCCTTCGGTCAGGTTCTTGTGGATGAACGGGAAGGCGAAACCGGCGAAGTTGGAGCCGCCGCCGGTGCAGCCGATGATGACGTCGGGGTATTCGTCGGCCATCTCGAACTGCTGCAGCGTTTCCAGCCCGATGACTGACTGATGCATCAGCACGTGGTTGAGCACCGAGCCAAGGCTGTATTTCTTCGTCCCGCCGCTGGCGGCGGCCGCCTCCACCGCTTCACTGATGGCGATGCCCAGCGAGCCGGGCGCGTCGGCGTTGCCTTCCAGCAGCGCGCGGCCGTAGTGAGTGCGGTCGCTGGGGCTGGCGAAAACCTGCGCCCCGTAGCTCTCGATCATGATCCGCCGGTAGGGCTTTTGGTAGAAGGATTCCTTGACCATATAGACCTCAAGGTCAATGCCGAAGAAGTTGCAGGCCATGGCCAGCGCCGACCCCCACTGCCCCGCGCCGGTCTCGGTGGTCAGGGCTTTTGTGCCTTCCTGCTTGTTATAGAACGCCTGGGGCACGGCCGTGTTGGGCTTGTGGCTGCCCACCGGGCTGGCCCCTTCGTACTTGAAGTAGATATGGGCCGGTGTGTCGAGCGCCTTCTCCAGTCGCCGGGCGCGGATGAAGGGGGTCGGCCGCCACAGCTTGTAGACCTCGCGCACCGGCTCAGGGATCTCAATATAGCGCTCGGCGCTGATCTCCTGCAGGATGAGGCTCATGGGAAACAGCACGGCCAGGAAGTCAGGTGTCACCGGCTCCAGCGTGCCCGGATGGAGCACCGGCGCGGGTGCCACCGGCATGTCGGCGTTGATGTTGTACCACGCCTTCGGAAGCTTGCTCTCGTCCAGTAAATACTTCGTTTGTGCGGTCATGATGGTTCTCCTCTATATAAATTAAATTCGTATTCGTATTCGTAATCGCAATCGTATTCGTAATCGTAATCGAGAATCGACAACGATTGCGCCAGCGATTGCGACTGTCACCAAAACAAAAACGCTCTCGTCCCTACTCAGGACGAGAGCGTTCATATCTCCCGTGGTGCCACCCTGCTTAGGCCGCGCATACAAGCACGACCTCACTCTTGTCGGCCCGGTCTTGGTGATCAGTGTACAGTGATCAGTGAACAGTTTGAACTGACAAACTGATTGACTGACCTACTGATACCTTCAACAGGCCCCGGCCCTATAACGGGAGCCACCCCGGCCGGCGCTACTGATAAGCAAGCTAATGACTTGCGTGATAGGTTCGCCCCGGCGACTCATCGGCCCATTCACCCACCGCGCTGACGCCGGTCTTTCAGCTTCCGACCGGCTCTCTGCGACCCGCTTGGCGGGATACTATTCCGATTCGACGTCGTTTGTTATTTGATTATGGCCAGCAGTCTAGCATGGCAGGTCGAACGTGTCAAGAAGGTTTTCCTCATGTTGTATTAATCACTTGATCGCTGTTATAATTTCGCCCTGATTGTTGCTCGGGATTAGTTTAAACAATACAAACATCCGAGGAGGATTATATGACCCGCGAAAGACTGATCCTTGTGATCGTCATTGTTCTAGCCCTGGTTGGTTTGGGTATGGGCGCGGATGCATTTTTTGCTTCCAGGACCACCCAAAACCAGTTAAACGCTGCCGTCGCCACGGCTGAAGCATCGACTGCGGCTACGAATGCACTCATCAGCAATATCAAGGTGTCGCCCACACTGGAGCCGGCACACCAAACCGATGTCCCCAACGTCGCCTACGACCCGGCCAACGTGCCGCCGCCCATTAACCGGACGGAGCCGACGACCGTGAAGTTCACCTTGACGACCTACGAAGTGACGGCCGAGTTGGCCGACGGCACGACCTACGATTTCTGGACGTTCGACAACACGGTACCCGGCCCGATGATCCGGGCCATGGTTGGCGACACGATCGAGATGACCCTGGTCAACCCGGCGGACAGCATGAGCGGTCACAATATTGACCTGCACGCGGTAAATGGCCCCGGCGGCGGAGCAGAAGTCACCAATGTGCTGCCCGGTGAAACGAAGACCTTCTCCTTCAAAGCGCTCAATCCCGGCATCTACGTTTACCATTGTGCCTACGCGCCGCCTCAGCATCACATTGCTCAGGGCATGTATGGCGCAATCCTCATCGAGCCGGTCGGTGGTCTGCCTCCGGTTGATCGTGAGTTCTACGTCATGCAGGGCGACTGGTATACCCTCGGCAGCTTCGGCAGCCAAGGCCATCAGGTCTTCAGCTCCGAGAAAGCGCTGGCCGAGGCGCCGGAATACTTCACCATGAACGGCCACGTCAACGCCCTGACCAAGCTTTATCCGTTGCAGGCGAAGGTCGGCGAGACGGTGCGCGTCTTCTTCGGCGTCGGTGGCCCGAATGTCGGTTCCAACTTCCACGTCATCGGCGAAGTGTTCGACAAGGTCTTCACAGGCTCGCCCGAAACATTCATCGCCAATGAGGAAGCCTGGTATGTGCCGCCCGGTTCTGTGGCTGCTTTCGAGATGCATCTGGATGTGCCGGGCAATTATGTGCTGGTCGACCACGCGCTCTATCGTACGCAGAAGGGCGCGGCCGGCATACTCCATGTCACCGGCGATTGGAATACCGATATCTTCTCGCCCGAAGTAGAGGGTTTCAGCAACTGATCCCGAAGCAACAGGTCGACGGAGGCTGACGATAAGAGAAACAGGGATCTGTGCCAGGATTCGTCAGAGCGACAGAAATTGAAACAAAAAGGCGGAGCCGAAATCGGCCCCGCCTTTTTTCATGATCTGTGACTTCGATCCGGGTTAGTTGGCCTTCTTCAACACGGGCAGGCCGTTCTTCGACTCCTCGACCTGATATCCGGCGGGCACTGTGTCGAGCGCCCCGTCTTTCGGCTCCTTGGCGAAGAAGTAGAGCTGCTGCTTGCGGCCGCCCTTCAATTCGACGATCCGCGCGTGGAGAAAGTAATCCTTGCCTTTGCTGTTTGTGAATTTGTATGCCATTTCGGCACCTCCTATGCTGTCTGACGACTTTTTCCTTTCCAACATACTTTTCAAAACAAAGGCGCTCTCCCTTCGCAGGGTCGGCGCCGTGTCCCCCGGGCGGGTCGCAACACGCGACAGGATTCGCCCGTTTGTTCTAGGGAATAGTAGCACGCTTTTCTGAAATCAGTCTAATTTCTGAGAAAAGGTTAAAGGAAAGTATTAATCGAGGCGGAGAGGGTGGAAACAGGCAATCAGCGCCCGGCACCGCCGGGCACTGATCATCGTCGACCAAAAGCTGCGGATCGACTGGAAGTGGGATTAGTTCGGCCCGCGGCGGGTCCGAAGGATGAACAGAGCCATCAGCAAGAGAGCCAGGCCGACCATGGCCCAACCGACCATGCCATGGAGCAGGACGGAGTTGGCCAGCGGATCGCCTTCGGCCGCAAAAGCGGCCGGCGCGGCGGCGGCCAGAGTAAACAGCAGGATTAGAATTGGAATGATTCGGCGCATAGGAGTTCCTCTCGATTTAGGTCAAGTACACGCAAACTTGCGTTGCTGAGCATCAGAAGCATTTCAGTCATGGCCTCATCAATCGGCTCATGAGAGAGTACCGGATTGTAACGCAATCCAATGAAGAATGGCGAACGGAAGAGCAGATACCGAAGACGCGCCGGTTAGCGCGTCGCTCCGTCTACCCGGCTTTCCCTTCCCACAGCCACCGCATCTCCGGCGAACTTTCCAACAGCTCATCCAGCGCCCCTTGCGCGGCGATGTGGCCGCCTTCCAGCACAATGATGTGATCGGCGCGGCGCAGCGCCGGGCGACGATGGCTGACGACGAGGCAAGTCGGCCGCGCCTCGCCCGCTTCGTCCACCAGCCGCTCCCACAGCAGTTGCTCCGTTTCCACGTCCAGCGCGCTGGAGAGATCGTCGAAGACCAGCAGCTCGGCGTTACTCACCAGCATCCGCGCCGCGGCCGCACGCTGCACCTGACCGCCGGAGAGCCGCACGCCGCGCGGCCCCACGACCGTGTCCAGCCCCGCCTCCAGCATGGCGATATCGGGTTCCAGTACGGCCGCCCGCAGCGCTCCGGTCAGATCGGCCTCGTCTTCCGGCATGCCCAACAGGATGTTATCGCGCAGGGATTCGCTGAACAACCGCGGCACCTGGGGCGTATAGGCCGAGCGCGGCGGGATGAAGAACACGCCCGGATCAATTACCGCCACACCGTTCCAGCATACCTCGCCGCTATCGGGCGGCAGCAGCCCCAGCAGCGCCCGCAGCAGCGTCGTTTTGCCGCTGCCCACCCGGCCGGTGACGACGGTGAAGGAGCCGCGGGGAAGGGTGAAGGAGATGTCGGCAATACCAGTGACGAGTGGCGAGTGGCGAGTGACAAGTTCAGAGCGCTCCTCATTCGTAATTCGTAATTCGTAATTCGTAATTTCGCCCCCCTGCTCCCTGTGCCGATACGACAGTCCCACCACCTCCAGCCGCTCCAGCCGATCGGCGGCCGTCTTGATGGGCAGAGCCGGGGCCGGGGCGCCGCCCTTCTCGTAGATGGGGCGGTGGGCGACAATGCTCTCCGGCGGTGCGTCGGGATGCATCTCCTGCAATCGGTCGAGCACCACCCGCTGCTGGGCGATCTCCGACATGTAGCTGCCCAGGTTAGCCGGAAATTCGACGGCTAGAGTCAGATAGGTGACGAACAGAGTGAAATCGCCGACGGTCATCGCGCCGGACTGGAGCGACTGGCCGGCCATCAGAACGACCACGGCCACGGCGATAGCGCCCATGCTCTCTCCGGCGGAGGAGACCAGCGTGAGGAAGGTGCTCTGGCGCACGCCGGCCTTGCGTCGCGCCTCGCTCAGCGTGTTGAAGTAGTGCAGCGCGCCGTTCTCGGCGTCGGCCACCTTGATCGCCTGCACACCGCCGAGGATCTCGCCCAGGAAGCCGGTGACGCGACTGGAGGAAAGGCGGGTCGCCCGGTCATAATGCAGGAAGCGATTCCAGGCGATGCGATTGATGAAAAAGACGGTCATTAGCGGCAGCACGGCCACCAGCGTGATCCATGGATTAACGCGAGCCATGATGATGACGGCGAAAATGAAGAAGAGCGCCTCGCCGATCTCTTGCGGGATCCACGTGGGGAAGTCGGCATAGTCGCCCACGTCGCGCTCCAGCCGATGGATGGCGTCGCCCGATTCGACCGGCATCGGCCGCGCGGCGGGCTTGTGCAATATGTTGCGCATGAAGTTCACCCGCAGCAACACGCTGTTGACGCTGCGCACCGACCAACCGCCCCATTCGGTGAGAACGTCGGCAACCATGCGGCCAAGATGAACGGCCACCAGCAGGCCCAATAATGTGGTAATGCCGAAGGCGGCCGGGGAAGCGCCGGTCAGCTCGTCGAAGAAGCGCCGGGTGACGAGGCCGGGGAGCAAACCCATCACCATGAAAGAGACGCCGAACACCAGGTTGACGACGAAATACCACGGCCGATAGCGGATCAGCGCCCAGGTACCTTTGAAGACGGGGAGGGCATCCGCGGATTTATTCTCTTTCATGCCAGCACCTCCTCCAACCCCGTCTGCAGCAGCCGGTAGAAGCGCGAGGCGGGGTCGGCGGCCAGGGCAGAGCGGGGGCCGTGCTCGATCACGCGGCCGTCCTCCAGAATGAGGATGTCGTCGGCGCG
This sequence comes from Promineifilum sp. (SeqCode), assembly GCA_035446145.1. Taxonomy (GTDB): domain Bacteria; phylum Chloroflexota; class Anaerolineae; order Promineifilales; family Promineifilaceae; genus Promineifilum. The sequence continues at coordinate 1,892 of DAOMSB010000095.1, read as the reverse complement.
CATGATGGTGCGCAGGCGATGGGCGATGATGATGCCGGTGCGCTCTGCCAGCAGCCGGTCGATGGCCCGCTCCAGCAGCTGCTCTGTGCCGGGGTCGAGCCGCGACGAGGCTTCGTCGAGCACCACCAGCCGCGGGTCGCGCAGGAAGACGCGCGTGAAGGCCAACAGTTGGGCCTCTCCGGCCGACAGCCCCTTGCCGCCGCTCTCCAGCACCGTGTCCAGCCCGTTCGGCAGGCCGCGATACCAGTCATTCAGGCCGAGCGTCTCCAGCGCGCCGAGGATAGCCTCGTCGTCGATTGGCGGCCGGGCCGGGTCATGGTTGCTGAACAGCGTCAGATTGTCACGCACGGTGGCGGCGAAGAGCTGCACGTCCTGGGTCACCATGCCGATATGGCGGCGCAGTTCGGCGAGGGGGATAGCGCGGATGTCGGTGGGATCGACCACGGGCGGCCGGCCGCCGACCTCTTCCTCTTCCTCTTCATTCGTAATTCGTAATTCGTCATTCGTAATTTCTCCCGGCAGTCGGCCGTCGTCGAGCCGAATCGCCCCCTCATCCACATCATACAGCCGGAACAGCAGCCGCGACAGCGTCGTCTTGCCGCTGCCCGTTCGCCCCAGCACGCCCAGCACCCGGCCGGGAGCAACAGTAAACGTGACGTCACGGAGAACGGTTGGAGTGACGAGTTCAGAATCGCTCACCATCCCCTCTTCATTCGTAATTCGTAATTCGTAATTCGTAATTCCTCGCCGATCCTTGTACGCAAACGACACACCCTCAAACGCCACCCCTGGCGCGCCGGGCGGCAGGGCGGTCGTGCCCGCGGCCGCGCCATCATCGACCTCCGGCCGCAGAACGAAGAACTCCCGTGTGCGGTTAATCTTGGCCAGCGCGCGCTGAATGTCGCTGAGATGGCGGCGCACCGAATTGAGCGGCCATTGCAGCAGCCCGACGTAGTAGATGAGCGCGAACACCGTGCCGATCGTCATGGCTCCGGCGCGGTAGGACAGCGCCGCCAGCCCCATTGAACCGGCCAGAACCAATGCAAAGAGCATGGTGCTCGTCGCGCTGATGATGGAGCTGAGGGTATAAGTGCGCGTGCGCAGCGCGGCAAGGGTGTTCAGCAGCGGGTAGAGCCGGGCCATCACATAGTTCGCGCCGCCGTTGGGCACGACGTCCTCCGTGCCGGTGATATGCTCCTCGAGGAAGCCCAACAGCGCGGCCGAAGCCTGACTGATGCGGGTGTGGAGCCGCACCATGCGTTCCTGCACGGCGCGCATGAGCGTGATCATGACGACGGCGTAGCTCAATGCCAGGAGGCCGATGCGCCAATCCTCCAGAAAGATAAGGATAATGACGCCCGCCACCAGCAGCCCATTGCCGATGAGGTTGACGACGATCTCCGAAAAGTAGTCGGCCAATTGGCCCACGTCGCCGTCGATGCGCTCGATCAGCTCGCCAGGCGTGCGCAGCTTGTGGAAGCCCATATCGAGCCGCAGCACGTGGGCGGTCAGGTCGGCGCGCAGGGCGTTGGTTGTGGCCCAGGCCAGGTCTTCGGTCAGATAGACCGTGAGCAGATTGAGCGCATTCTGGGCCAGCACGGCGGCGAAGAACAGTCCCGCCAGCATATAGAGACGGTTGGCCAAATCGCCGTCACCGGTAGCGGCATCGACAAAGCGGCCGAGCAGCTGCGGCGCGAGCAGTTGCAGGCCAATGCCGGTCAGCAGCAGCGTGACCAGCAGCACCACCCGCCTGCGAAACGGCCGCAGGTAGTGGGTCATCAGGGGGATGGGCTGGGTGGGGATAGGGCGATTCATGTGGAACTATCGAGTTTACCTCTGTTTGACCGCATTACATTATAATGGGCGCGTCAATAGTCAGCGCCCAGATTAAC
>DAOMSB010000094.1:0-10821 GCA_035446145.1 Promineifilum sp. (SeqCode) | reverse complement strand
TGGCGTAATAGATGAAGCGATCGCCGGACTTGATGCGCTGGGCCAGTTCCGGGGTGGGGGCCATGACGATGCGCTCCTGCCAGCCGGGGAAGGCCAGTTCCTCGCCAGGCGGCAGGCTGACCGCCTTGATGTAGTGGGTTGTGTCCTTGTTGGACTGGCGCGCGTGGCGGCTGGTGCTCGCTGCGCGCGCTTCCTGTTCGGCGACAATATTTTCCCAGATTCGGGCCTGGATGCCGGTGTTTAGCTCGGCTTCACTGCCGTCTGCGTAGCGCACGGTCATGCGTTGGCCGTTGATGGCCAGCACGGTGTATTCGCCCATGCGATTTCGATAGACCCCATTGAGTTCGAACATCGCGAAATTCCTCTCCTCTCAAAAATTCGGCCGCAAAAATAATGTTTACGATTCGGCGCGTAAAACGCGTTCCCGGATTGTCCTGCCTCTTGCAGGATGGTCGCCTGCCGCTTGCTGTTGGTTTTCTGTCATGTTCCCATCGAGAGCGGAATGGACGGCCGAGCGAAATCGATAATAGCGCAGTAGTTTAGCCGATCGTCGATGGTTATTCAATATGACTTGCATAAATAATTCGACCAGAAAAACAAAAAGGGGCCGCCATGGCGACCCCTCTCTTATTTAGGCCAGCAGGCGCGCCTGGGCTATCCAGTCATCGGGGTTGGCCATGAGCGGGGCCTTGGTCACTTCGCGTAGATGATCAGGCGTTGCACCGGCCAATGCAGCGAATGATGTGTAGCCTGCTTCGGCGAGTCGCCGGGCGAAGGTTGGGCCAATGCCCTTGATCGCCGTCAGGTCATCGGATTTGGCGGGTCTTTTCCTGGGTGCGCGGGTCGCGGGCGTGGACGCTACAGGCGTGGATGCCACAGGCGTGGGCGCCGCTGACGACTGCGCCACAGACGCCGCCGCGGGCGTGGATGCCGCGGACATGGGTGCTGCGGGCGTCGCCTTAGCCGGCGCGAACGACGTCAGGGGGATTCCCGTGTTGGGGGCAATGCCTTGTTCGGCCTCTTGCCGGCGCTTGGTGACCCATCGTCGACCGGCATCAAGGGCCAGCGCGGCCGCGCCGATGCCCAGTAGATACCATACTTTGGGGTTTAGCAGTTTCGACATGTGGTTAACTCTCTCCAGCTTGTTGCGGGCGGTTGGATACCGCCTGTCAGTTGTTCATGACGCAATGCATTATAGCAAAGTTATCATGAAGAAGTAAGGGGGTCTTCTCGCCAAATCAAGCGACATCGTTGACACCGTAGCCGAAAATGACGTATAGTTTTTTGCGGATGGAACCCCCGATTCGGGATGATCTGTCCGCTGCCGAGGGGCGTTTGGCTCCCGGCGATTGGTTCATTCATAAAGCTGAGACAAGCCTATGCCTGCCCCTGATAACGAAGACACAACAGCAGGCGGAAAATCCTATCACCTCTCCGGCGATTTTCGCGGGGCGATTGTCAACATCGAGTCGACATTCGTCAATTCGGCCGCGGCCCAGGACATTGAGGGCCTGGCCCCCGAAGCGGGAGATCCCCCCTATAAGGGATTGCAATATTTCGATGAGGCCGACGCCGACCACTTTCTCGGTCGCGAGACACTGACAGCCAAGCTGGTCGGGCAGCTGCGGGAGACGCGCTTTCTGGCCGTCATCGGCGCGTCCGGCAGCGGCAAATCGTCGGTTGTGCGGGCCGGGTTGGTGCCCGCGCTGCGGCGTGGCAAGCCGTTGGCCGACGGCGCGCTGCCGCCCACCGGTTCGGACAGCTGGCTCATCCGGGTGATGACGCCCACGGCCAATCCGCTTGATGCGCTGGCGACCGCGCTGTTGCCCGATGGAGAGCCGGCGGCCGTGGCTGCTCTGCGCGATCGACTGGGAGCCGGGCCGACGGCGCTCGTGGACGCGCTTCCCGATGCCTTGGGCAAGTCGCAACCGAAGTTACTCCTCATCGTCGACCAGTTTGAAGAACTTTTCTCGCTTGTTCGCCATGAGGCCGATCGCCGCGCCTTCATCGACAACTTGGTGACGGCGGCCGGCGGCGACCAGCCTATCCTCATCGTCATTGTCCTTCGCGCCGATTTCTACGCCCACTGCGCCCAATACGAAGGCCTGCGCGAACTTGTCTCCCGGCATCAGGAATACATCGGGGCGATGAGCCGCGAGGAGCTGTTTCGGGTCATCGTCCTGCCCGCCGCTCGTGACAAGTGGAAGCTGCAAGAGGGTCTGGTCGAGCTGATGCTCGACGACGTGGGCGACGAACCGGGCGCGCTGCCGCTACTCTCTCATGCCTTGCTGGAGACATGGAAGCGACGACGCGGCCGCACGATGACGCTATCCGGTTATAAAGAGTCGGGCGGCGTGCGCGGGGCTATTGCCAAAACAGCCGAGACGGTCTTCCGCCAGCGTCTGACGCCGGAACAGCAGCCGATTGCCCGCATGATCTTCATGCGTCTGACGGAACTGGGCGAAAGCGCCGACAGCGACACGCCCGACACGCGCCGCCGCGCCCAGTTCAGCGAACTCATCACCCGTTCGACCGACGCGGCGACGCTCGACGCGGTGCTGTCCATCCTGATCGACTCTCGTCTGGTAATGACCGACGTCATTCCCCCGGGCGAGACGAAGGTCGTCGAGGTGGCCCACGAGGCGCTCATCCGCGAATGGCCGACCCTGCGCGATTGGCTGAATCAGGATCGTGAGGGACTTATTCGCCATCGGCAATTGACGGCCGACGTCAACGATTGGCTGAGTCTGAACCGTGACCCCGGCGCGCTCTATCGTGGGGCGAAGCTGGAGCAGGCGCTGACCTGGACGGCCAAGCCGCCCGATCCGTTGAACGTGGTCGAACAGGAGTTCCTGGATGCCAGCCGCGCCGCGGCTGAGGAAGATGCCCGGCAAGCCGAACGACTGGCAAAGGCTTCCCGCAATCAACGGATCCTGGTGGGTGTAGCCGCCGCGCTCTTGTTGGGGGTCGTGGTCGCCATACTCTTTAACATGGGTGTATTTAGCCCTCCCGCGAAGGCGATGACCGGCGATTTCAAGGTGGCCGTGGCCCAGTTTGCCATGCTCGACGAAAGCGGGCAGTTGGCAGATGCGAGTAATGGCGGCGGCCGTCGCATCGCCGAGCGTATCGGCGTCGATCTGACGGAAGAGTCCGGGGCGGATTTAAGCGTCTGGTTCGACGGCCCGGCGAGTAAAGGTCACGTGCCGGTCGGCATCGCGGGTGAGGGGATCGACGGCGCGATCGATCCGGCAGCGTTGGCTGAAAAGCTCAACGCCGACATGATCGTTTACGGCACGGTGAAACCGGATGGCGAATTTTCTACTCTGTCGGCCCACATTTATGCGCGGCCGCAATTTGGCACAAATATCAATCAGGCTGCCGGCACCTATAACCTTGTCAAGGACATCCCCGTCTTTAACATCAACCAACCGGGCGAAGAAGTCTGGCTGCAGTTGGATCTGTATGCCAGGGCGGCCGCGCAGTTGATGCTGGGATTGCGTCAGCAGCTGCTGGGCGATGAGGCGGTCGCGCTGACCCATTTTGAGAGCGCGACGAAACTGGCTCCTGACCTCGATACGGCCCATTACTTCGTCGGACAGAGTAATCTCTATTTGGCGCAGGCGGGCGAAGCCATTGAGTTATCCCGCCTGGAGGCGGCCGGGGCAGCCTTCGCGCGGGCACTAGCGGCGAATCCCGACAACGCGCGGGCGCAGGTGGGCGCGGGCAGTGTCCATTATCTGCGGGCGCAAACTCTGTTGGACGATTCGCAGGCCGAGGATTTCACCGGCGACCGGGTGGCCGCCGTCGAGTCGGCCATTGCCGAGGCACGCCTGGCGCTGGAGGCTTATAAGCCGGTCGCTGCCGGAGAAGAACAAGTCGAGGTATACGGGCTGCCTATCGCCAGCGGGGCCAATTATGAAGCGGGCATCGCTCTGCGTCTGCTGGCCGATGCCTATTATCGTATCGGATCGGTTGACGAGGCAAAGGCGGCTGTCGATGAAGCCATCGCGCGTCTGGAGCCGGCTGTGGGGCCGCTGGTTGAATCCGGGAACAGCCGCCTGATCGCCCAGACCTATCAGGCGTTGGGCACGGCCTATGAGTGGCGCAGCTTTCTGCTGACCCAAGCCGGGGATCAGGCGGCGGCCGGCGAAGCGAACGGCAGGGCGATCGCCAATTATGAGGCGTGTGTCGCCGTGCGGGAACAGTTCCCGTTTGACGCCTTTATGTTGGAGCAGATCATCCGGGACCTGTGTCAACCGCGCCTTGATGTGTTGAAATCGGGGGGGACAGGAGATGGGTGATGAACATGAGAAGTCTATTTGCTCTGGCTGTCCTGTGTGTTTCGGTTGTTGCGTTAACGGTCGCTTGTGGCGGAGGTGATGAGGTTACCCCGCCTCAGACGATAGATGCTGTGGCTCAATCCGTGCAGCAGACAGTGGAGGCGATCGCCGTAGCTCAGACGGTCGCGGCGCTGACCGGCGGAACACCGGTCGCTGAAACCGAGCTGCCGCCTGTCCCTACACCACAGGTGACTCCTGTCGCTACGACGGCGGCAACCGCTGCCCCGCCCAGCCCGACGGTCGCCCAACCCTCGCCCGAAGCGGCCGTCTCATGTACGACTCTCACCGGTGTCAATCTGCGAAACGGGCCGGGCCTGGCCTATGATCCGCCGGTTGGATCAATAGGAGCCAATACCTCGCTGCGGCCGCTGGCTTACGTCCCGCTGGGACACCCCCAGGGAGCTTGGCTACAGGTCGAGGTTGCCGGCACGGGGCAGGTAGCCTGGGTCAGTGCCGGGGCGCAGTTCATAAGTTGTACAGCCGACTTGTCCACCCTGCCGCCGCCGGTCGCTGTCCTGCCGACCCCGGTCAAGGCGACGGCTACCCCACAACAAGTGGCCAACCTGCCACCCGACCTGCGCAATATTTCCGGGGGGGCCGGTTGCCTGGATGATCCCGATATCGATTCCGATTTTCAGACCGATTCACGATTCCTGCTGCGGGTTTTTGCCCAACTGTTTGACCCGCCATCGGGTGAATCGGGCGACGGCGCGGGCATCGATCGGGTGGAGTTCTCCGTCCGCGAGAGCGGCTATACCCACACGGAGCGAACCGCCGGGTACTGCATCTTCCAGGGGGGTGAGCCGGCCTGCCGCGATTGGCCGCGCAACGCGCTCGGCCAACTTACCTGGGGTAACGACGGGCCGGTCGTCGTAGACGGTGACTACAACATCGACGTTAACGTGTTTCCGAAGGAGGAGACTTTCATCTCGCAATGCAACTGGACTATATCGCTGACAATTGACGTGCCGTAGCGTCGTGGAGAGTGTTCGCAGCTTCAGATGGAGGACAAGGAGTTTCGGGGGTGAGAAATGAGAAGGTGGCTGTTCGTAATTGGCGGGGCCATCATTTTGCTGGCCTCGACGGCTTGCGGGAGCCGGGATAATCAACCCGCGCCGCCGTCGTCCGAAAATGATGCGGTCGCCGAATCCGTTCGGGAGACAGTAGCGGCTATTGCGGCGCAGACGGCCGAAGCGTCGGCGAACCAGGCCACGCCGACCACCGTATCGGCTTCCGGCGCAACGGCCCCGTCTTGCACGGTGCTTGCCGGGGTTAACCTGCGCAATGGGCCGGGATTGGCCTATGACCCACCGGTGGCAGTGGCGGACCCGGGCACCTCGTTACGGCCGATCGCCTATGTGCCTTCCGGCTTTCCGTTGGGAGCGTGGTTGCTGGTTGAGGCAGGCGATGCCGATCAACCGCTGTGGGTCAGCGCCGGCCCGCAGTTTGTCTCCTGCACCGTTGATGTGGCGACGCTTCCTCGCCCGGCGGCCATCCCGCCGACGCCTGTCCCGTCCTCGTCACCGACTCCGACAATTTCATCGCCGGTCGCCATGCAGCCCGCGCTGCGCAACATCAGTGGCGGCGTCACGTCCTGCCCGGATCATCCCTATATCAATTCCGAAAAGCCGGTGACCGACCCGCGCTTCCTGTTGCGCGTTGACGCTCAGCTATTTGATCCGCCTCCGGGGGAATCGGGCAACGGCGCGGGCATCGACCATGTAGAGTTTCTGGTGAACGAGACGGGCTTTACCCACACGGAGCGGGTGGCCGGTTACTGTATCTTTCAGGGGGGCGAGCCGGATTGTCGCGATTGGCCACGCGACGCGCTTGGCCGGCTCACGTGGGGGGAAGATGGGCCGCTGGTTGTAGACGGCGATTATCGCATCACGGTCACCATCTACCCGAAACCGGAGACGGCCGCAACCCAGTGCCACTGGAACGTCCTGTTGAACATCGATGTGCCCTAGCGATTGGGGCGAGGCTATGGCGAGAACCTGCATTCTGCTCATTTGGCTACATCGATCGCCAAATTGATTCGACCATTTGAGCTATTTTCTCTGGAATTGTTGCCGCATATAGGATACGATCTCTCCATGCCAACCACCTATGTCGCGGTCGATGTGGAGACAACCGGGCTGGACCCTTCGCGTGACGAGATCATCGAGGTAGCGGCGATCACCTTCCGTGACGCCGCCATCGTTGACGAGTTCAACTCGCTCGTCAACCCACAGATCGATATCCCGCCGTTCATCACCCAACTGACGACGATCACCAACGAGATGGTGGCCGACGCGCCGACGCTCCACACCTTGCGGCCGCGACTACGCAGCAAGCTGGGCGATAACGTGCTGGTGGGTCACAACATCGAGTTCGACCTGGGCTTTCTGCGCGAGGCGCGGCTGGCTTTCGGCAACCGGCGCATCGACACATTGACGCTGGCTTCGATTCTCGTGCCGGAAGCGGGGCGGTTCAGCCTGAGCGCGCTGGCTGACTTTCTGGCTCTGCCGGCCGACAATGGTCGTGGTCATCGCGCGTTGGCCGACGCCGAGTTGACTATTGAGTTGTTCCTCGCGCTGCGTGAACGGGCGCTGGCCCTGTCGCTGGCCCAACTGGAGGAGATCGTCTCCGCCGGGCAGCGGCTTGGCTGGCCGGAGACGCTCTTCTTTGAGGAGGTGCTGGCCGAGCGCGTCCGCGACGCGTTCGAGGGTAATGAGTTGCGCATGCGCGGGCAGCTACAGCGCCTCTATACGCCGCCGAAGCTGGAAGGGGCCACGCTGGTGCCGAAGGAGCATCCCGCGCCGCTCGATGTGGCTTCGCTGACCTCGCTCATTCGCCCCGGCGGCCGCTTCGATCGCGCCTTCCCCGGCTTTGAGCACCGTCCGCAACAGGTGGAGATGCTGCAAACCGTCGCTGAGGCGTTCAACAGCGGCCGACACGTATTGGTGGAGGCCGGCACAGGCACCGGCAAGAGCCTGGGCTATCTCATTCCGGCCGCATACTGGGCGATAGATAATGAGCGCCGGGTCGTCATTTCCACCAACACGATCAATTTGCAGGACCAGCTGATTGATAAAGATATTCCCGCACTGCAAAAGGCGCTTCATCTCGACTTGCGCTCGGCCATCCGCAAGGGGCGCAGCAACTACATTTGCACGCGCCTGTTCCAGCAGATGCGCCGCACCGGCCCCGGCAACGCCGACGAAATGGCTCTCTACGCCCGCATCCTGCTTTGGCTGCCCCATTCGCAGACGGGCGACGTGGGCGAGATAGCCCTGCGCACCCCCGGCGAGCGCCAGGCGTGGTCGAAGATCAACAGCGAGAATCCGACCTGCACCCCCGATCAGTGCGCGGCCGAGAACTGTCCGCTGCATATCGCTCGCCGTCGCTCCGAGATGGCCCATCTGGTCGTCGTCAACCATTCGCTGCTGCTGGCCGATTTGCGCTCGGAAGGCAAGGTGCTGCCCGACTTCCAGGACTTGATCATCGATGAGGCTCATCATCTGGAGGCGGCCGTCACCGATGGCCTCAGCTTTCGCGCCGACCGCCGTTCTCTGGAGGCAATCCTGGAGGAAGTGACGCGGCCGCGCGCCGGCCTGGTCGCCAACGCCCAGCAGCGCATCGCGGCCGTGGCTCCGCGCGAAACCGGCACAGAGGTAGACGCTATCGCCGAGCGCATGCGCGGCGACGCCCAACTGGCCACGCTGCGCACGGAGGAGTTCTTCACCACGCTGGACTTTTTCCTGCGCGGCCAGCAACGCGAGCGCAGCCAGTTTGCGACCCAAATCCGCATCACGCCGGCTGTGCGCACCCAGCCCGACTACCATTTGATTGAGGAGAGCTGGGCCGATCTGACCAAACTCTATACCGTGCTGGTGAAAGGGTTCCAGAAGCTGGATCAGATCGTGGCCGAGTTGTCCCATGTGGTGGATATTGAGGGAAGCGATGAATTGCGCGCGGCGCTCGTGAGCAATGGGCGATTGCTGGAGGAAGCCAAGGTCAATCTGGATGCGCTTGTGCTGAGTCCCGATTCGGCGATGATCTACTGGGTCGAGCAGTTCAAGGATTTCATCTCGCTCCATGCCGCGCCGCTGCATGTCGGCCCGCTGGTGGAGGCTCACATCTTCCAGAGCAAGGAGACGGTGGTGCTGACCTCGGCCACGCTGCGCACCGCCGGTCATGGTCGGGCGGAATCGACATTCGATTACGTCCGCGATCGGCTCCATGCCCACGAGGCGGACGAACTGGCCGTCGGCTCTCCGTTCGATTACAAGAATTCGACGCTGCTGTATCTGGTGACCGACATCCCCGAACCCAACCAGCCGGGCTACCAAAAGATGCTGGAGCAAGCGATCATCGACACGGCCACCACGCTGGGCGGCCGCACCTTGGTGCTTTTCACGGCCAACAATCATTTGAGCCAGACGGCGACGGCTATCGAGAGCAAGCTGGCGGCGCAAAAGATCACCACGCTGGCCCAGAACCAGGGCGCGTCGCGGCAGCAATTGCTGGAGCAGTTCCGGCGCGAGGGCAATCGGGCGGTGCTGCTGGGCACGCGCTCATTCTGGGAGGGCGTTGATATCCCCGGCTCTGCGTTGACGGCGCTGATCATCGCCAAGCTGCCGTTTGATGTGCCGACCGACCCAATATTCGCGGCCCGCTCGGAGACCTACGAAAGCCCGTTCTTTGAGTATTCGATCCCTGAGGCGGTGCTGCGCTTCCGGCAGGGGTTTGGCCGTCTGATTCGCCGCGGCAGTGATGAGGGGGTGGTACTGGTGCTCGACAAGCGGGTGATCACCAAGCGCTACGGGCAGGCGTTCATAGAAGCGCTGCCCGATTGCACCGTCATCCGCCAGCGGTCGGATCGCATCGAGGAGCTGCTCGCGCGCTGGATGGCCCGCGATCGCAACAAGCGCCTGTAAAGGCCGATTTCAAATCGGCTCGCGTCGAAAATAAAAGGCAGGTCGATGACCTACCTTTTTCTTATGTCAATTGGCCGGCTGTTAGCCTCAGCCTCCCGGCAGCTCGCCGACGACGATAAACGTGTCGAGAATGTGGTCCAGCGCGTCCAGGTCTGCGTCGGTGACGGCCTGCACTAGCACGATCACGGAGTAGTTCTGCTCCGCCGGTTCGGCCGCCAGAACGATGATAACGCTGCCCTGGCCGTCACAGTTGGAGTATTGATCGTAGACGCCGGTATAGAACCCGTCATCATAATCAAAGCGGCCGTCATAGGTGCAGGAGTCGGAAAAGTCGAGGATATCCGCCAGTTCGCCCATGGTGGAGTTGCCGAAAACAGTGCCCGCCAGAATCTGCATGCCGGGGGTCGTATAGGTAGAAGAGAAGCCCGCAATGTCGGTGGAGGCCATGATCGAGCTGCCGAGGACGGAACCGTCGTCGGCGAGCCAGTTGGAGCCGTCGACGTCGGCCCACTCCACCGGCACTTCGACGTATACCGCCTGAGAGTCGTCGTAGATGCCGACGAACTCCGTGTAGGTGGCGGGAGCATCGCTGCCGGCCGCCGCCTCCGGGGCTACCTCTACGGCCTGAGCGAAGGAGAAGGTCTGTTCCAGTTTGGGGCCATTGAGCTGCCCTGCCAGGACTTCCTGAGTGGCGAAGCGCAACACCTCGATGTTCATCGGGTCGCTGGCGTTGTGACTGCGCAGGATGTCGCAATAGTCGGCCATGGTGCCGTCCGTGGACAGGACGAGTCCTTCCAGCTTGGTGATGATGTCACCGGCCTGGACGCCGACCTTGTCGGCCGGGGAGCCGGACTTCACTGAGGCGACCCAGATGCCCGTGGTGTTGTCGCCGGTGATGACCGCTTCGCCGTTGATGCCGATGGAATCGAGATCGCTGCCGGCGCGCAATTTTTCCACGACCGACCGGGCATCGGAAGCGTTGATGGAGAAATATTGGTTAACGCCGGAATTGCCGGCGTAGTTGACGCCGACGACCTTGCCGTCAGACGTTACCAGTGGGCCACCGGAGTTGCCGGGGTTGATTGTGGCGTCATGTTCGACGACGTTGTTCACCGAGGCCCAGCTTGTCTCGCCGCCGGCTCGCTCTTTGGAGATAACGCCGCGGGTCAGGGTCGGCTCCGGGTCGCCCAGCGGGAAGCCCAGGGCGTAAATCTCGGTGCCGAGGCGGGCCGGGGCACTGCTCCAGTCGAGGTACGGGAAGCCATCACCTTCGATATCGATGACGGCCAGGTCGTTGCATTCCGACACACCGAGGATCTTGGCGTTGAGCGGCCGATCGTTGCCCTGGACGTATACTTGAAGGAAGGCTGCGCCGGTGACGACGTGGTTATTCGTGACGGCGATACCCGACGGGTCGATGATGAAACCGGAGCCGCGACCGGCGGTGTTCAGCTGCATGCCGAATTCCGGGTCCATGAAACTGCCCTGGGCCTCGATCTGGATCGTGGCTTTCATGGCGTCCTGGAAGCTCGATTCGGCCGCCGGACCGGATGGGGCCG
>DAOMSB010000093.1:0-10824 GCA_035446145.1 Promineifilum sp. (SeqCode) | reverse complement strand
TCCAGCGCCCGATACACCGGCCGCCGGCTGTCGTCAAACCGCAGCAGGCTATAGCCCACCTCCTGGAACTCCGGCCCCAGCGCCTTGGTGAAGTTGAGATTCCACAGGAACATCGGCCCCACCCACTCCCGTTCGTGGCCCATCTCGAAGGCGCGCAGGGTATAGATCGCCTGCTCCCACTCGGTGTTGTCGGCCATGAACTCCGAACCGGGCGGCGGGGACGCCGGTTGCCCCTCGTCCGTCAGCAGTCCCTCGAACGTCCCCCAGCCGAACTCGGTCGGCCATAGCTCGATGTCGGCCGCGCCCGCTGCCACCAGCATCGCGCGGTAATCCTCCAGCGTGTCGGCGAAGAAGAAGCTGGGGTGATTGTTGTGGCTCGATGAGACCTGTGTCGCGTCGGCCGCGCGGCTGTCGGGCGGGTTGGCCCAGCCGTAGGGGTGGACGCCCGCACCGTCGATAACCGAGGCCACACCCGCGGCCAGCATCCCGCCGAAGTACACCCGGTCGTCGATAGCGTTGACACCGTCATTGATGCCGGTCGTAGCCGGGGCGGCGCTGATGATCAGCGCAGCCGGATCGACGGCCCGCACCCCGGCCGCGCCGCGCCGGATGAGTTCCACCAGGTCGGCCGCGCTCAGCGGCGTGCCGTTCCACTCCCGCTGCAAATTCGGCTCGTTCCACAGCTCGTAGGCCGCCACCTTGCCGGTGTAGCGCGTGGCCAGATAGCGCATGAACCCCTCGAACAGGGCGTAATCGCTTGGCGGGCCGTCCATCTCCGTCGTCGGGCGGCTCCACTCGGGGGCCTTGCTGACGCTGAGCAGCACCTTGACGTTCTGGCCGTTGGCCCCGTCGATGAGGCGGTCCAGTTCGCCGAATAACTCCTCGTTGTACTCGCCCGGCCGCGGCTCGTGGAGCTTCCACGACACCTGCACCTTCACCCAGCCGACATCGAGCGCTTCCAGATGGCGCAGCAGATCGCGCACGTCCTGCCGGTGGAGGTAGATCTGGATGCCGATCTCGTCACGGTTGAGCGGTGGGCCGGTGTAGACGGGGTACTCCGGTTCAGGCGTTGGCGTCGGAACGACGGGCGTTGGGGCGGCGGGCGTCCCGGTCGCAACCGGCAGCGCGGGATAGGCGGCGGTCGGTTGGTCACCGGTCGGCTCCCCACCGGGCACAACCGGGGCAAAGATCTGCCCTCCGGGCGGGGTAGGCGTGGGAGTCGCGGCCGTTTCGCTCCCGGCTGGCGACGGCCGGCCGCTGGCGGTCGCCTCCCCCGTCGGCGCGACCGGCGGTCCACTGCGACAGGCTGGAAGCAGCAGAAGCACAAGCAGAATAATGATCAGGGAAGAAGTTCGATGCATCTTCTCGATTATAGGGTTGTCGAGCGCTTCCTTGTCATTTGCTGTGGCGATACTCTAATGCCGATGTTCATGATTCAATATTAACCGCATTTCCTGTAAGGAATAGCAAGGTAGGCGTCGATGAATGATAGCATGGCAGTTTGGACAAACAGGAACGAGATCATTGATTGGGTTAACATAATATTCCTCTTTTATTTCCGACAGAGGAGTAATATGATGAACATGAATATACCCTTCCCCGGCTGGGCCGTAGCAATCGCCAAAATCGAAGCCGCATAATATACAAGCTGCGCCATAATGCTCGATACATATTTGGCGAGCAACAGCATTTCGCTCGTGCGTCGTAAGCTGAACCTGTTTTACCTGGCCTTCGGAAAAGACGGTATCTTCAAGTGGAAATACCGGATGTCTGACTGTTTGCAAATCCGACCATCGCCTTTGTAATTCCTCTACAATATTATCTTGTATGCGAACACCTGATCTCTGCGTTGACCAGTGCATCTGCATTAGGATTGGATCATTTTTTAATTCTTCTATCTCTAAAATTTTCTCGACTTCGGCATCCAACAATGTATCAAATCGTACATCCACATATAATGCAGGACCCGTTGGCCTTTCATCTCCATCAACCCAGTGAGGGGCCTCGTAATACTTAGAGATAATGTACCCAGACCCAACGATTCCTTTATTGAAGACCTGATTGCCTAACCGTATCAAATAAAATCGATCACCAGGTTGAATGCTCTTGTTATTGCCACAACTCCAACGACCATCCAGCCAACCGATCTCCTGAAGTTCGGCGATCTCTTCTGCAATATCTGTCCAGTCAAAACGCAAGGGGTTCCATGTTAACAAATACGTAGCCATTATTTCCTCGAGAACCGTCTGACCGGTAAGTTTGGTGGAGGGTAAATAACAGAACCACCACTCCAAAATAAACAATGGGGCGCGATTAATTTAATTATAAGGCCATCACACTCCCCCGCAACAACGGCTCCCCAATCGCCGACGCATCCAGCTTGTCCGCGCCGAGGAAGGCCACAAACCGCCGCATCCCCGCCGCCAGCGCCGCGGCAAAGGCCTCATCCCGACCCAACGCCTCATCCTCCAGCCACAGGCCCAGGATGACGAAGGTGTTGCTCGGCCGATCGAGCTTGCTGTCAAACCGGGCGACGAGGCGGTCACCCCACAGGACGGGCAGCGTGTAATAGCCGAAGCGGCGCTTCTCCACCGGCTTGTAGACCTCCCACACGTAGTCGAAGCCGAACAGCACCTTGGCTCGGCCGCGGGCGCTGACCGGATCGAGCGGCGACAGGAAGACGACCTCCTCCTGCGTGGTCGTCGCCGCCGTGGACGCCCACGCTCCCGGTATACGCCCGGCGCTCAGGTCGAGCAGTGCTTGACCATCACTCGCCAGGGCATAATGCATCGGCTTCCAGCCTTCCACCTTGACCTCGATCACCTCACCGTCGGTCAGCAACCCCTCGCGGGCCTGGTCAAAGGTCACGCCGCGATGGAAGGCGTCGCTCGTCCGGCGCACGCGCGACAGACCGGCAAAGGCGATGTCCTTCCTGAGCAGGAAGCGCTCGGACTCGGACTCGTCGCTCTCGCGGATGAGATGGGTGGGGGCCACCGCTTCGGTCAGGGCATAGACGCGCTCGAATTTCTCGCGGTGGTGGGTCATCACCTCGCCGGTGCGCCACAAGTAGTAGAGGGCCAGGGCGCTGTCCTTGCGGCCGCGATAGCTCTGTGTTCGCGTCCGCGTCGCCATGGAAAAATCCCGGTTGCTGACCGTCTCCCGCTCGCGCAGGATGGCGCGCATCTCGGCCACGGCCTCGGCGTGCTCGATCCCCATCCGGTGGATGCGCGAATCGACGACGCCGCTGTTGTCGCGCTCGCGGTGCATGGCCACCCGCCAATGGGGCAGCTCGTCCATCGGCCGCGTCGCCAGCCAGCCGCCCCAGTCGAAGAACTCCCGCCGCCCATAGGTCGCCTCTTCCCACAGGCCCGGCGTGTAATCGAGCACGCGGCTGTGCAGCTGGATGTCCTGGCTGCGGGCGATGATCTGCAAGGGGTCGAGTTGCAGGTATTCCATCTCGCGCATGGCCAGCGCCACGCCCTCAACGCCGTTCCAGCGTCTGCCGGGCCAAAGGCCCTGTTTGCCGAGGATGAAACGGCGGGCGGTCAATAGATCGATGGTTAGCATAGGATGTTTTTCCAAGCCGTTTTCAACCGGTTTCGTCTGTCAGATGCGGGTTTGAACCCGCATCCACTTGAAAGACGCTCAATTCTGTCGATAACGGAATGCCAATGGGATTGTGAATGAATTTACCGCGCGAACACCGCCACTTGCCAGAGCAAGCCATCGTGATGGGAGATTTGCTGCAATCCGTTGTCGGCAATGACCTGCTCGACGGCCGCCGTGGGATGCACGAAATTCCGGAAGGGGTTTCCCCACAGGCTGAAGATTGTGTTCAGGCCGACGATCCCCATCTTGGTCCACCACGTCTCACGCGGATAGACCACGCCCAGATAGCGTTTCGCTCGCGCGGCGGCCGCGCCGACCAGCGCTTCCATAAACGGGTAGCAACAGATGACCCGATTCATGGTGACGATATCGGCCGGCTCAACCTGGTCGGCCATGGCCACGAAATCGCCGTGCAAATAGCGGGCTTCGGCGGCATATCCGCGTCGGGTGGCTTCCTGTTGGGCAATCATCAAGTAGGAAGCCGATGCGTCGACGTCGGTGACGGCCGACACGCCCGCGCGGGCCAGTTCGTGCTGGATCACCCCAATGCCACCGCCGATGTCCAGCAGCGTCATGCCCGTAACTTCGTTCGATTCGATGGCTTCCAGCAGCCGTTTGGTGGTCTTGTCCGGGCCGTGCCGCCGATACTCCTGCAAGTTACTGTTAGCTCTGTCTTCGTTAAATAACTTGTCCGCGCCTTGGCAGTGGGGGCAACAGTTCATGATTGCCCTGATTATACACGAAAAGGGGGCGACCGCCCGGCCGCCCCCTTCCCACAAAAGGAGAAATGAAATGGAGTAGTGGCTGTCCACTACGAGCAAACTTGTTTAGGCGTGACCGTTCGTCCCCTGATGAACCGCCTCGAACTGCTCCTCTTCGGTCGAACCCTTGAGGGCCACGGTCGACGATTCACCCTGCGAGATCACCATCTGCACCTCATCGAAATAGCCCGCGCCGACGAAGCTCTGGTGCTTGATGGCCCGGAAGCCGTGCTCCTCTTCCAACTGGAATTCGCGCTGCTGGAAGTGGGAGTAGGCGGCCATGCCATTGTCCTTGTAGCCGATCGCCAGCTCGAACATCGCGGCGTTGAGCGTGTGGAACCCGGCCAGCGTCACGAACTGGAAGGCGTAGCCCATCTGGCCCAACTCGCGCTGGAACCTGGCGATGTCGGCCTCGCCCAGGTTGCGCTTCCAGTTGAACGACGGCGAGCAGTTGTAGGCCAGCAGCTTGCCGGGGAATTTGGCGTGGATGGCCTCGGCGAAGCGGCGCGCTTCGGCCATGTCGGGCGTAGCCGTCTCGCACCAGACCACGTCGGCATAGGGCGCATAAGCCAGGCCGCGAGCGATGGCCGAATCCAGCCCGCTGTTGATGCGATAGAATCCCTCCACCGTGCGCTCGCCGGTGCAGAAGGGCTGGTCATAGGGATCGACGTCGCTGGTCAGCAAATCGGCCCCGTTGGCGTCGGTGCGGGCGATGAGAACGGACGGCACGCCCATGACGTCGGCCGCCAGCCGCGCCGCCACCAGCTTCTGGACAAACTCGCGCGTGGGCACGAGCACTTTGCCGCCCATATGGCCGCACTTCTTGGCCGACGAAAGTTGATCCTCGAAATGGACGCCCGCCGCGCCGGCCTCGATCATGCCCTTCATCAGTTCAAACGCGTTGAGCGATCCGCCAAAGCCGGACTCGGCGTCGGCGACGATCGGCGCGTACCAATAGGTATCTTCTTCATCCTGCAGGTGATAAATCTGGTCGGCGCGCTGCAAGGCATTATTGATGCGCTTCACCAGATTGGGCACGCTGTCGGCCGGATAGAGGCTCTGGTCGGGGTAGGTATGGGCCGACGAATTGTTGTCGCCCGCCACCTGCCAGCCACTGACATAGATCGCCTTCAGCCCCGCCTGCACCTGCTGAACGGCCTGATTGCCCGTCACCGCGCCCAGCGCGGCGACAAAATCCTCCTGCTGCATCAGCCGCCACAGGCGCTCCGCGCCCATGCGCGCCAGCGTGTGCTCAATCTGCACCGAACCGCGCAGCCGGATCACATCCTCGGCCGAATAGGGCCGGATGATCCCCTGCCACCGCTTGTTCAGTTCCCAATCATCCTTCAACTTGGCCACGTTATACGGTTTAAACATCCTCGCCTCCACATCCTGGTTGTTATTGTCTGCGGGGCGGGTCTATGGCCGCACCCCACCGGGTTCACGTTTCGTCGGAGGGCAGATGGCTCCATCCCCTGCGACTTAATTCAGATATTCGTAGGCTTTCAACGTCAGGAAATCGGTGAATTCATCGGCGACGCTGATCTCATCAAACAACTTGGCAGCCAGTTCATAATGCCCCGCGGCGAACTCGGTCTCGCCAACCTGGCTCTTCAACTCCGCCATGACCTCATCGGTCATCTTGCGAAAGAGGCCGACCTTTATCGCGCGGCCGTCGTCCAGCTTCGCGTGGGGGTTGTGCAGCCATTGCCAGATCTGCGAGCGGGAGATCTCGGCCGTGGCGGCATCCTCCATCAGGTTATAGATGGGCACGCAGCCGTTACCGCTCAGCCAGGCGGCCATGTAGCGGATGCCGACGTCGATGTTGGTGCGCAAGCCGCCGACCGTGATCGTCCCCGTGGGAATAGCCAGCAGGTCGGCCGCCGTCACCTCGACATCGCCCCGCTTGCGATGAATCTGGTTGGGCGTCGGCATGTACTTGTCGAATATCTCGCGGGCGATGGGAACCAGCCCCGGATGGGCCACCCACGTGCCGTCATGGCCGTCCTTGGCCTCGCGCTCCTTGTCGGCCCGCACCTTGCCCAGCGCGGCCTCGTTGGCTTCGGGATCATTCTTGATCGGAATCTGGGCCGCCATGCCCCCCATGGCGTGGATGTTGCGCCGGTGGCAGGTCTTGATGACCAGTTGGGAGTAGGCGCGCATGAACGGCGTGGTCATGGTCACCTGGGCGCGATCGGGCAGGTAGAAGTCGGGGTGTTTCTGGAACTTGCGGATGGCGCTGAAGATGTAGTCCCAGCGGCCGCAGTTCAACCCGGCCGAATGATCGCGCAGCTCCCACAGGATTTCGTCCATCTCGAACGTGGCCAGGATGTTCTCGATCAGCACCGTGGCGCGAATTGTGCCGTTGGGCAAGCCGAGGCGCTCCTGGGCCATGACGAAGACGTCGTTCCACAGGCGGGCTTCCAAGTGATTTTCCAGTTTGGGCAGATAGAAATAGGGGCCGGTATCGCGGGCGAGCAGATTCCGGGCGTTGTGGAAGAAGTAGAGGCCGAAGTCAAACAGCGAGGCCGAGATCGGCTCGCCGTCCACCAGCATATGCTTTTCGCTCAGATGCCAGCCGCGCGGGCGGGCCAGCAGCACGGCCGTTCGCTCGTTCAGCTTGTAGGATTTGCCTTCGGGACTGGTGAACGTGATGGTGCGCGCGATGGCGTCGCGCAGGTTGATTTGCCCCTCGACGGTCGCCGCCCAGGTGGGAGAATGGGAGTCCTCGAAGTCGGCCATGTAGACCGTGGCCCCGGAGTTGAGGGCATTGATGACCATCTTGCGGTCGACCGGCCCGGTGATCTCGACCCGGCGGTCCTGCAAGTCGGCGGGGATGGGTGCGACCGTCCACTCGGCGGCGCGAATTTCGGCCGTTTCCGGCAAAAAGTCGGGCATCTTGCCGGCGTCGATCTCTTTCTGCCGCTCCGCGCGCCGCTGCAGCAAGGCCAGCCGGCGGCCGTTAAAAGCGCGCTGCAACCCGGCAACGAATGCAAGTGCCTCAGGCGTAAGGATTTCCGCGAATTCGGGCGTCATCTCGCCGCGGATATCGATTCCTTCTTGCGCCATACTGACTCTCCTTCCAAACGCGATTGATAACATTCACCATTAGCGAATATTCGCTAATAATATTCGTAGTATAGAGATTTATGGTCAGTTTTGTCAATAGCTCGCCGGATTAAATTTGGCTCCCAGCGAATATTCGCTAAAATAAGGCTGAAAATAGTGGTTTTCAAGCCATTTAACGCATTGCGTCATTATAACGCATTGTGTCATGCCTTGTAAAGGGCCAATTGAGTATTGGTGGATGCGGGTATCGTAAAGAGGTCAGGCCTCCAGATCGCCCCCGCATCCGCGGAGCAACATCATGAGTCTCGATCTCGTCACCATCATCTTCGGCATGAAAGTGCGCCAGGCGCGGCTGGAAGCAGGTCTGACGCTCTCCGACCTGTCCCGCCAGAGCGAGATGTCCCCCTCCTATCTGACGGAGATCGAGAAAGGGCGCAAGTACCCTCGCGCCGACAAGATCGTCAAGATGGCCGCGGCCCTCGGCAAGGAGTACGACGATCTCGTGTCGATCAAGCTCGCCCCTTCGCTGCGCTACCTGGAGAGCACGCTCTCCTCATCGACCATTCGTCGCTTCCCGTTCGAGGAGTTCGGCCTGGAGCCGGCCGACGCCCTGGGGCTTGTGACGCGCGAACCCGACCGCGCCAGCGCCTTGCTGCATGCCGTCGTCGAGATCACCCGCCGCTACGACCTGCAATCGGAAGAGTTCCTGCGCGCCGCGCTGCGCTCCTATCAGGAAATCCACGAGAATTATTTCCCCGAACTTGAAGAGGCGGCCGAGCAATTCATCGCCACCGTGGGCGCGCGCCATGGCTTCGACGGCAAACGATTGATCTCCCTGGCGACGCTGGAAAAAATCCTGGGCGACGAGTACGGCTATCTCATCGACGACAAGGCCATCGCCGCCACCGAGGAACTGCGCCATTACCGCTCGCTGGTCGTCCCCGGCCGCAAGCCCCAACTGTTCATCAACAGCCGCCTCTACGCGCGCCAGGTGCGCTTCATTCTCGCCCGCGAGATCGGCTATCGTTATCTGGGGATCAAGGAGCGCTCGTTCGTCTCCACGCCCGACGAGGTGGACTCCTTCCAGCAACTGCTCAACGACGCCCGCGCGGCCTATTTCGGCGGCGCGCTGCTCATGCCCCGAGAGCATGTCCTCAGCGACCTGCGGCAACTCTTCGCCATGCCGGCCTGGGACCCGGAGCCATTCTCGGACTTGCTGTCGACTTACGACGTCACGCCGGAGATGCTGCTCTACCGTTTCAGCGAACTGATCCCCGAATTCTTCGGCCTCAAAATCCACTTCCTGCGCTTTCATCACGCGACGGGCACGGATAATTATCAGCTGGTGCGCCATCTAAACCTGAACCAACTCCTCGTCCCCAGCGGCACCGGGTTGTTCGAGCACCACTGCCGGCGCTGGCTCTCCCTGCGTCTGCTGCCGGAGCCGGCAGCCGGGCGGCCATCATCCGGTGAACCGCTCCCCGTGGGCGTGCAGATGTCGGAGTTCCTGGAGACGGGCGACAAGTTCCTGTGCATTGGCTTCGGCCGGCGCATGGTCCTGTCACCGGGAGTGGCCAGCAGCGTGGTCATCGGCTTCCGCGTGGAGCCGGAGCTGCGCGAGACGATCGGGTTCGTCGACGATCCCGAAATCCCCCACACGATCATCAACGAGACCTGCGAACGCTGCCCGCTTGGCCCCCAGCAGTGCGATGTACGCGCCGCGCCCCCCCATATATTGGAAGCCGAACGAGAACGCATGGCCAGAAAAATGGCGCTCAATCAGCTAAAAAACCGGTCGGCGGCTGCGGAATGACCCTTGATGGCTGTGGATAACTGGTGAAAAGTTGTGGAAAAGTCGTATTGGTTGGGGAAATCTGGACTCTTTCCCGGTTAGTCGCCGCAGCGTCATTAATCTTTATATGGGTAGTTTTCGCGACACTCACGCCATATATGGGGGTAGAAGCCGGAATGGTTCCGGGAAGAGCAGAAATCAGGGCGAAACGGTCGAAAAAGATATGCCGCGGGTCTGCACAGACTATCCCCACGCATTGACCGGAGAAACCGGCAGATAAGGGGGATACATGGGGTGGATTGGAGCATGGCCCCCATATATAGGCCACCTAACGACTTATCCAGCTTTCCCCTGCCCCTACTACATACTACTAATAAAAGAACAAGGGAAAGGAAACCCCATTGGATAATCTTCTCTTACAAAAAGGACCCCAACTTGGTTGAAGTTGGGGGCCTGACGTTACGGCGTGATGACGGGAAGGACAGAGACGTCCATCTCCAGTTGCAGCGCTTCCGCGCGTATCCAGCCCTCCTGGCCGCCCGGAAGCCATATCTTCACCCATGCCGCGTCCTCTGTGCGGCCGATCAGCACGACGCTCTGCCCCGGCACCACCCGCAGGATCGGCGCCGTCCCCTCATCCGGCGTGGCGTAGACGTAGACGACGGGCAATCCCGGTGGGGTGGCGTCCGTGGAGGCTTCCTGAGTCGGCGCGGCCGTCCCGGTGGGCGAAACCATCGTCGTAGCCGCTGCTGTCCCTGTCGCCGCCGGCGTTCCCGTGGCCGCGTTTGTTGCGGTGGCTCCGGCCGTCGCGGTTGCTGTTGACGGCGGGGGCGTCACGGTTGGTGGCGCCGTTGTGGCGGTCGCTTGCGCTGTGGGGACGGCTGTGGCAATAGACTGGATTTTGCTCGGCGTGGTCGCTGTTGGCACCTGTGCCTGCGAATCACCCGCTCCGGCGCTCTTGCTCCCTTGCCAGCCCACCACCTGCGGCGCGGCAATGCCGTGTACCACCGGCACATTGGCCAGCGACGCCGACACATGGATGATCTCGGCCGCAATCCAGCCCTCGCGGCCGTCCGCCAGCCGTACCTGGACCCAATGGTTGTCCGCCGTGCGGCCGATGATGCCCAGCGACTGCCCCTCGGTCACGCTGTCCACCGGCTCATAGAGGAAGCCGGGGCCGTCGTAGACGACAAAATATGGGGCCAGATACGGCGGCGGCGCGTCCAGGAAGGGGGTCAGGATGGGCAGATCGTTGAGCGTTCCCGACGGCAGGAAGGAGCTATCGGCGCGCGCCCAGCCGGGGCGCCCGTCGGGCAGGCGAACATGCACCCAGGTCGCGTCGTCGTTGCGGCCGTTGAGCGCCAGCACCTCGCCCGGATGCGCCCAGCCGACGAGGCCAAACCCCGCGTCCGCGCCGGTATAGACGGGGATGGGGTCGTTGGTGACGAACGCGGTGATGCCCCACAGGTCGACGTCGGCGATGGGCAGGGCGGCGATATCGGTCGTCGTGCGGATGTAGCTCGCGTTGACCCACCCCAGATAGCCGTTATACATGGCGATCTTCACCCAGGTGCCGGTTCGATTGCGGCCGAC
>DAOMSB010000092.1:0-10982 GCA_035446145.1 Promineifilum sp. (SeqCode) | reverse complement strand
CCTCATAATCGGTACGCCAAGGGAGAGGCGCAGTCCGCCGGATGTCGATGCCCGGAACGTCCTTACCCATATAATAGGTAACCACCGCGACCTCGACACCCAACTCCCCCAGCGACCGCATCTCCTCCAGGATACGGATATGGCCCCCATAATCACTGAAGAAAGATGTGGGCGCGACCATCAATACGCGCACGCGATAACTCCTGACCCAATGGGGCTAAACCACATGGTGCAATTACGACCTGTCGGAATGATCCCGCCTCAGCTTGCCACCCAGCCAACCACCGACCAATTGATCGCTAATCGACGGCGGCTCGACTTTGGTTTCCGTCACTTCCGCCCAATCATCACGAACGCGCTCCTGCAACCATTTTTCCCGCTGGATTAGCAGGTTCCCCATGGCCAGATCGATCATCTCCCTGTCGCCGTTCATGATCAGCGCCCGGAGCTCGGCCAACTCCTGCAGATAGGCATCGAGCCAGCGAAGCGTGGCGGCCTTGTCATTGAGCGCCAGGCTGGTGATGTCGGTGCCGTTTTGCAACGGTTGCGTGGCTAAAGCGAAAGAGGAGTTGGCGAAGCGAAGCATATCCCGCCAGCCGGTCGATTTCTGCAATGCGCCAAAGAGCGCCGCCGCCGCCAGACCCGGCAAAGTCTCCACCCCTTGCACCAAACTGTCATACTCCATCGGATCGACGAAATAGGGCGTCGCCCCCAGCAACCGGCCGAAACTGACGGCCGTATCCACCGCCCGTGGCTCGGCCCTGACCGACGGCATCAGGCAAAACATCCCGCCCTTGAACAGATCGGGCGTTGCGGCCCCCGGCTCGTCACGTCCGTCATTCAGGAAGGCGGCCGACAGCACCGCCACCGCGCCCACATAATGTCCCTGCCGCAAATGCCGGTCTGCCCAACGCAGGCCGTGCCCCTTGAGCACCGACAAATCAAGCACCAGGGCGTGGGGCTTCAACACATCGCCGATGACCATCAGATTCGTTTCCAGCTCCGCCAAAGGCACAGCCAGAACCAGGATATCAGCCTCGGCTGCGGCATTAACGAGGTTCCATTCCGCCTTGTCAATGGCTCCTGTCTCATCTTTCGCTTTCTGGGTCAGCTCGCGAAAGCGATCATAGCCCACGATCGTCAGGTCAGACCCCGAAGCCTTGAGCGCCAGAGCAATTGACAAACCCGTCCGGCTCATGCCAACGATAGTAACTGTTTGCGCTTTCATAACTCTCTCTAGTTTTGATCATCTGCCCACTGAAGGATTGCCAGCAACCTGTCTGCTTCAGTTTGAGCGGGAACGTGTTTGTCCTGATGCCGCCGAATCAACTCGATAACAAGCGGCGCGCTGCCCGCCGCCTCAGCCATCTGCGCGCCCCACTCGGCATGTTGCGCGCGGGCGACAAACGGCCGTCGCCGGCCATCAGGCGCGCCTTGGCCCCAGCGCTCGGCCCGACGAGGGAACAAGGCCCCAACGACGACAATGACAGTGCGATCCCATATGGAGAGTGGGCACTGCGCTTTGCCTATGTCGTGAAGCAAGGCGGCCGTTAACAGATCGGGGTGATTATATCCCGCATCCCGCAGGCAACGTAACACCCGGTAGCTGTGCCATTGATCGGCCGGGGCATATTGGTCGAACAACGCCGGCTCGCTCGCCGTCAACACCTCGACTACTTCGCGGCGCGCCGACTCACTCAGCGGCCCGGCCGCCAGGTTCGCCCGAAGCTGGCGAAGACGATAACCGATTCTCACGCTAACCGATCAGCAATCGCGCGGTAGCCTGAACGGGTGTCCACACCAGCACGTTCAGCACCTGGGGCACGAAGAACACGACCAGAAAGAGGATCATGAACCCGTATTGCTCCAGCGGCCGCAAACGATAGACCATCTCTGCGGGCAGAATGGCGTACAGTATCCTGGAACCGTCCAGCGGCGGTACCGGCAACAAGTTGAAGAAGGCCAGGGCAAGGTTGATGTAGAGGAATTGGAACACCAGGCTGGAAAATGAGAGCGCGCCGCCGCCGCTCATCAGGACATTGATGTCAATAAGCCCCAGCCGGAAGAAGATCGCCGCGATTCCGGCCATCACGAGATTCGATAGCGGCCCGGCAAAGGCGACAATGGCCATCGAGGTGCGCGGGTTGCCACGCATGTTCATCGGATTGGTCATGACCGGCTTGGCCCAACCAAAACCGGCAATGATGAGCATGATGGTCCCGAACGGGTCGAGATGCTTCAGCGGATTCAACGTAATGCGCCCCATGCGGCGCGGCGTGGGGTCGCCCAGATAATCGGCTGTCACCGCATGAGCAAGTTCATGGACGGTAAAAGCGATCAGCAAGACGATGACTCGCTCGATAATAGTAGGGATATCCAGATTAAACATATCTTTGCGTAACGGACTCAACCGGATTAGTCGCGGATCTCGCCCAAGTATACATTTTCCTTCATTCAGAAACGAGCGCCGGGCCGATCATCAAAGCGATGCCTCATACAGGCGAAGGTGACCGGGAGGGATGGCGACCGATATTTCATCCCCCAACACAAAAGGCAGATCGCCTGACTCCTCAAATAAAAGCCGATGGGAACCGGTGGCGATCCCTATCTGCGAAAAGCGGCCGCGAAAAGTGACTGCATCGACGATGCCGTATATCGTGTTGGATTCCGGCTCGGCGGGCAACGGACGTATTTCAGCGCCGGACATCATGGGCTTGATCAACAGCAACACCTCGCTGCCGGGCGCAGGTACCGGTTGACTCATCCGAAATCGGCCGACTTCCGTATCGACCATGCCCGCGGCGTCAATTCGGCCATAGACAAGATTCTGGAAGCCCAGGAACCGGGCGACGAACGGCGTGGCCGGATTCTCGTAAACTTCTCGCGGCGAGCCGGTCTGGATAATTCGCCCCCCATCCATCACCACCAGCCGGTCGCCAACGGAAAAAGCCTCGGTCTGGTCGTGGGTGACATAGACGGCCGTCATCCCGACACGCTTCAGAATCGTCCGCAGATCAAGCATGAGCCGCTCGCGAAGGGCGCGATCCAGCGCACCCAGCGGCTCATCGAGCATCAGCAGGCGCGGGCCAGGTGCAAGCGCTCGCCCCAACGCCACACGTTGCTGTTCTCCGCCCGAGAGTTGGCTAATCGTCCTATCGGCCAGGCCGTCAAGCTCCACAATATCGAGAATCCTCGCGACACGTTCGGCTATCTCTTTGGGCGGCAACTTCTTCATGCGCAGCCCAAAAGCGATGTTGTCCCTGACGTTCTTGTGGGGAAACAGGGCGAAATCCTGGAACATCATGCCGAAGCCGCGTTCATGCGGCGGCACATTGATGATGTCTCGACCCTCAAACAAAATAGCCCCACTGTCAGGCCTTTCCAGGCCGGCGATCATGCGCAGCAAGGTCGTCTTGCCGCATCCGGAAGGCCCCAACAGGCAAAGAATCTCCCCCCGCTCCAGCCGGATATCGACATTGCGCACCGCGTATGTATCGGGTGGATAAAATTTATTGATACCGACCACTTCCAGGATAGGCATTGGCTTAGAACTCCCCTTCGTTGCCGAAGCGAAAGCGCTCGATCACCACAAAAGCGACCGCGCACACCCCCATCAATAACACGCTCATGGCCAACGCCTGCCCATAATTGAGCGCGCCCGGCCGCCCCAGAAAGCGGTAGATGGCTACCGGCAGGGTCGGCGTTTCCGGTCGGGCCAGAAAGACTGTCGCCCCGAACTCTCCCAGACTGATCGTGAAGGCATAAATTGCCCCGGCCAGAATGGCGCGACGGAGCAACGGCCAATCCACCTCCCACCACACGTGCCGGCCGTCGGCCCCCAACATGGCCGCCGCCTCGCGCAAGGACGGCTGGATGCCGCGAAAGCCCGGCAACACCGCGCGCATGACGAACGGCACGGCCACCACGGCATGGACGATTGGCAATATGATGATCGAGTCGCGCAGATTCAACGGCGGCCGACCCAGCGAGATCAGATAACCCAGGCCGAGCGTGACGGCGGAGGTCGCCAGCGGCAACATCAACAACGCATCCAACGTTCGGGGAATCAGCGCCCCCAACCTTCCGTTACCCGCCGCGTTGCGCTCCCAGCGGGACAACACGGTGGCGGCCAGCAACCCCAAACTCACCGCCAGGATCATCGCCCCAAACGCGATCAGGATCGAATTAAGGATAGCCTCGCCCGGCGGCACAAAGAACAACGAATCATCCTGATTTATGAACAGGGAGCGATAGTAGAGCAGGGTCGGGCCGCGCTGTCCTCGAAAAGAGCGCGCCACCAAGGCCAGCAGGGGCGCGCCGATCAGGATCACAATGGCGACCACATTGCCATAAACCAGCCACTTCTCGCGCGGCGTCCTGACCGGGCGTTCGGCCGCCTTCCCGGCCGACGCCTTCACCGTCTGCCCCAGGCGAGCCTGGGTGCGCGTGTAGACCCACATCAGGATAAAGGTGAAAATGATCTGCCACAATGACAGAGCCGCGGCCAGCGGAAGGTTGAACAGGTTCACGGCCTGCCGATAGATCTCCACCTCGATCGTGGCAAAACGCGGCCCCCCCAGAATGATGATGACGCCAAAGCTGGTGAAGCAGAAAATAAACACCAGCGTGGCCGCGGATGTGATGGCCGGGCGCAGCAACGGTAACGTCACTTCGAAAAAAGCCCGAAGCGGCGAAGCGCCAAGCATTTGAGCGGCCTGGGTCATGGACGGCGGCAGGTTTTGCCAGTAGGCGCTGAGCAGTCGCAGAACGACGCTATAGTTATAGAAGACATGGGCCAGCAGGATGATCCAGATCGTCTGGCTGAGCGCAATTGGTCCCCTGTCGAGCGCGAGCAGATCGCGCAGCCAGTTGTTGATTACGCCACTCGGGCCAATGAGCGCGATGAACGCCGCGGCCACGACAACGGTGGGCAGGACGAAAGGAAGCGTCGCCAGTGTGCGAACAAGGGTCTTGCCCCGAAACGAGAACCGCGCCAGGACATACGCGCCCGGAAAAGCCAGCAGCAAGGTCAATACAGTAGACACAAAAGCCTGCCACGTGGTGAACCACACGATCCGTAAAAGGTTCGGGTTGACCAAGGGCTGCAACAGGGCGGCCGTGTTCAACCGCCCTTCCGGCATCAGCCCCAGGCGCAATATCGACCCCAGCGGATAGAGATAGAACAGCGCAAAGAAGACCGCCGGCAGCAGGAATATGGCAACGACAGCGATGCTTCGCGCCGAACCAATCAATCGAGAGCGGCCAGGGTGCGTATCCACAGATTCACTTATCGCAAGGCGACATCGGTCCAGGCTTGAATCCAGGCCTCACGATTCGCCGTGATCCGGGCCGGGTCCATCTGCACAGGCTTATCCGCGGCGTGGCCATACTTCTGGAATAATTCCGGTAGCACGGCCGTTTCATTGGCCGGGTAGACGAACATCTTCAGGGGGATATCCTCCTGGAATTGTTGATCAAGGATGAAGTCGACCAACAACCGGGCCTCTTTCTCGACCTTTGTCCCGCGCAGGATGCCGGCAAACTCAACCTGTCGGAAGCAGGTTCCATCGGTGAGCACAGCCGCCGTCGGCGCGGAAGCCGGCGGCTCCTCCGCATAAAATACTTCGGCAACGGGGCTGCTGGCATAGCTGACTACAATCGGCCGATCGCCCTCCGACGCCGCGGTAAAGTAGCTGTAGTAAGCCTGTTCCCAGCCATCGACGATGAGAACATCGTTGGCAACCAGTTGCCGCCAGTAGTCCAGGTAGCCGTCCTCGCCAAAACGCTCGACGGTCGCCAGCAGAAAGCCAAGTCCCGGCGTAGAGGTCGCCGCGTTCTCGACCACCGTCAGGCCCTTATACATCGGATCGGCGAGATCCTCCAGGCTATCCGGCGGAGGCAGCTGGGCCTCCTCGAACCAGGCCACGTCGTAATTCAGGCAGATGTCCCCATAGTCAACCGGCGAGACGCGATACTCCGGGTCAAGCTCCAGCCCGTCGCGGATCTCCAGCAGCACCGGCGACTCATAAGGCAAAAACAGGTCATTCTCCAGCGCGCGGCTCAGGAAGGTATTGTCCACCCCAAACAGCACGTCGGCCAGAGGGGCGTCCCCGGCCAGGATAGCCTTATTCAACATCTCGCCCCCGTCCCCGGCCTTGAATATTTCGACGTCAAGCCCGGTCTCGGCCTCGAAACTCGCGATCAGCTCCGCGCTGACGTCAAAGCTGTCATGGGTCATCAGGCGAACGACAGCCGGCGTATCGGCCGTTTGGTCGCCGGAGCCGCAGGCGCTCCCCAGAACCCCCAAAAGCAACACCAGAATCCATACCTTAACATGCTTCATATAGCATCTCTCCAAAAAATAAAGCGCCCCTGGTTGTGGGGCGCTTGAAACGATTTCCAGGTCATTTCCCTACGCCAGCATAACCTGGATCAGGTTGAGCGGTTTGTCCAATAGTCAGGAACATCTCAGCCCGGTTTCACCGTGCACCCGCAAGACATCTATGCAGTTTTATACAGACGCTCATTATAGGTTGCCGGGCGAGCGGCGTCAATTCGATTTGACTTTTCGGAGCTATCGCCTATAATCGGTCTTGTTGTTGCGGGGTAGAGCAGAGGCAGCTCGTCGGGCTCATAACCCGGAGGTCGCAGGTTCGAATCCTGTCCCCGCGACCTGAGAGGAAGTCGCAGTGATATCCACTGCGACTTTTTTATTTATTTTCAGCAACTCCTGCCCATAAAACCCTGTGTTCTCGGGGATTTACGGTTACAATTTTACCTAGCCATTACAAACGCCTGCCATCTTACTTGTGAGGATGATAATGCCCGCTGAATTCAAGCCCACCCGCTGGAGCCTCGAAGATATTGTTCCCGAACCTGTCGCATCAACGCTCGAATCCCTGTTAGCCGATCTGGACAAACGCGCCACCGCCTTTGAATCAGTCCGGGCCACCCTCACGGACACGATGGAAGCGGCCGAATTTCAGCGAATAATCGGCGATTACGAAGCCATTCTCCGTGAGGCCTATCGGGCCTACGGCTATGTCCAGCTCTTGTTCTTCTCCGATCTGAGAAGCCAAACGGCCCTCAATCTGCGCGACCGGATCGATCAGGTGCTGACCGGCATCAACAATCGCACCCTCTTTTTCACACTCTGGCTGAAAGGTTTATCGCCGGAGACCGTCGAACGTTTGGCCCCGACCGGAGATTACCGTTACTACCTCCAAAACCTCCTGAAATACAAGCCCTATACGCTGGGCGAATCCGAGGAACAGATCATCAATCTGAAGGACACGAACGGCATCAACGCCATCGTGCGCCTTTACGACATGATCACCAGCGGGTTTAGATTCACCGCAGAAGTGGGCGGCGAGAAGCAAACGCTGACCCGCGATCAGATAGCCGCCCTCTATCGCCACCCCGCACCCGAGGCCAGAGCGGCCGCCTATCAGGAACTGTTCCGGGTATACGAGGAGAACAGCACCGTACTGGCCCAAATCTATAGCCACCGGGTACGCGACTGGTATTCGGAAAACATGACATTGCGCAACTACCCGGCCCCCATCTCCGCCCGCAACCTCGACAACGACATTCCTGATGAGGTTGTCGACGTGCTCCTGGAGGTCTGCCGGAACAACAACGACCTGTTCCAGCGCTACTTTAGCCTGAAGGCCGGTTGGCTGGGCATCGACAAGCTGCGCCGCTATGACATCTACGCCCCGCTGACAGCATCGGATAAAACATTCGACTTCGCGGAAAGCGTCGATCTGATCATCGACAGCTTCCGGCGGTTCTCGCCCGAGATCGCCGATATGGCCATGCAGGTATTCGCCGACCAACATATCGACGCCGAGATACGACCCAATAAAAGGAGCGGCGCCTTCTGCTACAGCGTCCTGCCGGGCATGACGCCCTGGGTCCACGTTAACTACACCGGCAAGGCGCGCGACGTCGCCACACTCGCTCATGAATTGGGTCACGCCATTCACGGCATTATCTCCGGCGATCACTCCTTGCTGACCTATCACCCTTCCCTTCCCCTGGCGGAAACGGCCTCGGTATTCTCCGAGATGCTGCTGACCGACCGTTTGCTGGCCGTGGAGACCGACCCGGCCGTCCGGAGAGACATACTGGCCAACGCCATCGACGACGCCTACGCTACCGTGCAGCGTCAATCCTATTTCACGCTCTTCGAACGAGAAGCCCACAAGAAGATCATGGGCGGGAGCATGGTCCACGAGCTAGGTGATGCTTACCTGGACAATCTCCGCGAGCAATTTGGCGATACGGTCCAATTGAGCGACGACTTTCGTTGGGAATGGATCACCATCCCCCACATCTATCACACGCCGTTCTACACCTATGCCTACAGCTTCGGGCAATTGCTCGTCCTGTCCATCTACCAACAATATCGGCTCGAGGGAGAATCCTTCATCCCGCGTTACAAGAAATTGCTGGCCTACGGGGGATCAGAGGAACCGGCCAAAGTGTTGCAAGAGGCAGGCTTCGATATCGCCTCAACCGAATTCTGGCAGGGCGGATATGACGTGCTGCGGGGAATGATCGACGAGCTGGAACAGCTCTAAGGCCGGGCGTATCTCCTCTGCGTTCGATGGAGTCGGGCTTTCCGGCATTTTATCTATTTATCTGTGGATTTCTGATGAGCGTCGCTCATTGAATCGGGAATCGTTATCGAACTTCTTGTTGAGCTAATGACGATTAAAGGCGAGTATCCTGACAAGGCAGAATTCTTGCGATCAAACCCATTGTTGGACGGCATTTCTGAATCGAATCTCATTCGGCTTGGAAATGCCAGTCACTATGTGAATGTTTCCAAGGGGACATACCTCTTCAATCAGAATGACGAAGCCGACTCCCTGTATTTTCTCTACTCGGGCGTAATGTCCGTCATATTGATCAGCCTGGACGGCCGCGAGATGATCATCAACGAGCTCCACCCGGGTGATTGCTTCGGTGAAGTTTCCCTGCTTACATCGGGGGCGCGCACAGCCAGCGCGCAGGCACGGAAAAGCTGCGTTGTCCTGGAGGTAGCGGCCAACGTCTTCCTGAATGTCCTGGATAGTGAGCCGGCGGTTGCGAGAAGGATGCTGGCCGTGGCCTCCGACAGGCTGTTCAAGGCCCAGGCACGGGAAAGCGCCCTGGCATTTCTTGATGCCCCCTCTCGCATCGCTCGCGCCTTGCTGGATATGGACGAACTGGATCGACAGGGGCCGGACCATGGATACATCTCGATTTCTCAGGAAGAACTGGCCCAGAGAACCGGGTTAACCCGACAAACGGTTACCAACAGCCTGGGGCAGTGGCGACAGCGAGGCTGGATAGTGACAGGACGCGGCCGGATCATGCTCCTCAATCGTGCTGCGCTCAAGCGTATTACAGAACAGATTTGACAAATTAATCGATTTTTAGGCGTTTTGTGTCGTCTAGATGACAGACAACGGCTGCTATTTTCCTGTAAAGTAGTCCTACCATCTGGTATGGGCTTTAGGGAAGCAAGGAGAAAATAGCAGTGGATAACATTGAAGCAGTCAAATCTTTGCTAAAGAAGCTATCGGCACTACGCGCAACGATTCCCGATGATGAACAACTCTATCTGGACAAGCTCATTATGGGGACAGTTAAAGTAAAGTTACCGGTCGATCCCTTCGAGCCGACGAACATCACTGCCAATAAGACGGCCTCCCATCAAAACCCCGAACAATGCAATCCAACATCGCCTAATCCTGAAAGAAGGATAGCCTGGAATAACGATCTGGAGATTTACAAACTGGAATAGGCGAAGTTTATACGGAAGTTTTCCCGCTCAACAAAAAAGGCTCATGGGTGCGCTTGCATTCATGAGCCTTTTCTGTTGAGTTAATGGCTCTCACCTTTTACAAGAGCCATCAGCCGGCAGAGGTACGTCGCAAGATCACGCGCCGAGGGTGGCAACCATCACGGCTTTAGCCGTATGCATCCGATTTTCAGCCTGATCAAATACGATCGACGCCGGCGATTCGAACACATCTTCAGTCACTTCCATCCCGTCCAACCCAAACTTCTGATAGATCTCCTCGCCGATCTTCGTCTCCCGATTGTGGAAAGAAGGCAGGCAGTGCATGAACTTGACGGCCGGGTTGCCGCTCAATTGCATCGTGCCGGCGTTGACCTGATAGGGGCTGAGCAGACGAATGCGCTCTTCCCAGACAGCGTCTGCCTCGCCCATCGACACCCATACATCCGTGTGAATGAAATCCACACCGGCGACGCCTTCTTCTACCTGCTCGGTCAGGGTCAACCGCGCCCCGGTTTCGGCCGCGATTCCACGGCTTGCATTCACCAATTCGGCCGCGGGCCATAGATGCCGCGGCGCACAGATGCGCACATCCATGCCCAGCTTGCAGCCGCCAACCATGAGTGAATTACCCATATTATTGTGCGCGTCGCCCATGTAGCAATACGAGATCTCCGATATACGCTTGTCGGAATGCTCGCTCATGGTCAGAACGTCTCCCAAAAGCTGAGTCGGATGAAACTCATTCGTCAAACCGTTCCACACCGGCACGCCGGCGTATTGAGCCAATATCTCGATTGTCTGCTGGGCGAAGCCACGGTATTCGATGCCGTCATACATCCGCCCAAGCACGCGGGCCGTGTCTTTCATCGACTCCTTATTGCCGATTTGTGATCCCGACGGACCCAGATAGGTAACCTGCGCCCCTTGGTCATGAGCAGCGACCTCGAACGCACATCGCGTGCGCGTGGACGCTTTCTCGAATATAAGAGCGATATTCTTGCCCACCAAACGGGGCCGCTCATATCCGCCATACTTGGCCGACTTGAGATCGGCCGAAAGCTTCAGGAGAAAGTGCAATTCCTCCGGCGTAAAGTCCAATTCCTTCAAAAAACTGCGGTTTCTAAGATTGAATGACATCCTTTTTATCCTTGGCCGGCAATCGTGTTCATCTTCCGGGCCATTTCTA
>DAOMSB010000091.1:0-11068 GCA_035446145.1 Promineifilum sp. (SeqCode) | reverse complement strand
CACATACCAAATGCAACTAGTCATTTTTAAATATGCCCGTTATTATAGTAAGCAGTGGAGCGTCCCCCCTGCGCGATTGTGCTTGCTATGCCGGAGAGTTGGGGCAAGTCGGCCACGCCGGGCGCTGCTTCGCTTTAATTAACCCGTGTCATCGGGCCTGTCGTGTGTGGCTTGTCCACCGGTGGCCGGCCGCTATTATAGTTTACATAAGGAGAGAGCCTCATGAGCCTGACATACGCCGACAAGCCCTGGACAAAGAGTTACGATAAAGGCGTGCCGGAGTCGATTGACGTCCCCGCGTATCCCGTTCAGCATTTCCTGGAAGAAGCCGCCCGTCGCGTCCCCACGAACACGGCGCTGGTCTTCCAGGGCAAGGAACTGACCTACGACGAGCTGAACAAGGCGTCCGACGCCATCGCGGCAGGTCTGGCGGCCAACGGTTTCAAGAAAGGCGATCGCGCCGTCATCTACATGCCCAATCTGCCGCAATTCGTCATCATCTACTATGGCATCCTGAAGGCCGGCGGTATCGTCATCGCCACCAACCCTCTCTACACCGAACGCGAGTTGCAACACCAACTCAAGGACTGCGGGGCCGAGACGGTCTTTGTCCTCAGTCGCTATTATCCATTGCTCAAGAAGGTGCAGAAGAGCGGCGGGACGAATGTGAAACGCATCATCGTCGCCTACATCAAGGATTATCTGCCGGGCATCAAGAGCTTGCTCTACGGCCTTGTCAAAGAGAAGAAAGAGGGCGATCGGGTCGACGTTGAGCCGGGCGATATGACCATGAAGGATTTCATGGCCCTGGGCGCGCGCAGCCCCAAGCCGAACGTCACCGTCACCGGCGACGACATCGCCCTGCTGCAATATACCGGCGGCACCACGGGCCTCTCGAAGGGGGCCATCGGCCTGCATCGTAACCTGGTGGCCAACGCCCTCATGGTATCCAGCTGGATCGACGACTGGAAATATGGCGCCGACACCCTGTTGGGCGCCATCCCGTTCTTCCATTCCTACGGCATGGTGACGGCGGTCATCTTCACCGTCGCCATCGGCGGCCGCCTGCTCATCATCCCCAACCCGCGCGATCTCCCCTACGTGCTGGAGTCGATCAACAAATACAAGCCGGCCTACTTCCCCGGCGTCCCGGCCATGTACGTGGGCATCAACAACAACAAGGACGTGGCCGCAGGCAAATATGATCTGCGCTCCATCCGCGCCTGCATCTCCGGCTCGGCTCCGCTATTGGTCGAGACAAAGAAGAAATTCGAGGAACTGACCGGCGGCACGCTCGTTGAGGGTTATGGCCTGACCGAATCCCACGTGGCCACCCACGCCAACCCGCTGAAGGGCAAGAATCCGATCGGATCCATCGGCCTGCCGCTGCCCGGTGTCGAGGCGCGCATCGTCGACCCTGTTGAAGGGAACGACGAGCTGCCTATCGGCGCCATCGGCGAACTGATCATGCGCGGCCCGACGATCATGCAGGGCTACTGGAACATGCCCAACGAAACGGCCAGCTCCCTGCGCGACGGCTGGCTCTACACCGGCGATATCGCTCGCATGGATGAAGAGGGCTATTTCTATATCGAGGACCGCAAGAAGGACCTGATCATTTGTGGCGGCTACAACGTCTATCCGCGCGAGATCGAGGAAGTATTGTCACGCCACCCGGCAGTCATGGAAGTCAGCGTGGCCGGCGTGCCCGACCCCAAGCGTGGCGAGAACGTCATGGCCTGGGTCGTCAAACGGCCGGGCTTCGAGAGCGTGACCGAGGCGGAGATCATCGAATGGAGCAAAGGCGAGCTGGCGGCCTACAAATATCCGCGCCTGATCCAGTTCCGCGACGAACTGCCCAAGACAACCGTAGGCAAGGTGCTGAAGCGCGAGCTGGTGCGCGAGTATAAAGAGAAGGCCAACGGCAAAAGCAAGGGCTAATCCCGGCTGTCGTTATCCTGACACCAATCTACCCGGTATAAACCGATAAAAAACACAACGAGACGCTGGTATCAGCGTCTCGTTGTGTTTTTATAGACTATATTTTGGGGCTTGTCGCTTAGCCGACTTGTGCCGCGTCCATCCGCGCCAGCAATTGCCTCAAGTAAGGCGCGTAGCTGACCTGGTCATAGATCGCCTGCGCCGCCTCTTCCACATCAAACGGCTCCGGCAGGTCGCGGATCGCCTCCAGATAGACCGTGTCGCAGCGGATTACGCTTTCCTGGAACAGCTTCGGCCCCTCCAGCGCCAGCAGCACCGGCGCGGTAGAGAGCGTTTTCCCCTTCAGCGTGCGCACGACGCCCGCTCGCCGGGCCAGGACGATCAGAGCATTGATCATATTGCGCGACGCTTCGCCCTCTTCCTCCCCTGGATGCAGCACCGCCAGACGATCGATCAGCTCGCGCCACTCCATCGTGTCGCCGCTCTTTTGCAAGATCTCGATCATCTCCCGCAACAGCACCAACCGCAACCGGGGCGGAATGACGCGCAGTTTTTGCTTCTTCAGGGCGCTGCGATAGCGCCGATAAAGCTCGGTCGGAGCCGTCAGTTCAACCGCGCGACGCACATAGGTTGTCGTGCCATCTTTCTCCAGGACGATGCGGTTCGCATGGCGACCCAGAAACTTGGTGAACGAGGTGTCGGAATACTGGAAACGGCCGAATTGCCCCCCGCTCAACTCGATCATGCGTTCCTTGACCACGCTGGCGCGCACACGCTCGTCTCCGGCCAACAAGCCATCGATCGCTTTAGTCAGCAGAGCGTCCGCCTCGCTCTCCGACAGGGGCGGAGCGGGCAGCATATCCTCGTAATAGACATACTCATCGCACAGCCCCATCAGGCTCTCGCTGGTGGTGTGCTTCAGCCCGACGCCAATCACATGCTTGCCGCGGCGACGCAGCGCGTGAATGAGCGGCACAAAATCCCGGTCGCCGGTAACGAGCACGTAGGTACTATACTCCTGCCCGTCGACGAGGGTGTCCATCGAGTCAACGACCAGGTACATGTCGATGAGGTTTTTGCCGAAGTTATTGAGTGGAACGGCCGCCTGCATGGTGAAACCGGCCGTGGCCAGCTCCTTCATCAGCTTTTGATCCTGCCGCAGGTTGCCGGAATAGGCCCGTCGCAAGACAACGCGCCCCCCGGTGCGTTTCTTGATGTGATCGATCAGCAAACTTATGTCGAAATTCAGGTTGGCGTCTCGCGCGCCAATCACTAAATTGTCCAGGTCGAGAAAAATGGCAACATCATTGGCCATGCACAAATCCCCGGTTTGGCCGCGAAGAGGAGTCGTTCAGGTTTCCGCCCGAGCGGTCATTTGATTTAGACTGTGATTCTATCGAAATAGAGTGAATCCGCAACGAAATGCCAATGGCGGTTCAATTTGTTTCCCGGGAAACATGGCGAGCGCTGTTTCCCGGGAAACAATCCCGGTTGGCAACCTTCGCCATTCTTGATACCATGCACGAGATGACTGAATCTACTCCCGTTTGTGATTATGAAGGCTCCGATTATCGCGCCCGCTTCTGGGACAATCAGGGGCGCGATTACGAGGATCAGGTCGAGCGAGCCGCCTTGCGTCGTCTGATGCCCCCAAGCGGCCGCACGCTCATCGACATCGGCGCGGGCTTCGGCCGCCTGGCCGATGAATATCGTGGCTACGACCGCGTCGTGCTTTTCGATTACTCTCGTTCGCTGTTGCGCGAGGCTCAACAGCACTTGGGTGATGATCCGCGCTACCGCTACGTGGCCGGCAACTGGTACACCATGCCGTTCGTGGATGGGCTGTTCGACACGCTGGTCCAGGTGCGCACGCTCCATCACGCCGCCGACGCGCCCGCTCTGTTCGACGAACTGGCTCGCATCGCCGGCCCCCAGGCCGCCTACGTTCTCGAATTCGCCAGCAAGCACAACCTCAAGGCCATGCTCCGCTACGGTCTCGGCCGCCAGACATGGTCGCCCTACGAGCGCGAGCCGGTGGAGTTCGTCGCCCTCAACTTCGACTTCCACCCCGCCTGGATTCGGGAACAGTTGGCCGAAAGCGGCTTCGCGCCGGGCGAGACGCTGACCGCCTCCCATTTTCGCTTCGCGCCGATCAAGCGCATTGTGCCCACCGGCTGGCTCGTCGCCCTCGACCGCGCCATTCAGGGCACGGGGGCGTGGTGGCAGCTGACGCCCAGCGTCTTTGTTCTCAGCCAATTGACCGGCTCCACAACGGCCGCCAACGAGAACGCCTTCTTCGCCTGCCCCGCCTGCCAGACGCCGCTCGGCGAACCTGTGGACGATCTGCTCGTCTGCGCCAATCCCGCTTGCGGCCGTCGCTGGCGCGTCGAAGACGGCCTCTACGATTTCAAGGAACCTGTCTGAGCATTGCACCACTCCGTCACAGTTAGGCTACAATTCCCATTCAGATGAGTAAACACACTTTCCTGCGCATCGTCCGTGCCATCGCCCGCGTCGTCCTGGCGGTCATCGCTCGCATCGAGATCATCGGCAACGTCGATTATCAGACCGGCGCCTACATCATCGCCGCCAATCACGTCGGCCGCCTGGAGGCCTTTCTGGTCATGCTGCTCGCCGAGCGGGACGATATCGTCATGATCCTGGCCGAAAAGTACAAACAATACGCCTTCTGGCGCTACGTCGCCCGCAAGGTCGATGCCATCTGGGTCAACCGCTTCGACGCCGACCTCGCCGCGCTGCGGGCCGTGCTGAAGCGCCTCGAAGCGGGTGATATGCTCGCCGTTGCCCCCGAGGGCACGCGCAGCCCCACGGCGACCCTTCTGCCCGGCAAGCCCGGCGCCGTCTATCTGGCGGCAAAATCCGGCGCGCCGCTCATCCCTATCGGTATCGTCGGCACCGAGGACGCCGTCGTCAAATACCGCCTCAAGCGGTTCAAGAGGCTTGATATCACCGCGCGAATCGGCGAACCCTACACCCTGCCGCCCATGCCCCGCGCCGGACGCGACGAATGGCTCCAGGCACAGACCGACGACCTCATGTGTCGCATCGCCGCCCTGCTGCCGCCCGACCACCGCGGCGTCTACGCCGATCACCCGCGCCTGCTTGAACTGCTGCGCGAAAACGGCAGCCCGTTTCCGGAGGACCTCCCTCTTCATTCGTAATTCGTAATTCGTAATTTCCTCCCACAGCCGGCGATCTCCCTTTATCCCCCCGAATAGCGTATCATTCTCCCCATGCGAATCGCCATGATCGGCCCGTTCGGGCTGCATCCCAAGCAAACCATGCGCAGTCGGGCGCTGGGATTGGCGCGGCCGTTGGTCGATCGCGGCCATACCGTGCGGCTGATCATGCCGCCCTGGGACACGCCGGATGAGGCCGATCGCGAATGGCAGGAAGATGGTATCGAACTGCGCTACGTGTCGCTGAAAGGCGGCACGCTCGGCATCACCCGTCGTCTGGTACGCGAGACGCTGGCATGGCGGCCCGACGTCGTCCACACCTTCAAGCCCAAGGCCTACAGCGGCCTGGTCGCCGAATGGCTGTGGCGCTTTCATCGCGGCCGCATCCGGCTGGTCATGGACACCGACGATTGGGAGGGCGCGGGAGGCTGGAACGACATCGCCCCCTATTCGCCGCTGCAAAAGCGCTTCTTCGCCCGCCAGGAGCGCTGGGGCCTGACCCATGCCCACGCCGTCACCGTGGCCAGTCGGACGCTGGAGAGCCTGGTGTGGAGCCTCGGCGTCCCCCGCGAGCGCGTCCGCTACATCCCCAACGGGCCGGGTATCCCACTGGGAGAGGTCACTGCTGAGGAACGCGACGCCGCCCGCGCCCGGCTGGGTCTGGAAGAGCGGCCGACTGTCCTCGTCTACAGCCGTCTGTTCGAGTTCGACACAGCGCGGCTGACGGCCGTGCTGGCCGGGATTCGCGCAACAGTGCCCGATGTGGTGGTGCTGCTCGTCGGCGCGGGGCTGTATGAAGCCGATGCTGCCCGCTTCCGCGAGCAACTGGCCGCAGTCGGGCTGACCGACGCCGTCGTCGACGCGGGCTGGGTGGCGCTGGAGCAACTGCCGGCCACGCTGGCCGCGGCCGATGTGGGCCTCTACCTGATGGACGACACCCTGCTCAACCGCACCAAATGCCCGGTCAAGCTGGCCGACATGTTGGCCGCCGGCGTGCCGGTAGTCGCCGAAACGGTGGGGCAGGTGGCGGAATACGTGCGCGACGGCCGCACTGGGCTACTATGCGCGTCGGGGGATGTAGCAGAATTGGTGAATGCCGCCACAATATTATTGACAGATCGAGAACTGCGGATGTCGCGGGGAGTGGCCGCCCGCGAAGATATAACGGCCCGGTTCGACTGGCCGGAATTATCCAGGACGCTGGAGGCCCTGTATGACCGGCTCTAATCGGCTCTCATCAGGGCTAATTGACATAAGCTGCCACACCAGTAGCGTTGTCCCACATCAGGCTAGTGTATCTCTTTCATAAAGCGCATCGGCACCACGGCCGCGCCAACGATTCCAGGGCCGGTATGCACGCCGAGCACCGGCGAAATCCGTAATACTTCCAGCTTCTCAACAGGGAGTATCCTCTGAAGCGATTCAGCCAACAACCGTGCTTTTTCCTCGAAATGGCCATGCATGACGGACACCCACAAGGGTTCCTTCCCGCCGTAGAGAGACGCCAAATGCTCTGTCAGGTCATTTATGGCACGCGACATGGTGCGGCTCTTGCCGACAGTATTATATTTACCATCTGATTTCGATACGTTGATTATCGGCTTGATATTGAGGATCGAACTGGCCAACGCTTGAACTCGGCCGATGCGACCACCTCGAGCCAGATACTCCAGCGTATCCAGCGTATAGACAACTTCAGTCGCCGTTCTGACTCTATCCAGTTGTGCGCGAATATTAGGAACATCCCAACCCGCCGCGATGGCTTGAGCTGCGGCAAGAACCTGAAAACGCAATCCGCCGGACAGGGTCAGACTATCGATGACGTGGATGCTATCCTCATTTTCCTGCGCCGCACCATTGCGGGCGGCATTCACAGTACCACTTAACCCTGAAGAAATATGGATAGAGAGGATTCCATCGCCTTGTTCCTGAATGGGGTGATAGAGGTCTGAAAAATTGCCCGGCGAAGGCTGCCCGGTTGTCGGCAATTGTGGGCGCACGGCCTCCAGGCGATTGTAAAACTCATCGTGGCTCAGATCCCCGGATCGAACCTCGCCATCAGGGAACTGAATATATAAAGGGGCTACGGAAATATCGAACGTGCTTATATCCTCCGAGGTCAAATCGGCCGCGGAATCAGTCACTATTTTCATTTGGCTCCTCACCGATTGAGCAGGGAGAGCATGACGCCTCTTCCAGAGGATCATTGTGCTCATCCAACTCATGTTGTGTACCCCTGAGTATAGCATCAACTCAATATTGGGGCAGTGACGCGACGTTGGGTTGGGCCGCAGAGCGTCGGCCTAGCCGCCCCCGCCGCCGGCCGGCATCTCGTGGAAGTCCTCCAGCGTGTCGGCGATGATGCCGATGAACTTCCCCATGAGAGGCTTCCATAACTCCTGGCTGTTACTCCGTGCCAATGAAGGGGTTCAGAATAGTCAAGCCCTGAATCTTGCGGCCATGTTGCAAGTCTTCGCTATACAGGGTGCGGCAACCGCTTTCGATGGCGGCGGTGAGGATCAGGGCGTCATAGAAAGAGTAACTTGTTTCATCGATGGTGAGCAGAGCGCGATCCATCGTTGAAATCGACGGAAAATAGGCGCAGAGCGGTTCCAAAACATTTCGTATGTGGCCGCGACACTGCTCGATGGTCATCGGCTGCTTGAACTTGCGCCGCGCGACATTCAGGAATTCCTGGACGACCTGGATGCTGATGATCCCCCGTCCGCTCAAAATGGCCTCACGCACCAACGCCACGGCGATCTGTTGTTTGACGAGATCGGCTTCATCAACCGCGTAGATGAGGATGTTGGTATCCAGAAAGAAGGTATCCTCAGCGTCGCTCATTCATTTCCTCGCGGGTAAACTTTCGCCCGGCATTGACGTGGGACAGTTGCTGCATCCATTCATCATAGCGCGCAGCCGCCAAACGGCGCGCGTCGGCGTCTTGCTCGCTTGTATATTGCTCCAGCCATTCGCGGAACAGCGCGTTGAGCGTCGTGTTCTGCAGCGCCGCCTGCCGCCGCGCCTCGCGGATAAGGGCCTCGTCGGCCGAGAGGGTGATGTTTTTGAGCATGAGGGTAGTGTACACTATTTTAGTGTAGATTGAAAGTTGTAAAGCCACGCTCTCATCCGGGTACATCCGGATGACGCGTCACCCCCTGCTTTCATTCGGATAGCATCGACGTCATCGATCACGATATACTTTTATAAGGAGATAGCGACAGCCATGCAAATGACACCTGACAACCAATGGATCGATAAAATTCGACAACAGATCCAGGCCGCGCTGAATGATTCCAAGAGAGACATTCTGCGTGAGCAATTCGGCATGCTTCACGAGCATCGGTCGCCCGACCTGTCGCCGGAGGTGGAATCGGAGTGGCTCGACTATATCCTCGAATTCGAGCGCCAGTTCGAGAATGCGCCGCGCATTACCGTGAGTGCCCGCATCGGCGATCCGGCTCCGCCGCCCATTGACGCGCTCAGTTCCGATGAACTGGTAGCGGCGGTGGATTCTCTGATGGGCCTGCTGGCGGCGCACTATATTGCCGTCGATTTTCTGGGCGTCGTGGACTATGAGACGGTCTATCGTTATCTAACCGAGGAGCTGCTCGATGAGGAGATAGACGACATTCGCCTCCCTGATACGTGGATAAATTTCATCTACGCGACCGACGAATACAACGTCGAGACGTGGGTTGAGCAGTTTGTTGACGCTATCTTTCGCCACGATCTGGAATACGCTCAGGATTGCGTCGACGACGATCAATTGTGGGCCGATACGTTGGGCAAGCTTTTGACGGTGGCCGAACTGGAAGCTTTATGGGAGCGTATGCCTGTCGTTGAGGACGTCACTTGCCGGGCACTCGAAACGCAAATCACCGGCGACAACGGCCAAGTCTTCAGCCGAATCACGTGGTCGGCCGATGGTGTGACGCAGGTAATCGAGGCGTCGTTTCAGGTACATCGCTCCCGCTACCTGGATGAGGCCTGGGACATCGAACAGACGTCGCTGACCAATGAGTTGTGGAGAGTGTATGGATGAGCGGCAAAACTTGGGGATTTTTGCTGCATTTATCACAAAATAACTGAGTTCTCGGATTATGCGTTGGTCACCCATATCCTCATGAACGGAAACTAATCCTGATGAAACCGATCCACAGCTATCCAATCGCCGAAGCCCGCGACAATCTAACCGCCCCCATCCGCGAGGCGGAGGCGACTGTCCTCGCCGAACCGTTCTCGTCGGCGCTGGGCCGGTTTCGCGAGCAGGTCGACGTAGCCGCGCTGGAATTGGGGCCGGATCTTTTCGAGAATATGCGACAGAAGAGTGCGGGGCGAGAGCCGACCGCATCAGACTAATTCCCCATCCAGTCGCGCCAGGTCAACGTGAAGCCCATCATACTTTGCCAACTCGGCCGCGGCCGCCGGCGTCAACCCCGCTCGGGTGAACAAGGCATAGTGGAACCGCCACGCCTCGCCGTCGGGTAGTTCCTTGCGCAGCAACTCCCCCTTGCCCTCGATCAGATCGCGCACGACACTTCGATC
Organism: Promineifilum sp. (SeqCode); assembly: GCA_035446145.1. Classification (GTDB taxonomy): domain Bacteria; phylum Chloroflexota; class Anaerolineae; order Promineifilales; family Promineifilaceae; genus Promineifilum. The sequence goes on along the minus strand of DAOMSB010000091.1, from coordinate 1,376 downwards.
GACGTTCCCGTCGCCCCACTTGCACTCGCCCAGCAGCAATTGACGCGCCTCCCAATCCACGGCGACGACGTCGATCTGCACCTTCCGGCTCCAGTGCGCGCCGACGATTCCCGGCCGCAGCGGCAGCGTTCCGGCCTTGCCTTGTTGTGTGACCCACTGCCGGGCCAGGTCCTCGAACGCCGTTCCGCCGACGAAGCCGCGCAGATCGTGGCGAATACGCTCCAGCACCTGTTCGGTGTCGAACGGCAGGTATTCGTGGAACGGCGCGATAAAGCGGAAGTAGAAGCGAAAATAAGGGTCGGCCAGATGATAACGGCCAAGCCGTGAGGTACGCCGTTTGGCCGGTGGGGTAGCCGCCGGCAACCGCCGCTCCACCAGCTTCAAATCCTGCAGTCGCTGAAGGTAGACGGAGAGGTGACTGGTGGCAATCAGCGCGTCGTTGCTGATGTCACCGAGGGTGTGGCTGCCCAAGCCGATGGCTTTGAGCGTGGCCAGGTAGGATTGCGGTTCACGTACCTCATCATAGAGCAAAAAGGCCGGTTCAGCGAGGAACATGCTGCCTTCCGAGAGGATGATTCGCCGGATATTGGCCGTCAGATTCAGCGCCGGATCAAGCCAGTTGAGATAAGCCGGAACACCGCCTGTGACGGCGTAGGCGGCGACCCGTTCCTCGGCCGACCAGTCGGGGAAAAAATCGCGCAACGCGCTGAAGGGCAGCGGTTCAAGATACCATTGCCCCGTCAGGCGGCCGAACAGGGGTGACTGATGCATTTGCAGGGACTCCATCACCTTGACCTGCGATCCGCACAGGACTATCACCAGGCTGGAGTGCTGGAAGTGAGCATCCCAGGCATGTTGCAAGGCAGACAGGGTGGCCGGGTCGGATTCGACCGCATAGGGCAGCTCATCCAGGATCAGGATTTGGCGGCGATCGGCGATTATTGCCGCCACGGCATCCCATAGCTCGGCCCAACTATCCAGCCGCGGCGCCTGGCGTATCGGCAGGTTTAACAGGCGGGCATAGAGCTTGCGGCGCTGAAGATCGGCCGGCTCCTTTTCGGCCGCCCAATAAGTGTGCGGCACGGCGTTGCGCTCCGCCCATTCCAGCAACAGGGCCGTCTTGCCGATCCGCCGCCGGCCATACAGGAGAATCAATTGTGCCGGCCCCGGTCGCTGACGGGTCAGGAGATCATCAAAATAAGCCAGCTCACGTTGGCGATCGACAAACATGGCTTCACCTCAATTAAGCTACATGCTGTATATAATACACAACACGTAGCTTAATTTCAAGGAGCAGCAGACTAACTACTCCCCCCGCCGTTCCAGCGCCCGATACACCGGCCGCCGGCTGTCGTCAAACCGCAGCAGGCTATAGC
>DAOMSB010000090.1:0-11245 GCA_035446145.1 Promineifilum sp. (SeqCode) | reverse complement strand
GGCTGTGACTTGCCCATACTGTTCTTCTTCTCCGAATCATAAAATCGTGGCGCCACCTGACGCCCATGCAACGCTGTAGTATAGCAAAAAAGGCGTCAGATGCCATGGACACCCGAAACCGGGTTTTCAGGAAAAAACCGGTTTCTGGATGTTCAACAATCCGCTATCATTAAGCAACCATGAACGGAATCTCATCGAACACAGCGCTCATCGTCATCTATGCCGGCCTGCTGGTGGTGGGGCTGGCTTTTGTGCTGGGCGCTGTTGTCTCGCTATTGCGCAGCTTCACCCCCGGCCGCCAATCTCGCCCGGCGGGAGCGACCGGCTCTGCCGGCGCGCGCGCCTGGGGCTATTCGCTGGGTCTCGGCGCGGCCGTTTTCGGCGCGGCCGGCCTGTTTCTCCTGCTCGTGTTCGACGTTGAGCAAACCACAAGCGTCCTCGTCGCGCTTGGGCTGGGCCTGATCGTCGGCTTGTTGGCCCTGGCCTTGCTGGCCTACCTGCCGTCGCGCGGCTTCGTCGAGGAACCCCTTCTCGACTTTGACGCCACCGGCCGCCGTGCCGACGTGGTGATCCCCATCCCCGCGAATGGCCTGGGTGAGGTGGCCTTCCACCACGGCCGCGACCGGATCAACCTCGGCGCGCGCTCATCCAACGGCCGGCCCATCGAAAAAGGAACCATCGTCATCATCGAGCGCGTCACCCGGCGCGTGGCTGTGGTGTCCCCCCTCGGCGAAGGCAGCCCCCTGATCCGGTGACCCATCCATGACCCGCCCCAACCCTGTCTTTGCCTGGCTCGACGAACGGCCGACCTGGCTCACCATCGCCGGCTCCTTCCTGCTGCTGCTGGGCGCGTGGCAATTAGTGGTTACCCTCGGCGGCTATCCGCCGTTCATCCTGCCCGGCCCGCGTGATGTGGCCGAGGCCTTCGTCCGCTTGATTAGCGACGGCCGTCTGCCGCGCCACACGCTCGTCACCCTCAGCGAGGTCGTCCCCGGCCTCGCGCTGGGCGTCCTTGTGGCTCTGCCGCTGGCTTATGTGCTGACGAAGTCCCCCCTGGCCGAACGGCTAATCTCCCCCTATCTCATCGCCTCACAGGCCATCCCGGTCATCGCCATCGCCCCATTGCTGACGATTTGGGTGCAGTCGTGGTACTGGTCGCGGGTGCTGGTAGCGGCGCTGACCGTTTTCTTCCCCATTCTGGTTAGCTCCATCGCCGGGCTGCGCGCCGTCCCGCGCGAATTTTACGACCTCATGCACTCCCTGCGGGCCGGCAAATGGCAGATATTCCGCAAGCTGGAGATGCCGGCTGCCCTGCCGACGGTATTGGCTGGTCTCAAGGTCGGCGCCACGCTGGCCGTCATCGGCGCTATCGTCGGCGAATTTGTTCAGCCCAAGAGCCAGGGACTGGGCTACCTGCTGGTCACGTCCCGCTACCAGTTCAAGACCGACGAAGTATTCGTCGTGCTCATTACCCTGAGCGTGATGGCCCTCTCGCTCTACGGGCTGGTCTTTCTGGCCGAGCGGCGGCTGTTGCGCTGGCGTCGCTTCGGCCATGGCGGCGCGCAGGTCGGCCGGAAGAGCCAAACCTGACAGGTGGGCGCGACAACGCCCATGCTCCATCAACCACTTCGGCGCGCCCACCTGTCAGGTTTTTCGCCGCGCATAGTTCGTCCTACACAGTTCGGCTACAATAGATACAACCATACGAGGCAAGCCTATGATTATCGACGAAACGGCCGTCGACACTGTCGTTGACGCCATCAAACAGTCCCGTAAATACCGCGACACCAGCGAAGAGACCATCCGCCAGTTGGCCGTCGAAGCCGTGATCGAGCACAAAAAGCCCAAACCGGCCGAGAAAGCTGTCCGCAAACGACTCCACAGCATCATGGCTCCCTATCTGGGCGACCCCGACTATGCCGCCGCGCGACAACTGCTGACCGACAGTTTCGCCGGTGGAGACGAGAAAGTGATCCGCGCCGCCTGCCGCGACCTGATGTATACCCATCTCTCCACCCGCGAACGGCTGCCCATTCTCGACACCTTCTATCGTGACATCTTCGCCGTCACCGGGCCGCCTCGCCGCCTGCTCGATATCGCCTGCGGCCTCAACCCGCTGGCCTTTCCCTGGATGGGACTACCCGCCGCCGGGACTGATTTCATTGCCTATGACATCCACGAGCCGCGGGTCGACTTCCTGAATCACTACTTTGTCTTGCAGGGCTTGCCGCCGCATGCCTACGTCAAGGACGTGGCCGTGGGCGCACCAACCGAGAGCGGCGACGTCGCCTTGTTCCTGAAGGAGATGCCGCGCTTCGAGCGCAACTACCCCGGCCACGGGCGGGCCTTGCTCGACGCCATCGACACGCACTGGCTGGTCGTCTCGTTTCCCACCATCAGCACCCACGGCGGCCGCAATCTGACCAATCGCTATCGCGAGTTTTTCCAGCAGATGATCGACGGCTCCGGCTGGTCGGCCGTCGAGCTGCTGTTCGACACTGAGTTGGTCTTTTGTGCGGAGAAGACCACCGACGGCCGACCACCGACCGCCGGATAGTTTCACATTTATAGTTTGGCCGCGGTCAGCCGTCAGTCGTCCGCCGTCACATCATGCACCGCTTCTTCGTCACCCCCGATCAAATTCGCCACCATCTGGTGCAGTTCGACGCGGATCAGGCCCATCAGATGCGCCGCGTGCTGCGTTTGCGACCGGGCGATCGGGTGGTCGCCCTCGACGGGCTGGGGCGACAATACGAGGTGACGCTGGAAGAGGTGGCCAATGCGCGAGCCACCGGCAGGGCGGCCGACCCCGTCGCCGCCACCGGCGAGTCGTCGGCCCGGCTGACCCTTTACCAGAGCCTGACCCGGCGCGAGAAGTTCGAATGGGTGTTGCAGAAGGGCACGGAGATCGGCATTGCCGCCTTCGTGCCGGTCATCACCCGCCGCTCGCTGGTGCGCGATGCCGAAGACGTCGGCCCGGAGAAGCTTGGCCGCTGGCAGCGCATCATTCGCGAGGCGGCCGAACAGTCGAATCGGGGCCTGCTGCCGACGCTGTCCCCGCCGCTCGCCTTCGCCGATGCCCTCGTCGCCGCCCGCCGAATGGACGCGAGTCTGATCGCTCGGGCGGACGAGCTCCATCGCACCATAGGCGATGCGTTGGGCGGCCGGCCGGCCATGGCCGAAATTGCCCTGTTCATCGGCCCCGAGGGCGGCTATGATGAGGAAGAGGTGCGACTGGCCGAGTCATGGGGCGTTGTCCCCGTGTCGCTCGGCAGCCGCATTCTGCGCACGGAGACGGCCGCCATCGTCGGCGCGGCGCTTGTTTTGCATCAACTGGGAGAGTTGGGGTAGCGCGTGGATCAACAGGAAGTGCTTCAGATTGCCGATGACCTGCGCGGCATCGCCGCCTTTGGTCTCAACTTCGCGCGGGCCGGCCCCCACGACGAGGAGCGATGGCAGCTCGTCCTGACGGCGGCGGCCCGGCTGGCGGCGCTGGCCGGGGGGGAACAAACGGCCGGCGATCTTCTGGCCCACTATCGCGCCAACCATTTTGACATCGGCCCCCTGGCCAGCGGCGAGGCGGTCGTCATCCGTGACGGCAAGCTGCTGCTCGTCCGCCGCACTGACGACGGCCTGTGGGCGCTTCCCGGCGGCATCACCGATCCCGGCGAGACGCTGGCCCAGTCCGCTCGCCGCGAGCTGCTGGAAGAGGCCGGCCTCACCGGCCGCGTGACCCGGCTGCTGGGCGTCTTCGATTCGCGCCTGTGGCACAGCGCCAAGAAAATCCACTTCTACCACGCCGTATTTCTCATCGAAACGGATGATCCCGAGCCGCGACCGTCGCCCGAAGTGTCGGCCGCGGCCTACTTTGGCGAGGATGAACTGCCGCCGCTCTCGCCCGGCCACCATCTGCGCGCCCCTTTTATCTTTCAACAGTTGCGCGGCGACGCGCCCATCCCTTATTTCGACCCACCCCAGGGTGACCTATGATCGATGGCAACACGCAACTCATCGGGCTGATCGGCTATCCGGTCGCCCACAGCTTTAGCCCACTCATGCACAACGCCGCCGCCGCCGCGCTCGGCCTCAACGTCGCTTACGTGCCGCTGCCGGTCCGGCCGGATGAGCTGCCCGACGCGCTGCGCGGCCTGGTGGCGCTCGGTTTCCGCGGCGTCAACGTGACCGTGCCGCACAAAGAGGCGGTGATGGCCCATCTTGATACCATCTATCCGGCGACGCGCGCCACCGGCGCGGTCAACACGATCGTTATCAGTGACGGACGGCTGACCGGCTTCAACACCGATTGGTCGGGCTTCCTTTCCGATCTGGAAAGCCACCGGCTGGCGCTCTATGGGCGCGATTGCCTGGTGCTCGGCGCTGGCGGATCCGCGCGGTCGGTGGTCTATGCCCTGTTGCGGCGGGGCGGCCGCGTGACGGTCCTCACTCGCCGCCCGGAGCAGGCGCAACAACTGGCCGCGGAGATCGGCCCGGCCTTCCCCATGGCTGCCATGGTTGCCGTGGGCCGGCTCGAAGACGCGCCGCGCGTCGCCGCCAATCTGGACGAGCCGGTGATCATCAACACCACCCCGCTCGGCATGTCGGGCGGGCTGATTGATCAATCCCCCTGGCCTGATGGCGCGCCTTTCCCGCCCGGCACGTTCGTCTATGACCTCGTCTATAATCCGGCCGAGACGCGCTTCATGGCGCAGGCTCGCGCTGCCGGCCGTCGCGCCGTCAACGGGCTGGGCATGCTCGTGGGGCAGGCGGTCGAGGCGTTCGAGGTGATGACCAGCCGTCGCCCCGATCCGGCGGTGATGCGGCGCGCCGTTGAGACGAGAGGAAGCGGCGCGTAGCGATCGCTGCTTCCGGCATCGTGACGAAGAACTTGCGAGATCCATGCAACCCGTGGATAATGCTCCCCCTTTCCGTTGAGGGCTTCTCTCATGATCATCGGCATGGACTTCGGCACGACCAATAGCGGCATGGCGACCTTCGACGGCCGCGCCGTGGACGTATTGCCCCTCGACCCGACGGCGCCCAACCCGCGCGTGGCCCGCACGGCGCTCTACATCACCAATGAGCAGGCTGTCACTATCGGCCGCGCCGCCGTCGATCGCTATTTCGAGCACAACATCGGCCGCCCGATGAAGATGCAAAAGGTCTGGGTCGGCGAAATTGAGGTGGTCGGCGCCGAAATGTATTTCGTCCGCGACGTCTACGTCTTTGCCGATGCCCTATCGCCCGGCCGCCTTTTCCTGTCGATTAAAACCGGGCTGCGCGACGTCAATTATCCCGGCACGGTCATCGGCCAATTCTGGTATTCGCTCGAAGACCTGATCGCCCTCTACCTGACCGTCACCCGCGCCCGCGCCGAGCGGCTGCTGGGGCAAGAGGTTCGGCAGGTGGTGCTGGGTCGCCCCGTCCACTTCGCCGCCGACGAGGCCGGCGACCGGCTGGCCGAGGCGCGCCTGCTTCATGCCGCCTTCCGCGCCGGCTACGAGACGGTCTATCTGCAATATGAACCGGTGGCCGCTGCCCACAGCTATGCCCTGGGGCTGGCCCGGCCGGAAAACGCGCTCGTGTTCGACTTTGGCGGCGGCACGCTCGACATCACCGTCATGCGCCTGGGCGAGGGGCGGCCGCGCGTGCTGGCCACCGGCGGCATCCCCATCGCCGGCGACGTCTTCGACCAGAAGCTCGTCCGCGCCAAGCTGCCGCGCCACTTCGGCGAGGGCAGTTTCTATGGGCCGCGTCACAAGGCCCTGACCGTACCGCATTGGATCTACGACTCCTTCGCCGATTGGCAAACCATCCTGCAACTCCAGTCGGCCGAGAACAAGCAAATCCTGCGCGAGATCGCCCAGACCGCCCAACGCAAGCATCAGATCGAGGCGCTTCTGGCGCTGGTGTCGGGCAACTATGGCCTGAAGATGTTCGATGTTGTCGAGGGCGCGAAGCGGGTGCTGTCGGAGAAGCGCGGGGCCGAGATCGCTCTCGAAGGGCCGGGCTTCAACGTGCGCGAGTTCGTCACTCGCGGCGAGTTCGAAGGCCTGATTCGCGGGGAAGCGCGCGCCATTGAACAACACTTGCTGGAAACGGTGGCCGCGTCGGGCTTGCGGCCGGAGCAGATCGACATCGTCATCCGTACCGGCGGCTCGGCGCTCATCCCTGTGTTCCATGAGATGCTCGGCCGCCATTTCGGCGAAGCGAAGGTGCGCACCATCGATACCTTCAGCAGCGTCACCGCCGGGCTAGGCGTTATCGGCCACCGGCTGGAGCAGGGCGAAATCGATCTGCACGCCCACACCCCGGCCGATTTCGCCGACCTGCCACCGGTGACCGGCGGCGGCCTGAAGGTCCGGCCGGTGAACCTGGATCTGCTGCAGCGGCGGATTCGGCTGGAGGAGCAGGGGGGCAGGGGAGAAGGGGAGAAAGGGAGCGGAGGAGCGGAGAGGCGGATGCTGGTGCTGCTGAGTCGAGCGACCACGGGCGAGAATGCGCGGGCCGACATCATCGCAACGAGCGACGACGCGGCCATCCCCGCCGACCTGTCCGCCCTGCCGATTATCTCCGCGCTCCGCGTGCCGCCGGACAACCAGCTGCTGCTGATCACCTCCCGCTACCGCTTCCTGCTGGTGACGGCGCGGCAGCTGGCCGAACTGCGCGAAGCGGGCCTCGACATTGAGAACATTCATCGTTTCGCCGCTCGCGAGACCATCGTCGCCATCACCGACTGGGCCGCGACCCGCGAGCAGGAGCGGCTGCTGCTGGTGACGTCCACCGGCTATGCTCGGGCCTACCCGCTCGATTCCTTGCGACCTGCTGTGGAGGCGCCGGTGCCACTGACATTCGACGACCCGCCGCCCGGCGTGCCGGTGCTGGCTCAAGGTGTGGAGCGCGGCATGGACGCCGTCATCGTCACCGAGGGCGGCCGCGGCGTGCGTTGGCCGCTGTCGAAGATTCCCCTGACAGGCATCCAGGCGCTGAACCCCGGCCGGGACGGGGCGTTTGATCGGGTGACGGCGGCGCTGGCCGTCGCGCCGGACGACGAGGTTATCCTGTTGCTCGATGACGGCTACGCTCGCCGCATGAAGGCCGCATGGGTTTCCGAAGCGCCGCGGGCGAACGCCAAAGCCAGGGCGCTGGTTGTCCGGAAGGCGGCGGCGGTCGGACTGTGCGGCACAGGCGCGCTGACGACGGTCACCAACCGGCGACTGGTGGCGGCCGACGGCAATGCGCTGCCCCTGGAAGATTCGACGAAGGCGTTTCGTTTGGCCAAGCTGGAGGAGGAGGAGTTGGTGACGGCCGTCGTGCGGGGTTGAGGGATGTTCAGCCTAATGGCGCTGTCAACCAGCTAATCGTTCCAGTAATTCCCGAATGGTGATGATGGGTATGTCACGAAATGTTTTTAGTGACAGAAGATGCCGATCGCCGCTGATGATGAGATCGACTTCTCCGTCTATAGCGCCGGCGAGAACGATTTCATCATCCGGATCGTCGGGAACGCCTCCTGTCACATCCGCAGTTCCCGGCACAACCAGCGCGTCCGTCCCTAATAATTCGAATAATCCGATAATTTCCTCTTCACCAAGATGATATTTGCGGCGGATGCGCGGGTAGTTCAGGGCGGCTTCGACCTCAGCCATAATGGCAGGCGATGTGACGAGGATAAAACGACGACTTCGCCAGGCCTCCAAAGCCTGTGCGGGCAACCCATTCCTCACGAGCAAGCTGCTGATGAAGAGGTTTGTATCGAAGATCACGCGAAGCACGATGTGGGCCTAGCGTTCAGCGCGCACGGCATCAACAGCCTCGGCCACATCGGCTAAAACCTCGTCTTCCGCAATGTCGGGAAGGTTCTCGCGAATCCGATCGAGTACTGCGAACCTGGCTTCTCGTTCGGCAACCAGTTGCTCATATAACTCAATTGGAATGACAGCCACCATCGGCTTGCCCGAACGCTCGACAATCACGGTGTCGCCTCGATAGTAAACGCGGCCGAGCAGGTCGGCAAATTGCGCGCGCGCTTCCCTGGCCCCCAAGTGTAGATCGGCTTGTATAGTCATTGCGATAACGCTCCATCAATATGGGGCAATGATAACGACAAGGTAGCACAATGTCAACCGTGTACACAATAGGCATTGTATGCCATACTATAGGGTTTGGTCGCCCATTAACAGGTCACTGCCTGACCGTATTTACTTTATCCTCTCCAGGACGCCTTTGCGCTTGACGATGTTCTTGTAATCCCACTGGATTTGCCGCGATTTTTCGAGCCAGCGGGCGAGATCTTCTAAATTGATCTGATCGGCGGATTGGTAGAAGATCGAAGCGTCTTTGTGCTTGCCCGTGCCGGGCCTAAGCCCCGGCTCATCGAAGTCGGCCCCGCTCCAAAACATCAGCCGCACGCCGCTTTTCTGCTTGCTGTAGCCGACCGTCGGGTTGCCGTCCAGAAACCAGACGGGATGGCTGTGCCAGACCTTGCTCTCCGCTTCCGGCAAGCCGCGGTCGATTTCCCGCCGCAGCAGATCGCAGATCGCCCTGTCCTCGTCCGTCTGCGCGTCATGGTAGGCAGTGATATCGTTGTTTGTTTCCATGTTGCCTCTCAGTTCATAGTGTTTTTTGTTTGTAGTCAGCAACTTTAGTTACGTCCCCGGAGACGGCGCTAAAGCGCCTTACTACAAGCGGGGCAGGATTATGATGCGCTCAGTTCATTCACTCGAAATTGTACCATTCGGGTGATGAGGTCGAGCGGCATCGGCTCGCTCAACGGGAATTGGACCGAGCCTTTGCCTTGCTTGTACTTCGACAGCTCGCCGGCGAAAGCAGCATGCCCGGTTGGTGTGGCATATAGCCCAATGTGGTTCCTGAAGCCGCCGAAATAGACCAGCGGTTTGCCATTTAGCTTATAGGCCGGCATGCCATAGGCGATGGCTTCCACGGCGTCGGGGGCGGCCGCGCGTATCGTCCGGCGAATCGTTTCGAGTACCGTTTGGACGTCCGCGGGGAATGTTCCGATATAGGCTTCTATGGGGGTTGGTTGATCGGGCATGGGACTATTATACATTGCACTAAAGCATTAAACATGCCTCGGCCGCCAGCCAAAACAGTTGCTCACGGATGGATTGCTGGGCGCGCCACTCGCGGTCGTCCCATATATCCCCGCTCAGATCGTCGCCACCATAGAGGATCTGTCCCATTGTGACGCCGCGAAATCGGCCGACGGCAAAGAGCGCGGCCGCTTCCATCTCCACCGTTAGACAGCCCTCGGCCCGCCGTCGCGCGGTCCGCGCGGCTGTCTCCCGGTAGAAGCCATCGGTCGTCCACGTCTTCCCGAGCACGTAGGGCACGTTGTGGCGCCTGAGCGTGGCTTCGATGACCGTTACCGCTTCCAGTGATGGAGTGATCTCGCGCGAGGGTGGCAGGTAATGATAGGAAGTTCCTTCGTCGCGCACGGCGGCGTTGGGCACGACAAGATGGCCGACTACGAGGCTTCGATCCAGCACGCCCGCGCCGCCGCAAGCGATGAATTTTCGGCAACCGAGGGCGATTAACTCGTCGGTGAAGCCGCCGGCCAGGGGCGCACCGACGCCGGGATGCATGAGCGCAACCGATCGTCCTTCTGTTTCCAGCGTGTAGACCGGGTTCGGCCCCATCTCCGAACCGAGCATATAGATGATGCGCAATGCCCCCTGCTCGCGCAGGTTGCTGATGACGTCCTGGAAGAAGCACAACACGCAGTGTTGCGGGATGTCGATGGGCGAAAGTATCCTCGATGGCTCGATCATTGCATCGGGGCTGTGGTCATATTCCAGGATAGGGAATTCGTGTTCGTTCATAGCTCAGGAGTCACCTGTGATCTTTCGCTTCCGGCGTGGGGTAATCGTCCTGAGTGAATGCCGGGCGTCCTTGCCGGGTCCTGACGCGATTGGCAAGGTAAAGCGCAGGATTCAATCCGGCGGGGAGCTAAAACGGCGGAAGCTCAAACGTCCCATCGGGGCGGGGTGGAAAAGGGACGACATCCGTCACGGCATCGAGATTGAGCGGGCCATAGATGTGGGGGAAGGCGGTACCGATGTGATAGCTGTCTTCATAGACGAGTTCGGCCGCGAGCCGCGCCGGGTCGATGACCAGCAGGACGAGATCATCCTGACCGCGATAGAACTCATTGGCCGGGCCGAGCACCTGCCCGACGGTGGAGCAATGGATGAATCCCTCGGCCGCCAGCGAATCCGCCCGGTATTCTCCGGCGGCTTGTGCCGTTTCCCAGTCGGAGCGATGTGTGATGTGGAGGATCATATTCCGCGATTATCACATATTTTCAACAAGTGTGTTAGTCGGCATTGGGATCATCGTCGTTTCCGCTTATAATTCCTTGCAGTATCGATCCATAGGTAGTGGAACAGGTGGGAATGGATTTATGGTGGGTTTGTTGTGGGAGATTTTCAATATTCTCAAAGAGGTTGCCAATCGGGTGGTCAAGTTCCCCGAACTTCTAATCACCCTGTTGGGCGTCCGGTTTACCAAGAAACTGAAGCTGCGCATCGTTGTATTGCGTGACGAGCGGGGGGTGCCGCTGGCCAATAACGAAGAGGTGCTGCCCGCCTTTGACGAGGCGCGGCGCATCCTGGGGCGCGCGGCCGGGGTGTCGGTGGAGCCGGCCGAGTGGCGCGTGGTGACCGCGCCCCACGGCGCACCGAAAGAGGCGCTCGACGTGCATTGCACCGACGGTGCGTGGCGCGACGACCTGGGGACGCCGGGCGCATTCTTCCGCAGCCTGATGGCCAAAACGACGGCCGGGACGCTTATCGGCTATGGCGCGCCGGTCACCGTCTTCATCGTCCGCTCGATCTCGTCCCACAACGGTTGCTCTCTTGGCCCGGCCACGGACTACGTCACCCTGGAGGCGAAGATGCTGAAAGGCTCGCGCCGGCTGCTGGTCCACGAGGTCGCCCACGCTTGCGGGCTGTGGCACTCGCAGCGCCCCAACAACCTGATGATCCCTAAAGGCCCCGGCGAGGAGTTGACCGGTTGGCAGGCGGCGGTCCTGCGAACGTCACGGCATGTGACGTATTTTTAATCGACGGCCCGGTTTCCCGTCCGCTTGCAATCCGCCACCCTCTGCGACATAATCCCACCCGCTATGATTCGCAATCTGTTCGTCTTCGTCAGTGATTGTTCGGCTAACCCACCCACGCCGCCCATGCGCAGGAGGCTGGCCCACGTCTGCTGATTAGACGACAGG
>DAOMSB010000089.1:10391-11751 GCA_035446145.1 Promineifilum sp. (SeqCode) | reverse complement strand
CTCATATGGACAACCAAAAACCGCGAACCGCTCATCAACCTGGAAATCGAAGAAGCCCTGTATGGTTGCCTCATTGCCAAAGCGGCCGAATTGGGTTGTTTCGCCCATGCCGTCGGTGGCGTCGCCGATCACGTCCACGTGGTGATTTCTATCCCGCCCAAGCACAGCGTCGCTACGGTCGTGAAACATCTCAAAGGTAACAGTTCGCATTACGTGAATCATGTGTTGAGAAACGGGTCGCAAGCGTTTGCCTGGCAACGTGGCTATGGGTATTTAACATTCGGCGAAAGTCAATGCGAACGGGCGGTCGCCTATGTAAAGGGCCAGAAGCAACACCACCTGATGAACACAGTCAATAATTGGCTGGAAAGGGTTGACGAGGATAACGAGGACGAGGCCCCCTCAACTGCCTCCGCCCCGAAAAGCCAACACGGTGTTCGCGAACCCTCTCCTGTGTATCTGTCCGATGAGTTTCCATACTAGATAAAGGCGTCATGGCTCGAAAATCCAAATCCTCCCCCGCTCAAACCTCTTTTCTTGAACTAACGCTCAAGACCGCCCCTTGCGTTCCGGCCATCCGCGAGGCGGTCAAGGCCTGGGTCGCCGGCGGCTACAAGGGCGCCACGCCGACCACGAAGACGCTGCTCAACTACTGGTTCAAAAACGACCACCGCGTGAACGGACTGCCGTTCAAATACCACTACTTCCAGCGCGAGGCGATGGAGACGTTGATCTACCTCTACGAGGTCGCCAAAGTCCGGCGCTTCAACAACCTGATCGGCGAATACGCCCCCATCGGCCTGAAGGACACGCTGCGACTGCTGCAATATGACGACTACGCCCGCTACTGCGTCAAAATGGCCACCGGCAGCGGCAAGACCAAGGTCATCGCCCTGGCCGTCGCCTGGCAATATTTCAACGCGGTGCTGGAGGATTCGCAGGCCTATGCCGCCACATCGCTCATCATCGCCCCCAACGTCATCGTCTTCGAGCGGTTAAAGGAGGATTTCGAGGGCGGCCGCGTCTTTCGCACTGACCCCATTATCCCCAGAGAACTGGAGATTTATTGGGACGTGGATTTCTACATGCGCGGCGACGGCGAGCGAGCCGGTTCGCAGGGCGCGGTCTACGTCACCAACATCCACCAGCTCTATGAGCGCACCGACAATGGCGACGACGGCGAGCCGGACATCATGACCCAAATGCTCGGCCGCAAGCCGCCGGCGGCGATGACGGCGGCCGAGCCGTTCGAAGCACGACTGCTGGCGCGGGGCGGTCCGCTGTTCGTCGTCAACGACGAAGCCCACCACACCCACGACGAAAACAGCGAATGGCTCAAAACGATCCGGCGGATGAACGA
>DAOMSB010000089.1:0-10291 GCA_035446145.1 Promineifilum sp. (SeqCode) | reverse complement strand
ACCACACCCACGACGAAAACAGCGAATGGCTCAAAACGATCCGGCGGATGAACGAGGGATTGATCGCCGGCGAATCGCAAACGATGGACGATCCTCCGGCGGCGGTCAACGGTCAGCGGTCGGCGGTCATTCAACTGGATATGTCGGCCACGCCGCGCTACAGCAAGGGGTCGCTGTTCACATGGACGGTCTTCGACTATCCGTTGAAGCAAGCCATACTGGATAACGTCGTCAAGCGACCCTATAAAGGCGTCGTTCGCGGCATGGCCGAGACGCCGTCGGACATCGCCAGCGTGCGCTACCAGGCCTACCTGACGGCCGGCGTCGAGCGCTGGCGCGAATACCGCGAACAACTGGTCCCGCTCAACAGAAAGCCGGTGCTGTTCGTCATGATGAACAGCACCAAAGACGCCGACGACGTGGCCGACTATCTGCGCACCAAATACCCGGCCGAGTTCGCCGGCGAGCGGCTGCACGTCATCCACACCAACAAGGTCGGCGACGTCTCCGTGCGGGATGAGGACGACGCCCGGCAGATAGCCGCCGACATCGACAAACCCGACAGCCCCGTCAACTGCATCGTCAGCGTCCTGATGCTGCGCGAGGGGTGGGACGTGCAATCGGTGACGGTCGTCGTCGGCCTGCGCCCCTACACGGCCAAGGCCAACATCCTGCCCGAACAGACCATCGGCCGCGGTCTGCGGCTCATGTTCCGCGGCAACACCGAAGCGGAGCCGCCCTTCCGCGAGCGGGTCGACGTCATCGGCAACAATGCCTTCATCGAGTTCGTGGAAGAGCTTGAGAAAGAAGAGGAGATGGCCTTCGAGTCGTTCGAGCCGGGCAAGGACAAGCTGGTCATCGAGACCATCTTCCCCGACCCCGCCAAGGCCGAGATGGACATCACGATCCCCGAACTGTCGGCGCTGCTGGAGCGCAAGCGCTCGCTGGCCGAGGAGATCGCCGCCATCGATGTCGGCCGCATCAAGGCGCCGACCTTGCCCCGGAAACAGGGCGACGCCGCCGCCAACGCCTTCCAGTATGAGGGCTACGACATCATCACGCTGGAGAAGCTCATCGAGCGCGAGTATGCCATCCCCGAAGTGCGCACGTCGGGCGAGGTTATCTCCTATTACGCCAAGCGCATCGCCGCCGACGTGAAGCTGCCGTCCCAATTCGCGGCGCTTGTACCCAAGGTGCGCGAATTTCTGGCGCTCCACGCCTTCGGCGAGCCGGTCGATCTCGACGATCCGGTGATGATCAAGGCCATCTCCCATCCCGTGGCTCAACACGTGACGGTGAAGGCCTTTGTCGCCATCCTGCGCGAGGTCGTGGTCGAGGAGCGAACGCCCGAACTGGCCGGCAACGGCCGGCGGCTGTCCGAATGCCCCGGCTATCCGTGGTCACGCCCCATCGGCGCGGCCGACAAAACGATCTTCAACAAACTCGCCGCCGACAATCAGTTTGAATTGACCTTCGGCCATTTTCTGGAAAAAGCGCCGGATGTGGTCAGGTTCAGCAAGCTGCCCCGCGCGTTCGGCTTCAGCATCACCTACACCGACTCCGTGGCCAACCTGCGCTACTACGAGCCGGATTTCGTGGCCGTCACGGCCGACGGGGTCCATCATCTCATCGAAACGAAAGGGCAAGAGGACGTGGACGTGCGGCACAAGGACGGAGCCGCCCGGCTGTGGTGCCGGAATGCAACCGACCTGACCGGCACAAGCTGGCGCTACATCAAGGTGCCGCAAAAGGAATTTGAGAGCCTTCGGCCCAACGAATTTGAGGACCTGATCGCCCTGGAACCGGTAGGGTTGATGTGAAATCCATCCCCCCCACCACCCCTTTAGAATTATTGCTAAATATTTAAAAACTCCACAAACACCATCCTGCAACCCAGGCCCCCCAAGCCCACAGGACAAATAATCACTTTCTAAATATTTTGCAATATTTCTAAAGGCCACTAATGCCACCAACGCCACCCTTCAAATCTGCGCAATCGCGGCTGAGGACAGCCAGGCAAAATCCGCGGCTCCCCTTCAAAATTCGTGAATTTCGTGAATTTCGTGGATTCCTCCCCATTCCTAATTCGTAATTCGTAATTCGTAATTCGTAATTCTATAATCTCCCCATGACAACCACCACCACCCCGATCCACCCCCTGCGGCGGCTCGCCACCTACGCCCGCGCCTACCGCGGCCGCGTCGCCCTCGCCACCCTCTACTCCATCCTCAACAAAATCTTCGACCTGGCCCCGCCCGTCCTCATCGGCATGGCCGTCGACGTCGTCGTCATGCAACAGGACTCCATCCTCGCCCGCTTCGGCGTCGTCGACGTCACCCACCAGCTCGTCGGCGTCGGCCTCATCACCGCCGTCCTGTGGGGCTTCGAATCGCTGTTCGACTACCTCAAGGCCGTCGGCTGGCGCAACCTGGCCCAGGACATCCAGCACGACCTGCGCCTGTCCACCTACGACCACGTCCAGCGCCTCGACATGGCCTACTTCGAGGAGCAATCCACCGGCGGCCTCATGTCCGTCCTGAATGACGACGTCAACCAGCTGGAGCGCTTCCTCGACATCGGCGCCAACGAGATCATCCAGCTCGTCACCACCATCGTCGTCGTGCTGGGCATGTTCCTCGTCGCCGCCCCGTCGGTCACCTGGCTCACCGTCGTGCCCATCCCGTTCATCATCTACGGCTCGCTCAAATTCCAGCAGCGCCTCGGCCCGCGCTATGCCGCCGTGCGCGAACAGGTCGGCATTCTCAACAGCTTCCTGAGCAACAACCTCAGCGGCATCGCCACCGTCAAGAGCTACACCGCCGAGGAGTACGAAGTCGGCCGCGCCGCCGCCGAGAGCGACCAATACCGCCAACGCAACGCCGCCGCCATCAAGCTCAGCTCCGCCTTCGTGCCCCTCATCCGCATGTTCATCATGGGCGGCTTCATCGCCATCATGGTCTTCGGCGGCGTCATGGTCATCAACGGCCAGCTCAACGTCGGCGTCTACAGCGTCCTCGTCTTCATGACCCAGCGCCTCCTCTGGCCGCTGACCCGCCTCGGCGAAACGCTCGACCTCTACCAGCGGGCCATGGCCTCCACCGGCCGCGTCTTCCGCCTGCTCGACGTCCAGTCCAACGTCATCGAAGGCACGGCCACCCTGCCCGCGCCCGCCCGCGGCGAAGTCGACTTCCGCGACGTCAGCTTCCGCTACAGCTGGCACGACTACGAAGGCTACACCGACAGCCGCCCCCACGTGCTGCGCGACCTGTCGTTCCACATCCCCGCCGGCACCACCGCCGCCATCGTCGGCCCCACCGGCTCCGGCAAGACCACCGTCATCAAGCTGCTGCTGCGCTTCTACGACGTCCAGTCCGGCGGCATCAGCCTCGACGGCCGCGACATCCGCGACCTCACCTTCGACGCGCTGCGCGGAGCCATCGGCCTCGTCAGCCAGGACGTGTTCCTCTTCCACGGCAGCGTGCGCGAGAACATCGCCTACGGCACCTTCGACGCCTCGCTCGACGATATCGTGGCCGCCGCCCGCACGGCCGAAGCCCACGAGTTCATCATGGCCCTGCCCGACGGCTACGACACCATCGTCGGCGAGCGCGGCCAAAAGCTCTCCGGCGGCCAGCGCCAGCGCATCTCCATCGCCCGCGCCGTGCTGAAGAACCCGCCCGTGCTCATCCTCGACGAAGCCACCTCATCGGTGGACAACGAGACCGAGGCGGCCATCCAGCGCTCGATGGAACGCATCTCCGTCGGCCGCACCATGATCGTCATCGCCCACCGCCTGTCCACCGTGCGCAACGCCGACCGCATCTTCGTGCTGGAAAACGGCGAACTGCGCGAAGCGGGCACCCACGACGAGCTGGCCCACACCGACAGCGGCATCTACGCCGCTCTCTGGCGCGTGCAGACGGGCGAAGCGAGATAGGGGAAAGGACGAAGTACGAAGTACGAAAAAGGGCGCGCTCTTCATTCGTAATTCGTAATTCGTAATTTCCCCTACAGTCTCTCAAACCGCGCCTGGAAGAAGCGCAGATACTTCGGCTCGTAGACCATCTTCAGGCCGTGGGTCGAATGGCGGGCGTCATAGACCGCCTTCACCGATTCGGCGGTCACGTCCATGTGGGCCTGGGTATAGACCCGGCGGGGGATGGTGAGGCGCGTCAGCTCCAGTTTGGGGTAGTAGTGGTCGCCCGTGTGGGGGTCGCGGCCGGCGCTGGCGATGCCGCGCTCCATCGAGCGAATGCCCGAATCGAGATACAGCTCGGCCGCCAGCGTCTGCGCCGGGAACTGGTCTTGCGGAATGTGGGGGTAGAAGCGGCGCGCGTCGAGGAAGATGGCGTGGCCGCCCACCGGCTGCACGATGGGGACGTCCCACTCCGTCAGCAGGTTGCCCAGATAGCGCACCTGGCCCACACGCGAGCGGGCGTGGTCGTCCTGCACCGACTCGACGATGCCGATGGCCATCGCTTCCATGTCGCGCCCGGCCGCGCCGCCATAGGTGTGCAGCCCCTCGAAGACGACGATCAGATTGCGCAGCTCCTCGAACAGGTCCCAATCGTTGACCGCCAGCCAGCCGCCGATGTTGACCAGATTGTCCTTCTTGGCGCTCATCCACGCCCCGTCGGTGTAGCCGCAGAACTCGCGCAAGATCTCGGCGATCGATTTGTCGGCGTACCCCTCTTCGCGCTCCTGGATGAAGAACGAGTTCTCCACCATGCGCGTGGCGTCGAGGAACAGCTTGATGCCGTGGCGGTCGCACAGGGCGCGCAGATCGCGGACGTTGGCCATGCTGACCGGTTGGCCGCCGGCCATGTTGACCGTGCCCGCCAGGCTGATGTAGGCGATGGCCGCCGCGCCGTGGGTGGCGATCTGATACTCCACCTTGTCGAGGTCGATGTTGCCCTTGAACGGGTGGAGATTCTCCGGGTCGTGGGCCTCGTCGATGATGACGTCGACGAAGATGCCGCCGGCCATCTCCTGATGCAGCCGGGTGGTGGTGAAATACATGTTGCCGAGGAGGTACTGGCCCGGCTTGATGGCCACGCGGCTGATCAGATGCTCGGCCCCGCGCCCCTGATGGGTGGGCAGGATGTGGCGATAGCCGTAGTAGGTCTGGATCGCTTCCTCAAGGTGGTAGAAGTTGCGGCTGCCGGCATAGGCCTCGTCGCCGAGCATCATGCCCGCCCATTGGCGGTCGCTCATGGCGCTGGTGCCGCTGTCGGTCAGCAGGTCGATGTAGACGTCGTCGGAGCGCAGGAGGAAGGTGTTGAAACCGGCTTCTTCGGCCGCGATGCGGCGCTCCTCGCTGCTGATCATGCGCAGCGGCTCGACCATCTTGATCTTCCAGGGTTCGGCCCATGAGCGGCGGCCGTGCTGCTGGCCCATGGTCTGGGGAATGTGGTGGGTCATTTCGGCTCTCCTTTTGGCGGCGCGCCGGCCCGGCTTCGCCGCAGAATTGTTGGATGGCCCATTTTAGCAGAACGTGGGAGAAGTACGAAGTACGCTCGCTAACTGCCCGCTGCCAAACGAAGACAACGTCTACGAACGCATACGGCTAATCGGCGGTGCGCACGACGAGGATGTGGTGAACCTGACGCTGCGCTCGGTGTCGCTGGCCGGAAAGCCGGACGTTTTTTGGCGGTGGTGGGGGGAGTTTGTGGGTGAGGTGCTGCTTGTGGGGTGATGATTTAGTATACGAACGACGAGCCATGTCGGCGCAGATTTTAGCCACCGTTTCGCAGAGAGGTCGTCTTCGACGAGGAGGATGCGGTGGGGTATGGGGCGGGTTTACTCTTTGGGTCGAGTTGGTGTGTAGGGGAGCATTTTAGCGCCGCGCCGGCGGGAATCAAAAGCCATCGTCTCCCTGATCCACAATTTCCGGTTCCTGATTCGTAATCCCCAGTTCATCCGCTATCAGCCCGAACTGCTCCAGCGCCGCTTCCAGGTCTTCGACGATCTCGGCCGCGATGAGGCCGGGGTCGGCCAGGCCGTCGCCGTCGGCCAGCGAGTCGTCGCGCAGCCAGAAGATGTCGAGGTTGACCTTGTCGCGGGCCAGGATGTCATCGAGGCTGTAATCGCGCCAGCGGCCGTCGGGGTTGGCCTCGCTCCATGTGGCCGCCCGCTCGTGACGGTTGGCCGGGTGATAGCAGGCCACGAACTCATCCAGATCGGCCCGCGCCAGCGGGTTCTGCTTCAGCGTGTGATGGACATTGGTGCGATAATCGTAGAACCAGACCCGCTCCGTCCACGGCCGCTCGCGGCCCGGCTTGCGGTCGAAGAACAGCACGTTGGCCTTCACCCCCTGGGCGTAGAAGATGCCTGTGGGCAGGCGCAGGATGGTGTGCAGGTCGCTCTCGGCCAGCAGCTTGCGCCGCACCGTCTCGCCCGCGCCGCCCTCGAACAGGACGTTGTCGGGCACGACGACGGCCGCCCGCCCATGAATCTTCAGCAGCTTGTGGACGTGCTGCACGAAGTTGAGCTGCTTGTTGCTGGTGCTCGTCCAGAAGTCATCACGCACCACCGTCTGCGCTTCGCGCTTCACCTCGCCCGCTTCGGTGATGTAGGTGACGCTCGACTTCTTGCCGAAGGGTGGATTGGTCAGCACCAGGTCATGGGCCGCGTCCGGCTTGTTGGCCAGCGCGTCATCCACGTGGATGGGGCTGCCGGCGTCGCCGGCGTGGCCGATGCCGTGCAGGTAGAGGTTCATGACGCACAGGCGGGCGGTGGCGTCGACGATCTCCGTGCCGTGCAGGGCGCGCTGCCGCAGGTGTTGCCACTGGTCGCGGTCGAGCGGATTGTGGCCGGCCACGTAATCGTAGGCGGCCAGCAGAAAGCCGCCGGTGCCGCAGGCCGGGTCGCAGACCGTCTCGCCGGGGGCGGGGCGCATCACGTCCACGATGGCCCCGATGAGCGGCCGCGGCGTGAAGTATTGGCCCGCGCCCGATTTGACGTCCTGGGCGTTCTTTTCCAGCAGCCCTTCATAGATTTCGGCTTTCACGTCGACGTCGACCCGGCTCCAGTTCTCGCCGTCGATAAGCGTCACCAGCCGCCGCAGCTTGGCCGGGTCCTGAATCTTGTTCTGCGCCTTGCGGAAGATGGTCGGGATGAGGCCGCTGCCCGTGCCCAGCGCCGACAGGGTCTCGCGGTAGTGGGTCTCCAGTTCGGGGCCGTCGAGGGCGACCAGCGCGGCCCAGGCGTACTCGTCGGGGATGGTCGAGGAGTCGCCGATCTTGCGGCGCTCGTCGTCCATCTTGAGGAAGAGGAGGTAGGTCAGTTGCTCGACGTAGTCGCCGTAGGACAGCCCGTCGTCGCGCAGGACGGTGCAGTAGTTCCAGAGGCGTTGGACGATGGCGGAAGAGGTTGTCATACGTATGTTCTAATCTGTTTTAAATTGTTCTCTATACGCCTTGTATTCAGACCTCAATTTGGTCAGGCAATCTGGCTCTGCATTAATGGAGTGGACGATAAAATCAACAAATCCTAGGCTGTATTGAGCTGTCGATCCGGTAATATTGGATTTGTAGTAATAAGCAGGATTTTCCTCAATGTGATATCTCCACTTTATACACTGAACATCATGCTGATTAAAACGCAACGTTGGTGTTGTTCTATTCTTAACTTCCGCTAACACATCCTTTTGGCGAAGAGGATGTGTTTTGTCCGGCCTCAAGGTGCGGACCGGCTCTGCGAAATCCTCATCCACTACCCGTATACTAGGTGGATCTTTTTTATCAACGATTAAAATCTCAGAATAGGGTGGAGCCTCGACAACGCGGCGCAAGCCCTCCTTGAGTGAATTAATCGCTGCTGATCTTGCCCGTTCGATCACATCTCGAAGATCCTCAGTTGTGCCAGGTTCGCTCTTTGCGCCATGTCGAAAATAAACAGTACCCTGACTAAAAACAGACAGTTGTTTGCCGTTACCGATGCTATATGATCCTGGCTTGGCAAATACCAGTGGTACTTCAGACGAACCGACAATAATAGCAATAACATCTCGTTCTTCTTTCCGGCAATAATGCACTTCTATTTCACCAAATTGGACAAGTGTATATTTGTGTATCCAATCTGTCAGCTGGGCGGGATCTAACGCTGGAAGCTGACTTGAGACTGCAAACGACACATCACCGACATCATCAAGCCCGAACAGAATAACCCCACCTCCTGAATTTGCCATTGCGACAATGTCCTTAACTATCTCACAACGCTCCTTAGGATCTTTCGGATCAAAGGCCAACTTGAAATCAATTGCAGAGTTTTCTGACATTGCGGTTAGCGCTTCAGCCAGTCGTTCATCCATTTAAACCTAACCTCTTGCCACCTTATGCAACTTTAAAAAGCTGCCCCCGGAAACACTAGCCCCGAACAATCCACCCATCAAAATTTATGCAGGATTTCGGCTAATGAAGTCGTCCAGCCATTCAATGAAGCGCTTAACATCCTCAATGGTATAAAGTTCGTAATGTCCGTGGGCTGAATTATTTCGCAACTCCAACCATGCTGTAACCTGTTTTTGGTCGAATTTTCCGTAAACTATTTTTGCAAGATTACTGTTTAACACATCCGCCTTAAGAAGGCTGCTCTTTTCATCTCTATATATGGGCAGGCTGTACCTTATTGATAACTGCCGTAAATGGCTCTCGAGTGTCACTCCAGCGATTATAGCGGCGGCGTCCTTGTAGCCCTCACTTAATAAATGTGCCGCCATCGAAAGATAATCACTGAAAACCTCTCCACGAATAAGCTGCGACATGGAATCAAGCGGGCCTAACTCTAACTCCTTGTGTAACTCCGCTACTAGCCTCGACATGTGCCTAACCGCGTAAGCTGGACTGTAGCCATTCTCAACCCATCCTAAATACTCTACAGCTTGTGTGCTGTAGATAGCTTCTGAGCCACAAATGTCATTGATAGTCTTTGACGCTCGTACACAATAAGCCCTGCCCATTGAGCTTGCAACTTCATACTCGGAACTTTCGAGCAAGGGATCCAACTCAATTGAACGACTTAGCAAGTCTTCGAGGTGGCGTAATTGTTCGGCACGTAAAGAATTAGGAGATTTCATGTTGTGCTCCCATAAACTATACCAACTCCCCCCGAAACGCCTTCCCCAGCACCGCCTGCCGCAGCCGCTCCGCGCGGGCCAGGTTGGCGTCGAGGGCTTGCTCGGTGGTTTGGATGATGGAGAGGCGGCGGTCGAGTTCTGAGATGATTAGGCGTTGCTCTGTCATAGGGGGCAATGGTATCAAAATATCGAAAAGGATACGTTGACTTACTGTATTCTGACCCGCACTAGACACCATATTTAGCTCCACGAACTTACGTATGATTTCTGATCCAAAATATAAAGCAATGAACGGGGCTATTTCTATATCGACGGGTTGGAAGCGGATGAAGTGATCACAAAAGGCAATATCCTCATCAAATTTACGGATGTATATCATTCGGCCAACCAATTTCGGGCTACCATTTACTCGAAGACAAAGCAAATCTCCTTCGTGCAGTTGATATTTTTCAATCTCCTCATTAGACATTTTAATTCGGCGAACATTTTCAAGAGAGATACCCCCCTGAGCAATATCCGCCAAACGTAATACTATTGTTGGCTCACCGATTGAAGAGTTCCGTTTCCCAAAACCATTTTGAGCAGAAAATAATAGCTGCTCGAAACTCGCCCAAACCCACCCCTCCGGCAGCTCCGGCAGGTCATCCACGTCCGGCCGCCTGGGTTCGATATACTTTTTGCCCGGATGGGCGGCTTCCCAGCGGGCGCGGCGCTCGGCCAGGATGCGGGCCAGCAACTCGCTCGCCGGTTCGTCGGCCGCGTCCTGCGCCACCAGCCGCCCCTCCACGGCCGCCTTCAGCACGGCCGCCTTGTAGCGCGCCAGGTTGGCCCGCGCCCGCCGCAACGCCGCCACGGCCGCGTCGAGGCGCGTGAACTGCTTCTCGATTTCGGCGACGATTTGGTGTTGGGTGGGGAGGGGGCGAGAGGGAGCGGTGTTGCTTCTATCTGCTTGGAACTAATATTCTGAACGGCCACTCCTTTAGCTTCGCGCTGTAATTCGGTCGATATGGTTTCTAAGAAATAGCGAATGTAGCTTCGGCTGACCTCGGTATTGAAAACGAATAGACCAGTTCGTTGATTCTGCAAGGCTACTTCGTCTCTATCATATACACAAAGTTTCCCGATTGAACCCGAAAGACCGATCAGGATGTCGCCCTTTTGCACGATAATGCAACAATTTTTCTGTAAAATCGTGTAACCTCGGATATCAGATTA
>DAOMSB010000088.1:0-11835 GCA_035446145.1 Promineifilum sp. (SeqCode) | reverse complement strand
CGATGGATTTCTCTTTTAGCGACCAACACAAGATGATCGAGCGCATGGTCTATGATTTTTCGCGCAAGGAGATCATGCCGATTATCAAAGACCACGACCGCAACCATACCTTCCCGCTGGAGCTTCTGCCCAAGATGGGCGAGTTGGGCTTCCTGGGCATCTGCTTGCCGGTGCGCTACGGCGGCGCGGGCATGGACTATCTCTCGCTGGCGATCCTGTCCGAGGGGCTGGAGTTCGCCGACTCGTCGATTCGGGAGACGATCGCCGTCCACCTGGGGCTGCACGCACTGCCCATTTTCCAGTGGGGCACGGACGAGCAGCGGCGCGATTTTCTGCCGCCGCTGGCCACGGGCGAGCATATCGCCTGCTTCGGTCTGACGGAGCCGGGGGCCGGGTCCGACGTGGCGGCCATGGGCAGCCGCGCCCGGCGCGACGGCGACGACTATATATTAAACGGCGAGAAGATGTGGATCACCCTGGCCGACGTGGCCGACCGCTTCCTCGTCTTCGCCAAGACTGATCCCGACAAGGGCGCGGGCGGCATCAGCGCCTTTATCCTGGAGCGCGGCTGGCCGGGGCTGACCACCGGCACCATCGAGGGCAAGATGGGCGTACGAGCCAGCAACACGGGCTGGATCAATATGGCCGACGTGCGCGTGCCGGCAAGCCACCGGCTGGGCGAGGAAGGCGAAGGGTTCAAGATCGCCATGAGCGCACTCGACAACGCTCGCTATGGCGTGGCGGCGGGAGCTGTCGGCATCGTCAAGGCCTGCCTGGAAGAGTCAATCGCCTACGGCCGCCAGCGCCATACGTTCGGCCGTCCTATCGTCGATTACCAGCTGGTGCAGCAGATGTTGGCCCACATGCAGCAGAGCATCGACGCCGGGCAGCTGCTGGTGTGGAAGGCGGGCTGGCTGAAGAACAAGGGCATCCGCAACACGCGGGAGACGAGCGCGGCCAAATGGTATTGCACCGAAGCCGCCCGACGCGCCGCCGACGACGCGGTGCAGATCCACGGCGCCTATGGCTACTCTGACGAGTACAATGTGGAGCGCCATCTGCGCAACACCAAGAGCGCCGTCATCTACGAAGGGACGTCGCAGATCCACACATTGATGCAAGCGGGGTATGCCCTGGGCGAGCGTCACGATCGGCCGATGCGCCGCGAACTGCCCGCCTATGATCCGGAGTATTGGGAAGCTGAAAGTTAGGCCAGGACTGTGGCGCAAACATCTCTGATTTCGCCCCCGAACAGAGATGTTTGCACCATAAAACGATTGTTTCTCTCCCGCCATCCTCTACAATTGGGCCATGACCGCAATTTACACGATCGGCTACGGCGCGCGCGACATCGATGCCTTCATGGCCGCCTTGCGCCGGTACAACATCGCCTATCTGATCGACGTCCGCTCGCAACCTTATTCCCGCTACAAGCCCGACTTCTCCAAAGACGCCCTCGAGGAACACCTGCGCCGGGGCGGAATACGTTATGTCTATATGGGCGACACGCTCGGCGGCCGCCCTGACGACCCAACCTGCTACGATGCCGAGGGCAAAGTCGATTACACCGCCGTGACCCAACGAGACTTCTATCAGGCGGGCATCGAACGCCTGACGAAAGCCTGGTCGCAAGGTCTAACGGTTAGCCTGATGTGCAGCGAGGGCAAGCCGGAAATGTGTCATCGCAGCAAGCTCATCGGCCGTACGTTGACCGAGCGTGGCCTCACAGTAACTCATATCGACGAACATGATGAGGCGATCAGTCAGGCCGAGGTGATACTTCGTCTGACCGGCGGGCAACTCTCGCTCTTTGAGGACACCAGGCCGGGCAGCACCTCGCGCAAAAGCTACGGCCCGGTCGGCCGCGAGGAAGAGGATGAGTATGAATAAAATCGTCACCATCGGCGCCATCGGCTACACGGCCGACGCTTTTTTCAGCGCCCTGCAGGAAGCCGGAGTCGATACCTTCGTCGATGTGCGCCGCCGGCGAGCCGTTCGCGGCGCGGCCTATGCCTTTGCCAACAGCCAACGGCTGCAGGCCCGGCTGGCCGAATTGGGCATCCGCTATCTCCATCGACTCGACCTGGCTCCGCCAACCACTGTTCGCCAACAGCAAGCCGCGGCCGATGCGGCCGCCGGTGTGGCCAAGCGCAAGCGCGCCGAACTCAGCCCGACATTCGTGACGCTCTATCGGAGCGAGGTACTGGCCTCTTTCGACCCGCAATCGCTGCACGATGACCTGCCACCCGACGCGGCCGTCATCGCCCTGATGTGCGTCGAGCGCGAGCCCGCCGCCTGTCACCGCTCGCTCCTGGCCGAGCGCCTGCGTCAGGCGTGGGGCGTCGAGGTGGTTCATTTAGTACCATAACGGAAGAAGTGACGAATGACGAGCGACGAGTGACGAATGAAGGGTGCTGGCGGTCGATGGCCGGTCGTCCGTCGTCAACCACAGTTCGCCGTTCCCGGGAGGATATTCATGCTCGTAACAATCGTCGCCAGAACACGCCGGGGCCACGCGGCCTGCATTGGCGGCATCACCGACGACGGCCGCTCCGTACGCCTTATCGCCCCCGACGCCTCATCCAACGAATATCATAATATTGATTACCGCGTCGGCGAGGTCTGGGATATTGAGGGTGAACGGCCCGACGAACTCATCGCTCCTCACGTCGAGAACCTCGTCGTCCGTCGCAAGCAACGCGCGGGCTGGGCCGACGCGCTCCCCGATCTCATCGAGCGCCACATGCCGCCCCATATCGGTGGGTTGGAAGCGCTCTACGACGGTCTGGCCCAGGGACAACCGGGCGGCCCGCTGTTCATCACCGAGCGCATCGGCATCCCCGCCTACAGCACCCAGTTCTGGCGACCTGACCAGCCACTTGTCCGCGACATCAGCGGCAAGCGCATCCGCTACCGCTACCCCACCGACGACGGCGGCCGAACGATCACCTTCACCGGCTTCCAGGACCCGCCGGAAATGCTGCCGGCCGGGGTACTCCTGCGCGTCTCTCTCGCCCACTGGTGGCGGCCGGAAGAGCATCCCGAAGCGGAACTGCGCTGCTACCTGCAACTCTCCGGCTGGTTTCTGCCCGACGATCCGCAAACGGACGAAGAGTACGAAGACGAAGCACCGGAACCGGAGTTTGACAACGAGCTACAACCCGACTCCTCTTTGGCCGAAGCCCGCCTCATGCTCCGGCGCACCTTTGGCTACGATGACTTCCGCCCTCATCAGGCCGAGATCATCCGCAACGTCCTCGATCGACGCGACACGCTGGCTGTCATGCCCACCGGCAGCGGCAAGTCAATGTGCTTCCAATTGCCCGCCTTGCTCTTCCCCGGCCTGACGGTCGTCGTCTCGCCGCTCATCTCCCTCATGGAAGACCAGGTGATGCAACTGCGCCAATCGGGCGTGCCGGCCGCCTATCTCAACAGCACTCTGGCCTATGACGGCTACGTCATCATCATGCAACAGATTCGCGCCGGGCGAATCAAACTGCTCTATACCTCGCCGGAGACGTTGTTGCGGCCGGAAACGCTGCTCATGCTCGACGACTGCCGTGTGGATTGCCTGACCATCGACGAGGCTCACTGCATCTCCGAATGGGGCCACGACTTTCGGCCGGACTATCGCCAACTGGTGCAGGTGCGCCATCGCCTGCCCGACGCCGTCTGCCTGGCCGTGACGGCCACCGCCACCGAGCGCGTCCGGCGCGACATCAAGCAAACGCTGGGCGTGGGTGATGCCGACGAGTTTGTCTCCTCGTTCGACCGTGAGAATCTGTTTCTGGCCGTCAACTCACGCGGAGCAAGCCTGGCCCAGATCGAGACGTTCCTCGAAAACCGCCGGGGCGAGTCGGGCCTCATCTACTGCGCCACCCGCGAGCGTACCGAAGCGGTGACCGGGCAATTGGCCGCGCGCGGCTGGAACGCGCTGCCCTATCACGCCGGACTGGACTACGCCGTTCGGCGCGAGAACCAGCACCGTTTCGCCCACGAAGAGGGGATCATCGTCGTTGCCACCATCGCCTTCGGCATGGGTATCAACAAATCCAACGTTCGCTTCGTCATCCACCATGACCTGCCCAAGGATCTGGAGAGCTATTACCAGCAAATCGGCCGTGCCGGACGCGATGGCCTGCCCGCCGACTGTCTGCTGCTCTTCAGCCGGCAGGATATGATGACGAACCAGTTCCTGATCGGCCAGGGGGAATCGACACAACAACCCGCGGCATCTGCCCGGCTGCAAGCCATGCTCGCCTTCGCCGAGACGAGCGATTGCCGCCGCCGTCCGCTCCTGGCCTACTTCGGCGAGATCGACATCCCCGAGAAGTGCGGCCGCTGCGATAATTGTCTCGCCGGAGAGAGGGAGCGCGTCGACCTGACCGTCCCCGCCCAGAAGTTCCTCTCCTGCGTCGCCCGCACGGAACAAATCTTCGGCGCATCGCATATCATCGACATCCTGCGCGGCTCAAAATCGAAAGAGGTGTTGAAGCGCGGCCACGACCGGCTTTCCACCTACGACATTGGCAGAGAGTTCAAGAAACCGGCGTGGCAGCAGCTGGCACGTCAATTTGTTAGCGACGGGCTGCTGATACACGACATGAACCACGGCAGCCTGAAGCTGACGCCGAAAGGACGAGCGGTGCTGAAGGGAGAGCCGTATCTGGGCACGCCGCCGGAGATCGAGCGGGAACGATCGCCGCGTCACTCCGCCGACCAGCCACAGAATTACGACGTCGAACTGTTCGAGCGGTTGCGCAGCCTGCGCCTGAAGCTGGCGACCGAAGCCGGACTGCCACCCTATGTCATCTTCTCCGACGCCACTCTACGCGAAATGGCTGTCTACTACCCGCAAACGCGAGACTCCTTCATCCGCATGCAAGGCGTCGGCGAGGCCAAGCTGGCGCGATATGGCGAGATGTTTCTGGCGGAGATACGGGCGTATTGCGGCGAGCGAGGAATTACGGAACGGGAGAAAGTTACCCCGGCCACTGCCCGGAACATATCAAGGCCCCAAATCAGACGTACACGACAAGATGATGTCGTGGAGTTATATCAAAAAGGCTGGAGCGTGACCGAAATCGCCGAGAGCTTTGGCTCACAGAACAAGACGGTGATTAGCCACCTGTGGAAATCGATTCAAGACGGTCAGGATATCGCCCCGGAACCCTTGCTGGGCGAATCGCGCCTCTCCCCCGACGAACGGGAGCGCGTCCTGGCGTTATTCGCTCAACATGGCACGGACTTTCTCCGGCCGGTGTATGATGCCCTTGAAGAATCCGTGCCCTGGGAAGAGCTGCACGTATTACGTCTCTACTTCGTGACGAAGGCCCTGAAAGAGGATACTTCCCAATCTGACGACGCTAGATAACGTTATACTCACGGATGAGTCGCCCGTCGGCGAAGCGCTCGTAGCCCAGTTCGGCGATGTCGAGGGTGTGGGCGCGGCCGTCGAGGATGATCTCGCTCATCAATAGCCCGGCGATCGGCCCGTGCATGAAGCCGTGACCGGAGAAGCCGGCGACGACGACGAAGTTCTCCAGGTTCGATACACGGCCAATGATGGGATGGGCGTCCGGCGTCACCTCATAGAGACCCGCCCAGTGGGCCTGCAGCCGGGCGTTGGCCAGCAGCGGCAGCCGCTCGACGGCCGCCTCCAGATGGGTCAACTCCCAATCGTCGTCGATACTCTCGTCAAAACCGGGGGCCTGGTTGGGGTTCGACATGCCGGTCAACAACCCCTCCCCCTCGCGGTGGAAGTAGAGACTGCGGGCAAAGTCGATAATGAACGGGAAATCAGGCGGAACTTCCGGTAACGGGCCGGTCGTCAGCATCTGCCGGCGCACCGGCTTGATGGGCAGGGGCACGCCGGCCATATCGCCGATGAGCGCCGCCCACGGCCCGGCGGCGTTGACCACCGTCTCGCAGGCGATGCGGCCGAGAGGAGTCGTGACCGCCACAGCGCGGCCGTTCTCAACCTCGATGCCTGTCGCCGGCGCGTCGTTGAACGCGCGCACGCCCAGCCGCCGCCCGGCGCCGATGTATCCGGCCACCACCCCATTGGGGTCGGCCAGACCGTCACCGGGATTGTAGGTAGCGGCGAGCACGTCGCCGGCCGACAGTTGCGGCACGCGCCGCCGCACTTCGTCGCCGGTCAGCCATTCCGTGGGTACGCCAAGGCTGTGCTGCAGGGCCACGTTGCGCTGGAATTCGGCCACGTTATCCTCGGTCGTCGCCAGCAGCATGTAGCCGGGGTAGCGCAGGTCGATGGGCTGGCCGGTCTCTTCCTCGAAGCGGGCCAACATGGGCAAACTAAGCAACGACAGGCGCACGTTAACGGCCGTGCTGAACTGGTAGCGGATGCCGCCGGCGCATTTGCCGGTAGCCCCCTGCCCGAAAAAGCTCTGACTCTCCAGCAAGACGACATCGCGAACGCCCCGCAACGCCAAATGATAGGCTGTGGATGCGCCCATGACGCCGCCGCCGATGACGACGACCTGGGCTGAAGATGGATAATCGCTCATAGTTCAACCGTCGCGCCCAGCCCCAACGCGGGGCCATTGCGCAAGATAATCCGGGCCGCCATCGCGTCCTGAACCGACACGCCGACGGACTTGAAAAAGGTGATCTGCTCGGCACTGGTTCGGCCCGGCTTGTGCCCGGCGATAACCTCGCCCAACTCGGCGCTGATGTGGTCGAGGTCGATCTCGCCCGCGTTGAGCGGGATGATCAGGTCGCCCGCCTCGGCCAGCACCGCCTCGACCGAATCGACAAAGACGCTCGCCCGCCGGACGGTCAGCGCGTCGATTTCCTGCATCTCCGGGGTGAAGGAGCCGATGCCGTTGATATGGGTGCCGGGACGCACATCGTTGCCGTCGAACACGGGCGTGCGGGTCGTGGTGGCGGCGCAGACGACATCAGCCGCCGCCAACGCCTCGCGCGGGGTTGCGGCGATGATAATCTCGTCCGGTATCGGGCCGCGCCCGGACATCTCGGCCGCAAACGCCTCGGCTCCCATCAGGCTATAGACATATGCACGCTCGATCGGCCGCACCGTGCAGACCGCTTCCAGCTGCCGCCGCGCCTGGACGCCGCTGCCGAAAATAGCGACCACGCTCGCATCGGGCCGGGCCAGCACGTCGGTGGCCGCGCCCGAGGCCGCGCCGGTGCGGATGGCCGTCAGGCTGCCACCCTCGATGAGCGCCAGCGGCGCGCCGCTACTCGCATCCACGGCCATGACGATGGAGTGGATGAGCGGCAGACCGCGCCCCGTGTTGCTGCCGAAGACGGAGACGAGTTTCAGCCCCAGCGCGCCGCTATCGGCCTCGGCCGCCGGTGGCGCGTAAAAGGGCATGATCAGCGTCACGTCATCGGGCGAGACGTTCAGCGGTGTGCGCAAAGGCGACTGCACCCGCCCCGCCGAGAGTTGAACATAGCCGGCCTTGACGCCTTCGATAGCCTCGGCCATAGGCAAGGCGCGATTGACGTCGGCCGCGGAATAGAGCTGGAGTTTCATGGATCACACAGATTGGGATCGTCCCCGTATCAGGAGCAAGTGGGACTCCCACCCTTTCATCACTTACGGCGGAGGGTGGGTTTTAGCCTTCTTGCAAGAAGACCTGAAACCCACCCTTTAATCCTCTATAACGAGGGACAACTTTGTAGCCTGCCCCTACTCGATACCCAAATACACTTTTTGGACCATGGCGTTGTTTTGCAGCGCCTTGGCATTGTCGCTGAGGACGATCTCTCCCGTCTGCAACACGTAGCCGCGATCGGCAATATTGAGCGCCATCAACGCGTTTTGCTCAACCAGCAGAACGGTCGTGCCTTGTTTGTTGATATCGACAATGGTGTTGAAGATCGCTTCTACCAGGACGGGCGCAAGGCCCATCGAAGGCTCGTCGAGAAGCAGTAAACTCGGCCGCGACATCATCGCTCGGCCCATAACCAGCATCTGCTGCTCGCCACCCGACATCGTGCCCGCCAACTGGGTGCGACGTTCCTTCAGGCGCGGGAACAGCTCATAGATCTTCTCGATATCCTCAAGGATCCCCGCCTTGTCGCTGCGATGGAACGCGCCCATCTCCAGGTTTTCCAGCACGGTCATGCGGGCGAAGACGCCGCGCCCTTCGGGAACCATGGCGATCCCGCGCGCGGTCAGTTGGCTCGGTTTGTACCGATCGAGGCTCTCGTTGTTGAAGCTAACTGAGCCGGTCGTCGGCCGCATGAGCGCGCAAATCGTGCGCAGCGTGGTTGTCTTGCCCGCGCCGTTGCCACCGATGAGCGAGACGATCTCTCCTTTCTCGACGGTCAGGGAAATACCCTTCAGGGCGTGGATTTTGCCGTAGTAGGCATGGACGTTGTTGAGTTCCAGGATGCTCATGCGCCACTCTCCGATTCCTGGTTGATGGTCAGATGGGCCGCACCGGCAGCGCCGCGGCCCAGATAAGCCTCGATGACGCGCGTGTTGCGCTGGATATCGGCCGGCGTTCCCTCGGCGATCTTCTCGCCGTAGTCGAGGACGGTGATGCTTTCCGAAATGCCCATGACGACGCGCATGTCGTGCTCGATGAGCAGGACAGTGATGCCGACCTCGTCGCGCAGGTTGCGAATGAATTCGGTCGTCTCGGCCGTCTCCCTGGGGTTCATGCCCGCCGTCGGTTCGTCGAGCAGCAGCAGCTTCGGATTGCCGGCCAGCGCGCGAGCGATCTCCAGCCGGCGCTGGTCGCCATAGGGCAGGTTGCGCGCCAGGTTATCGCCCTTGCCGCGCAGGCCTACGAAGTTGAGCAGCTGATTGGCCTCCACGACCGCCTTCTCTTCCTCAAGGCGCGTGCTGCGCAGCCCGAAGACGGGACCAAACCAGGGTGAGCGCAATCGCGGCTCCATGCCGGCCAGGATGTTCTCGATGGCCGACATATAGGCGAAGAGACGGATGTTCTGATAGGTTCGGGCGATGCCCATTTTGGTGATTTGATCGGGAGATTTACCCTTGATCGATTGACCGTCGAAATTAAACTCGCCCTCATCGATCTTGTAGAATCCGGTGATGCAGTTGAAAAACGTCGTCTTGCCCGCGCCGTTGGGGCCAATGATGCTGACGATGCTCCCCTTCGGGATGGAATAGGTCAGATTATTGACGGCGACCAGACCGCCGAAGCGCTTGGTTACGTTGGTTGCTTCCAGTATATTGCTCATAGCGATCTCCCTAGACGAGCGGTTGAACCTCTTCGGCCTGGATGCCTTCGCGCGCGGCATCTTCTTCCGCGGCGTGCATCTCGCGCCGGGTGATAGCCGAAGGCCACAACCCCTCGGGCCGCACGAGCATCATCGTGATCAGCAGGATGCCATACATCAGCAGCCGGTACTCCTCGAACTCGCGCAGCAGTTCCGGCAAGCCGACGAGCACGAACGCGCCCAGAACGACGCCGGGCAAGCTGCCGATGCCGCCAACGATAACGATGGCCAGCACGTTAATCGAAATGAGAAGCTCAAAGCTGTTGGGAAATACCGAGCCGATACGCGGGGCAAACAACGCTCCGGCCAGCCCCGCAAAAGCCGCTCCGATGGAGAAGGCCAGCAACTTGGTAGCCACCAGATTGATGCCCACCGCTTCGGCCACATCCTCATCCTCACGCATGGCCATCCAGCGGCGGCCGATGCGGCCGTCACGCAGGCGACTGGCTATGTACCAGGCCAGGATACAGCCTAGCAGGATGAGGTAATAAAAGTGAAGCGGTGTCACAAATTCAAAGCCGCCAATGGTCGGCCGGCCGATGTTCAGAATGCCCTGTGCGCCGCCAATGACCGGCTTGAGCAGGTCCGAACGCACCAGCACGCGGATGATCTCGCCAAAGCCGAGGGTGACGATGGCCAGATAGTCGCCGCGCATGCGCAGCACCGGGATGCCAAGGATGATGCCGGCCAGCGTAGCGGACACCACGGCGATGGGCACAGCCACCCAGAAGTTCATGCCCATGCCCAAGTCGCCGGTGGACGTCAGCAGGGCCGTCACGTAGGAGCCGATGGCAAAAAACGCCACATAGCCCAGGTCGAGCAATCCGGCGAAACCAACCACGATATTAAGCCCCAGCGCCATCAGGACAAAGATGCCCACCTGATCCAGCACATTGGTCAGAAAGATGCCCAACACCCGCGGCAGCACCAACAGGACGAGCAGCAAGACGATAGTCGCTATCTGTTGGGAGCGTTTGGCTTGCGCGGGGGTCTGAGTGGCTCGCCGGCGTTGAAAAGCGCTGCTGCCCTTCAACGTCCAGAAGAAAGCGGAGAGCAAGGCGATGGCGAACACAATGACGGCCGTGAGCGGCGTGATACCTTTTGTGCCGAACAAGATGCGGACTACGTTACGCTCCATCAGCTGGTTGGCAATATTGAGCGGCACGTCGGAGAAAAGGGCGAAGATGGCGGTGACGACGAGGGCGATGACGATCGGCCGGCGGACGCGGTCGGGGATCAGGTGAATGGCCGCGCCAATAAGGCCTAATACCGCCATCTCGCCGGCCAGCAGCCCTATCCCAGGGCCAACCGCCCTCCCAGAGGTCAGTATGGTGATCAGCTTGGGCGAGATGTTTACAAAATAGGTTCGAATGTCGGGCCACGAAGTCGCCAACAAGACCAGCAAGATAGCCGGAACTGCGGCCAATAACCCGGCTACCAGTCCTCCCAGCAATCTCTGGGGAACGGCTCGATGCTCCCCGGCAGGAACTGAAATGTAGCCGCCATAAAGGGCCGGGACGTAGAGCAACAATTGCCCCAGAGTGAGATAACCAACGACGAGGGCGCGTTCGTTGAATGTTTCCACCATGCCGATGACGCTGGTCATCAGGATGATGAGACCCATCAAGAGGCCGATGCGAATAATATGACGCCAGTTTTCCTTTGTCATGGATTGCCTCCCTTAGGCCTTCTTTTCGGCCAGACGTTCACCGATGATACCCTGTGGCCGGAAGATGAGGACCAGAACGAGCAGGGTGAAGGCGGTCACGTCCTTCAACTGATGCGCGCCGGGGATGCCCAACCCTTCCAGGAAGAGGGGCGGGCCAACGGCCTCGATAAGCCCCAGGAAAAGGCCGCCAAGAGCCGCGCCGGGGATACTGCCGATGCCGCCCAACACCGCGGCGGTGAAAGCCTTGATACCCGGCACAAACCCCATGAAGAAATGAGCCTGTTTGAACACCAGCACCCAGAGGACGGCGGCGATGCCGGCCATGGCCGCGCCAACGGCAAAGGTCGTGGCAATTGTGCGATCCACATCGATGCCCATCAACGTCGCCACGTCCTTATCTTCGGCCACGGCCCGGATGGCTTTGCCGGTCTTGGTCTTCATGACGAAAAGATAGAGGGCAATCAGGGCCAGGATGGAGACGGCGAAAACAACCACGCGCACCTTCAGGAAGTCGATGCCCAACAGGTTGATTCGTCCATCCAGAACGGCCGGAACGGGAAAGGGCTTGATATCGCCGCCGAAGAGACCGCGGAAAAAATACTGCCAGAAGAATGACGCGCCGATGGCGGTGATGAGCGGCACAAGCCGGGGCGCGCGCCTCAATGGTCGGTAGGCGATTCTTTCCGTCAGCAGCGAAATACACATCGCCGTCAGCACCGAAACGAAGGTCACGATCACCAGGTAGATGATCGGCTGTTTGTCCATGAAGCCGGACCGACTAAGTGTGGAGGCGACAAGCATGGTTGAGGTCATCGCGCCGGACATAAAAAATTCGCCATGGGCGAAGTTAATCATGAACAGCACACCATAGACCATGGTGTAGCCAAGCGCGATGAGCGCATACAATCCCCCCTGAGACAGACCCG
>DAOMSB010000087.1:0-11844 GCA_035446145.1 Promineifilum sp. (SeqCode) | reverse complement strand
TCTCGCGGGTGCGCTCCGTCACGCTGACCAGCATGATGTTCATGATGCCGATGCCGCCCACCAGCAGCGAGATGCCGGCGATGACGCCCAGGAAGGTGGTCAACACGCCGGTGATCTGTCCCAGCGCGCCGATGATCTCCGATTGGCTCAGGATGGTGAAGTCGTCCTCATCACGAAAGGCGATGCCGCGCGTCTGGCGAAGGGCCAGTTCCATCTCGGTGATGGCTGCGTCCTGCCGCTCCTCGCTGATCACCTGGGCGTAGATCTGATCGATGCGGAACTTGCCGTCGGGCCGTCGGGCGGGGAAGAGGCGGCGCTGGGCGGTGTTGAGCGGCACGAGGATGGTGTTGTCCTGATCGTTGAAGCCGGAGCCGCCTTTCTCTTCCATCAGGCCGATGACGCGGAAATTGACGTTGTTGATGCGAATGGTTTGGCCGATAGGCACGTCGCCGTCGGGGAAGAGGCTCTCATAAACCGTCTGGCCCAATACGGCCACGCGGGCGGCCGTGGTCACGTCCTGCTCGGTGAAAAAGTCACCCAGCACCGGATGGAAGTCGCGGACGGCGGTGTAGTCGGGCGTGGTGCCGGTGACGGTCACCTGAACCTCGTTGCCGCCGCGGGTGATGAGCGCCGGACGGTCGTAGATGGGCGCAACGCGGGCCAGGTTGGGCACGTTGAACGTGTCGGTCAGGGTCAGGTAGTCGTCGTTGGTCAGCTCGGCCCGGGTGCGGGAGTGGCCAAACTCACCTGCATCGAGCCGGCCGGGGGTGACGAACAGCAGGTTGTTGCCCAGCCCCTGGAACTCGGAGACGACCACGGCCTGCACACCCTCGCCCACGGAGACGAGCGTGATGACCGCGGCCACACCGATGATGATACCCAGCATGGTCAGGATGGCGCGCAGCTTGTTGGCCATGAGGCTGCTGAAGGCGAGACGGATGTTTTCAGTCAGGTTCATATTGTTTTTGAAGGGGAGCAGGGGTGAAAGGGTGCGGGGGCGCTCCCCTTCTCCCCTTCTCCCTTTCTCCCTTTCTCCTATCCCACCAGCGCCTCATCCGAAGGCCGCGCGCTCTTGCCGGCCACGAGCGGCTCGGGCACAGCTTCGTCGCGAATGACCACGCCGTCGGCCAGGGTGATAATGCGTCGCGTGTGGCGGGCGATCCACGGATCGTGGGTGACGAACAGGATAGTGATGCCTTGCTCGCGGTTCAGCCGCTGGAAGATGGCCATCACTTCAGTGCCCGACTTGCTGTCGAGGTTGCCCGTCGGCTCGTCGGCCAGAATGATGGCCGGCTCGTTGACCAGGGCGCGGGCGATGGCGACGCGCTGCTGCTGGCCGCCGGACAGTTCGCTCGGCCGGTGGTCGATGCGGTCGCCGAGGCCGACCATCTCCAGCGCGCGGCGGGCGCGTTCGTGGCGCTGCCCCTTGGCGGCATAGATGAGCGGCAGCTCCACTTGCTGCAGGGCGGGCATGCGCGGCAACAGATTAAAGTTCTGGAAGACAAAGCCGATCTTGCGGTTGCGAATGTCGGCCAACTGATCGTCGCTCATGGCGCTGATGTCGGTGCCGTCCAGTAGATAGGTGCCGTCGGTCGGCTGGTCGAGCGCGCCGAGCATGTTCATCAAGGTCGATTTACCGGAGCCGGACGGCCCCATGATGGCGACGAACTCCCCCGCGCCGATCTCCAGCGACACGCCGTTGAGGGCGTGGACTTCGTATTCACCCATCCGGTAGACCTTGGTCATATCCTTGATGAGGATCACCGGCTCGCGGCCGTTGGCTGTTCCGTTGCTGTTGCTCATATTACCCCGATGACTCGAAAGTCCTAGCCCCCACCACCGGGGAAGAAGCCGCTAAGCCCTTCGCGCTCGTTGGTCAGCACCACCTGGTCGCCCTCGTTCAGGCCGCTGATCACCTCGCTGAACTGCTCGTTGCGCAGGCCGGTCTCGATGACGACCTCGTCGATGGTGCCGTCGGCCTGACGCACCAGAGCGAACGCCTCGCCCGTCTCGCGGTTCAGCCGCACGGCCCAGTTGGGCACGACGAGGACGTTGTCCAGCTCATCGACGGTGATGGCTGCGCTGGCGCTCATGCCGGGGCGCAAATCGGCGGCGGCCGCTTCGTCGAGGTTGATGGTCACCAGATAGGTGACGACGCCTGAGGTGGACGTGGACGTCGGGGCGATCTCGCTGACGACGCCTTGCACCGGCTGGTCGGGCAGCGCGTCGAGGGTGACCACCACCGGTTGGCCGACCTTCACCCGGTCGATGTCGATCTCGTCGACGTTGACCGTGATGTGGTAGGCATCCTCATTCAGGATGCTAATGGCCGGGGAGCCGGGTGCGGCTTGCTCACCGGCGCGAATCAGCACGTTGGCCACCGTGCCGCTGATGGGAGCGATGATCTGCGCCTGGCGCAGCCGCAATTGGGCGATTTCCAGATTGGTGCGGGCGCTGGCGACCTGGGCCTCAAGGATGGCTTTCTCGTCGGCGGCCGGTTTCTCGACCAGCAGGTCGGCGGCGGCATGGGCGCGGGCCAGTTGGGCCTCGGCGGCGGCCACGTTGCCCTCAGCGGCCTGCACCTGGGCTTGCGCCCCGGCGATGCTCGCATCGGCGGCCTGGATGTCGGCCGGGCCGGCGGGGTTGTTGAGGTCGGCCAGCGACGCCTCGGCCGCCTGCAGGTTCAGCGTGGCGGCTTCCAGCGCGGCGCGGGCTTGCTCTTCCGGCGCGCCGAGGCCGGGGCAGACCGACTCTTCCTGATTCGTGGCCGGATTGGTGAAGGTGTGGCACTCGGTGGTGCGGTTGTGGGTTTCTTCGGCCTGCTTCTGCTGCTGGCGGGCGGCCGACACCTGAGCTTCAGCCTGGGCGATCTGCCCCGCCGAAGCTCCGGCGAGCAACTGGGCGCGCTGGGCCTGGGCCTGCTGCAGACCGGCCTGGGCCGAGGCGAGGTTGGCCTGGGCCACCTGCACGTTGGCCTCGGCGGCCTGGATGTCGGCTCGTGACGAGGCCAGTTGCGCGGGGCTTGGCTCGCCGTCCACGCGCTGGGCCATGGTCAGCTGCTGGATGATGAGCGCGTCCTCGGCCTGTTGCACGGCCAGCGCCGGCTCAGCGGTGTCCAGTTGGGCCAGCACATCATCGGCCTTCACTTCCTGGCCGCGCACGACACCGACGTCGACGATGGTGCCGCTGAGGCCGAAGGTGAGCGTGACGAGCGTCTCCGGCTCCAGCGCACCGGTAGCGTTGACGGTGGAAGCAATGCGGTCGCGGGTGATGGTGGCCTCGCGCAGCACTTCGGACTGTTGCCCGGCGGCCGCCTGGCGGCGCTGCATGAAGAAATAGATGCCCGCCCCGACGAGGGCCAGCACCAGGACAGTTAGGAGAATGTTCCTGAGGTTACGAGACATAGGTTGTTCCGATCCAGAATTGATCCCGGCTCCCGGCATGACCGAGGGGCGACAGGTCGATGATAGCGATTAGGTCATCATGCTTTGCGCATTAAGGCCTGATTATAGGCCAAACACCGGAGGAATACAGCAGGAGACTTAGCGGGCGATCATCTGAGGAGGGTGGGGAAGTACCCTTTTTCCACTTCACCTTCACTTCTTTACACTCATCCACCACCATCGGGTATAATCGCCCGCAATGACCATCTGGGCCATCATTCCCGTCAAGCCTCTCCACGACAGCAAGCGTCGTTTGGCGCATCTGCTCTCGGCCGAGGCGCGCGCCGAACTCATTCACCATTTTCTCGATAACCTGCTGGCGACCCTGAACGACGTGCCGGGCATCGACCGCGTGCTGGTCGTGACGGGCGACGCCGAGGCGACGGCCCTGGCCCAGAACCACGGCGCGGCCGTCCTGCTCGAGACGGAACCGTCGGGCCTGAACGAAGCCGCCACGCGCGGCGCGGCGCTGGCCGCCCGGCAAGGCGCGACGGCCGTCCTCATCCTGCCCGCCGACCTGCCCTTCGCCCGCGTCGAGGATATTGAGCAAATGCTCGCCCCACTCCCCACTGCCCCACTGCCCACTGACCTACTGACCACTGCCCCACTCCCCACCACCCACCACCCGCTACTTGCCATCACCGGCGACGAGACCGAAGAAGGCACCAACGCCTTGCTGCTGGCCCCGCCCGGCGACTTCACTTTCCACTACGGCCCCGGCAGCTACCACGCCCATCTGAACGAGGCAGCCGCGCGCGGCCGAACGACCTGCATCATCAACGCCCCCGGCCTGCGCTTCGATCTGGATACCGAGGGCGACTGGCTGGCATATTGTGGTTGCTTAATTCAGGCAGGCGATGAATAATAAGCAACCGCCGCCGACCGACCACCGATTGATATCGATCAACTGTGGCTGGGCGTCGGCCGACAATTTCCCCACCCCCACCCAAAGGAGTCAAAACTATGTCCCGTGATCGCTTAGCCCTCTATCTACAAGACGCCCACTCATTGCAGGAAGGCATGGAGTTGTCGCAATATGCCGAGGCCAACGGCTTTGAAGCCGTCTGGCAGGCCGAGAGCCGCCTCGTGCGCGACGCCATCGTGCCCATGGCCGCCTTCGCCGCCGTCACCGACCACATCAAGGTCGCCAGCGGCGTCATCAACAACTGGACGCGCAACATCGGCCTGCTGGCCGCTACCTTCCTGACGCTCGACGACCTGGCCCCCGACCGCGTCATCTGCGGCATCGGCGCATGGTGGGATCCGCTGGCCCAAAAGGTAGGCATCGACCGCCGCAAGCCGCTGCTGGCCATGCGTGAGACGGTCGAAGTGCTGAAGCGACTGCTCAACATGGAGACCGTCACCTTCCACGGCGAGTTCCACTATGTCGACGGCATCACCCTCGACGTCGTCCACGGCCGCAAGACCCCGCGCAACGTGCCCATCTACATCGGCGCGACGGGCATGAAGATGATGGAGATGGCCGGCGAAATCGCCGACGGCGTCTGCCTCAACTACCTGGTCAACCCCAAGTACAACGCCGAGGCGATGGACGCGCTGGAGCGCGGGGCCAAGAAGGCCGGCCGCAATATCGATGACATCGATCGGCCGCAGCTTGTCATCTGCTCCGTCGACAACGACCGCAAGCACGCGCTCAACATGGCCCGCAAGATGATGACCCAATATCTGGGCCAGCAGCCGCACCTGATGAAGGCCAGCGGCGTCAGCCAGGAGCTGCTCGACGAGATCCACCAGGTGCTCACCTGGCCGGCCACCGAGGAGGAGATCGAAGGCGCCATGCACCTTGTGCCCGACGACGTGGTGCAGATGTGCACGGCCAGCGGCTCTCCGGCCGAGGTGAAGGCCAAGGTGCGCGAATACATCGACAGCGGCGCCACCTGCCCCATCCTCTACCCGCTGGGCGACCCGAAGCTGATGATCGACATCTTCAGCGACGGCTATCAGGATTAGGGCTGACCCGACTCTTGTCCGCCGCCGACGGCCAATGGACGACAGACACCAAAGCCTGTCGCCCGTTGGCCTCCATTGTGGCGCAAGCCGTCCGGCTTGCGGATTAGTCGAAACGCAACCTCGACAGGGTGCGCCACAGTTGCATCTTCACCCTCCCTGAGCAATTCATCTACATCTATGATATAATTGAACGATTAGGAATTTAGTTATCCCATGAGTTCAGCAAACCTTCCGCCGGCGTCGGGCGCTTATTCGTCGCAACAACCATCTGCCGGAAAGCCGGGGTCGTGGGCGGCATACGATCAGCCACCGAACGAGTGGCCGCCCTCGAACGCCCCCTATTCGTCAACAACCTATCGCCCCACCCCTGAGCAATTGACCCGCGACGAGCTGCGGCAGCGTTATCTGCGACGTAACGTCTACGCGCCGATTATCATCGCCGCGATCCTCGCCGTGGCCTTGTTCGCGCTGATCATCTATCTGGCGTTCGGCGTGGCAACTCCCCAGGCGAAATCGTTCATCGCCGGCATGTCGGCGCTCGTCGTCATCCTGTTCGCCGGGCCGATGATCATCCTGATGGCCATTCTGCCCATCGCCTGGCTGGCCTTCAGGCTCAATCGTCGCCAAAAGCGCAAGGAGTTCCCGGAGACGGGGCCGATGGCCTACCGGAGTCGCATTCAGGCCTGGTTGTGGCAGTTGGACGGGCTTCTCGACAGCGCCGAACATGGCGTGGACAGGCTTGGCACGCGCATCAGACAACCACTGATCGCCCTGCACGCCCGTTTTGCTTGGCTGCGTGGTTGGCTGAACGGTATTAGAGGAAAATTTACACGGAGTATCTAGTATGAGTAAATCTGACAGAACAAGAAATCAGGAGCTTGCCGCCATGGACCAGCAAGAAAGCTGGCAGGCGAAAGTCCTGATCACGGGCGGGATCATCGGCGCGGCCGTCGGCCTGGCCACATCCTGGCTGCTGATTCGCACGTCCCGCGAGACGCGCAGCGGCCCCCCGGCCATCACCACCGGTGATGCCATCAAGGTCGGCGTGACGACCATTGGCCTGGTGCGTGCCATTGCCGCCCTGGGTGACAGGCGAGCGTAGCTCAGGAGCATATCGCAATGGCACAAGAACAGGGATCGTCCCGACGCGGCCGATCCAGAGGGGCTTCCGCCTCATCACAAAAATCAACACCGAAGCCCAAACACGCTTCCCCTCAATGGCGGCGGATGGACCTGCATCTGCACACGCCCGCCTCCAACGACCACCAGGAGCCGCACGTCAGCTACCTGGATATTTTGCGGCAAGCGGCCGCCCGCGGCCTCGACATCATTGCCATCACCGACCACAACACCGTGGCCGGCTTTGCCACCATGCAGAAAGAAGTCGAGCAACTATTATGGCTGGAGAGCCGCGGCCGCATCGACCCCGCCGAGCAACGCCTGCTGGATGAGTACCGGCGCGTGCTGGGCAAGCTGCTCGTCCTGCCCGGCTTCGAGTTCACCGCCACCTTCGGCTTTCATATTCTGGGCATTTTCCCGCCGGAAACGCCGGTGAGCTATCTGGAGCATCTGCTGCTGACGCTGCGCGTCCCGCCGGCGTCGCTGCGCGTGGGCAGCTCGACCGTCGGGGCCACGTCCGACGTGTTGACCGCCTACCACGTCATCAATGAGGCCGGCGGTCTGGTCATCGCCGCCCATGCCAACTCCGGCAATGGCGTCATGCTGCGCGGTCTCGATTTCGGCGGCCAGACGCGCATCGCCTATACCCAGGACGTCAACCTGCACGCACTCGAAGTGACCGACCTGGAGAAGCGCGGCAACCAGACGACCCGCCGCTTCTTCGACGGCTCCAAGCCGGAATACCCGCGGCCGATGCGCTGCATCCAGGGTTCCGACGCCCACCGTCTCATCCGCGAATCGGCCAACTCCCCCTATCTGGGCGTCGGCGACCGCGTGACGGAAATATTGCTGGAAGAAGTGAGCTTCGACGCGCTGGCGCGGGTGATCCGCGGCAACGATCACTCGCTGACGCGCCCCTGGCGCGGCACGGCCAAGGCCATTGATTTCGTCCAGTCCGCCCGCGAAGAGGGCGAGTCGCTGGTGCAATCTTTCCACCCGTCCATAAACCAGCGCGGCGGCCATCAGGACAGCGTCCTGCGCGACATTTGCGCCATGGCCAACACCAACGGCGGCACGATCTACGTCGGCATTCCCGCCGACCCGAAGGCCAAACCCGAAGGGGTGCGCGAGCCGCACAAAGCCATCGAGACGCTGCAGACACTTATTTCCAAACGGTTTAGCCCGGAGCCGCAAGTGGTCATCGACAGCCTGCCCACGCAAGGGGCGACCGTCATGCGCATCAGCGTGACGCCCGGCCCCGACGCGCCCTACGCCATCGACCACAACCAGTTCTACGTGCGCGACGAGTCCGAGACGACCCTGGCCGTGCGCGACGAGATCGTCCGGATGGTGGAGCGGAACCTGACCGGTCGCGTGGTGGAGCAAAAGCCGCCCGCCGAACCGGTCGCCAACCCGACGCCACCGCCGTCATCGGGCCGCAAGAGCGAGCCGACGAGCCGCCCCACCCCTGCCAACGGCCGCGGCGGCTATGAACACCCCCGCACCGGCGTGGAACACGTGGACAGCACCGAGCGCGACGGCGTCATCTACCACACCCTGCGCGACCTGCGCAACGGCAACCTGATCAACAACGTTACCCGTTCGTCGGCC
The DNA here is from genome assembly GCA_035446145.1 of Promineifilum sp. (SeqCode). Classification (GTDB taxonomy): domain Bacteria; phylum Chloroflexota; class Anaerolineae; order Promineifilales; family Promineifilaceae; genus Promineifilum. Next base: position 3,700 of record DAOMSB010000087.1, on the reverse strand, counting down.
CGTCGCCTGTGGCATTACGCCATCACCCAGGTCGAGACTGCTCCGCCCGATCTGTCGGTCGCGCAATGGCGCAACAACGTCGCCATTCTCAATCGCCGCCAGAAGAACAACAACACGCTCTATGACCTGGCCGTGCGTGAGGGCGACCGTGCCCACATCTACTACGGCGTGACCGAGAGCGGGCTGAGCGACGCGCTGTTGGCTCTCGTGAACGAACAGGCTCGCGAATGAGGCGTGTTGGCATCCTGACCATCAGCGACCGCGGGGCCGAGGGCGTCTACGAGGACAAGAGCGGGCCGCTGGCCGCCGGGCTGGTCGCCGAACGAACCGGCTGGACGATCGCTCTTCAGACGATCATCCCCGATGAGTTCGAGACGATCACCGGCACCTTGCGCGAATGGTGCGCCGCCGGGCTGGACCTGATCCTGACCAGCGGCGGCACCGGCTTTGCCCCGCGCGACGTGACGCCCGAGGCGACCCGCGCGGTCATCGAACGCGAAGCGCCGGGCATCGCCGAAGCGCTGCGGGCCGAGAGTCTGAAGGTAACGCGCCATGCCATGCTCTCGCGGGGGGTGGCCGGTCTGCGCGGCGCCACGCTCATCGTCAACCTGCCCGGCAGCCCCAAGGCCGTGGCCGAGAACCTCGATCTGCTGCTGCCCGTGTTGCCCCACGCGCTCGACCTGCTGACCGGGCGCGTCGAGAGCGGCCAGGGACACCGCGACGTATAGGGGCGGACATCGACTCCGCCTTGATGATAGTGAGCCATGACCAGTTCGCCACGCCTGCGCGCCAACCTGCTCCTGCTGCTGACGGCCGTCGTCTGGGGCTTCGCCTTCGTGGCTCAGCGGTCGGGCATGGCGTTCGTCGGCCCGTTCACGTTCAACGCCGTCCGCTTCCTGATCGGCGGGCTGATGCTGGTTCCCCTGATGGTCGTCATGGATCGGCGAACGACGGAATCGGGGCGGCCGCCCGTCCCGCTGCGCGATCGCAACCTTCTCACGGGTGGCGTGCTGGTCGGGCTGGTCCTGTTTGGCGCGGCCACGCTGCAACAGATGGGCGTGGCCCTCACCACGGCGGGCAAGGCGGGCTTCATCACCAGCCTCTACGTGGTGCTCGTGCCGCTGCTGGGGCTGGCGCTGGGTCATCGCTCCTCGGCCGCGGTGTGGCTTGGGGCGATCCTGGCCGCGGCGGGCCTCTACTTCCTGACCATCGAAGGCGGCTTCTATATGGCCTGGGGCGACCTGCTGGTGCTGTTCGGCGCGTTTCTGTGGGCCGGGCACGTGTTGCTGCTCGGCCGCCTCTCGCCCCAAACCGATACGGTCAAGCTGGCCTTCCTGCAATTTGTGGTCTGCGCCGCGCTGAGCGCCGCGGCCGCCTTGCTGACCGAGACGATCTCGGCCGCCGACCTGCGCGCCGCGCTGTGGCCGATTCTCTACACGGGCATCATGTCGGTGGGCGTGGGCTACACGCTGCAAACCATCGCCCAGGCCCACGCGCGCCCGGCCGACACGGCCATCATCCTCAGCCTGGAAGCGGTCTTCGCCGTCATCGGCGGCTGGCTGCTGCTGGGCGAGGTGCTGTCGGCGCGTGCCCTGTTCGGCTGCGCCCTCATGCTGGCCGGCATTCTCATCTCGCAGCTGCTCGGTCGTCCGGAAGACGCGGCGGCCGAGATTAGCCATTGACACACGACGAGTGACAAATGACGAGCACGGAACAACCCACAGCCACCCTCATCCTGAAGCCGGGCCGCGACAAGCCGGTCCACAATCGCCATCCCTGGGTCTTTTCGGGGGCCATCGGCCGCGTCAAGGGCCAACCCGCACCGGGCGACCTGGTCACGGTGGCCGACCACAAGGGCACGCCACTGGCCACCGCCTATTACAATGCCAAATCCCAAATCCAGGCCCGCATCCTCTCCTGGGAACCGGCCGTCCCAATCGACGAATCCTTCTGGCGCAACCGCCTCCAACAAGCCATCCACGGCCGCTCCCTGATCACCACCCCACTGATTACTGATTCACTGAATACTGACCCACTGATCACTGTCCCACTGCCCACCGCCCCCCTGAACACCGCCCATCGCCTCATTAACGCCGAAGCCGATCTCCTCCCCGGCCTCGTCGTCGACCGCTACGGCGATTACCTCGTCATGCAGTGCCTCACCCTGGGCATCGACGGCCGCAAGGAGATGCTGGCCCGCCTATTGGCAGAGCTGCTCCACCCGGCGGGCATCCTGGAGCGCTCGGATGTGGACGTGCGCGGCAAGGAAGGGCTGCGGCCGTTGGTCGAGCTGCGCCACGGACAGGAGCCGCCGGCCGAACTGACCATCCGCGAAAATGGCTTCTCCTTCCTCGTCGATCTGCGCCACGGCCACAAGACAGGCTTCTACCTCGACCAGCGCGACAACCGGGCCACGGCCGGGCAACCCGCGCTCATGGCCGGGCGCGAGGTGCTCAACGTCTTCGCCTTCACCGGCGCGTTCGGCGTCTATGCCGCGGCCGCCGGAGCGCGTAATGTCGTCCAGATCGACAGCTCAGCCCCTGCGCTGGAAACGGCCGAACGAAATATGAAGCTCAACGGACTGGATAAAGCATCGGACGAATACATCGCCGGGGACGCTTTCGAGGTGTTGCGCTACTTCCGTGAGGAAGGGCGGCAATTCGACGCTATCATCCTCGATCCGCCCAAGTTTGCCCACAGCCAGAGCCAGATCGACCGCGCCGCGCGGGGCTACAAAGACCTCAACTGGCTGGCGATGCGCCTGCTGCGGCCCAACGGGGTGCTGGCGACCTTCTCCTGCTCCGGTCTGGTCAGCGCCGACCTGTTTCAGAAGATCGTCTTCGGCGCGGCCGTCGATGCCGGGCGCGACGCGCAAATCCTGCATCACCTAGGCCAGTCGGCCGACCATCCCGTCCTGCTTTCCTTCCCTGAGTCGGCCTACCTGAAGGGCCTGCTCTGCCGGGTGATCTGATGCGCGTCTCGGTCATCATCCCCAGCCTGAACGCGCCGACGCTGGGTCGGGCGCTGGCCGCCGTCGTCGCCCAATCGGAGCCGCCGCACGAGGTCATCGTCGTCGGCCGCGACGAGGCGGGCACGTTACAGACACACCCCGCCGTACAGTTCATCGACACCGGCGTGCCGGTCTGTGCCGCGCGGGCGCGCAATCTGGGCATGGGCGCCGCGTCGGGCGACCTGTTCCTGCTCCTCGACTCCGACTGCATCCCCGCGCCCGACTGGCTAGCCCGCCACCGCGCCCGCCACGCCGCCGGAGAGACGGTCGTCGGCGGGGCCGTGGCGCTACAGGGTAGCAATTACTGGGCGCAAAGCGATAATGTGTCCATGTTCCACGATTTCGTCCCCCAGCTTCCGGCCGGGCCGCGCTTTCTGCTGCCCACGCTCAATTTGAGCGTCCGCCGCGAGGTGTTCGCCGCCGTGGGCGGCATGGATGAATCTTTCCCCGGCGCAGCGGCCGAAGATGCCGACTGGACGGTGCGAATCCGTCGCGCGGGCCATCGACTCTGGTTCGATCCTGCGGCCGTCGTCGCCCACAGCCCGGCCCGCGTCGCGCCGCGTGACGTCGTGCGCCATTGGCGCTACCTGGGCCACAACGCCATCCGTGTGCGCCTGCGCTATGCCGACGAATTTAAAACGCCCAATGGGGCGCAATACGCCTGGTGGTGGCGTCTGTTTTCGCCCATCA
>DAOMSB010000086.1:7633-11950 GCA_035446145.1 Promineifilum sp. (SeqCode) | reverse complement strand
GCGGGGAGTGATGAGATACGAATGACGAGAGGCGGCTCCTGTTGCCCGGCACGCTTGCTTCGTTTTTCATTTTCCCCAATCCGACGGATAATCCCCCCATGCTTTCCATCCCCGAACTGCAAGCTCGCCACGCGGCCGTCATGGAGCGCATCGCCGCCGCCGCCGCGCGGAGCGGCCGCGACGCGGCCGATATCACCCTGATCGCCGTCACCAAGACCTGGCCGGCCGAGCTGGTTCTTGCCGCCTGTGAGGCCGGGATGCGCCGGTTCGGCGAAAACCGGCCGGAGGAGCTGGCCGGCAAGCGGGCCGCCGTTGAGGCAGTCCTCGGTCCGGAGAGCGGCGTCGTCTGGCATCTCATCGGCCCGGTGCAGAGCCGCAAGTCCGGTCTGGCCGCGGCCCACGCCGACGTGTTCCACGCGCTGGATCGCGAGCGGATCGCCCGGCGGCTGTCGGCCGACCTGGCTGCCAACGGCCGGCAACTGCCCTGCTTCATCGAGGTCAACGTCTCCGGCGAGGCGTCGAAGCTGGGCGTGGACATGAGGAACTGGGAGACGGATGCAACGCAAACGGCCGCGCTGCGTAAACTGTTCACAGAGGCGGCCGCGCTCCCCGGGTTACAACCCATCGGCCTGATGACCATGGCCCCGTGGGACGCGCCGCCCGATGAGATTCGCGCCGTCTTTCGCCGCACGCGCGAATTGGCAACCCGCCTATGGTGGGAGTTGGCGCTGGTAGAACCGCCCGCGCTGTCGATGGGCATGACCGACGACTTCGAGATCGCCATCGAGGAAGGGGCCACCCACGTTCGGGTCGGCCGCGCCTTGTTCGGCGAGCGGGAGCGGCCGCTTTAATCGCAGAAAGGAATACAAACCGGCATGATACTAGTCGATATAATCAATTTGGTCTTTGGCGCTTTTTATGTGTTGCTGCTGGCCCAGATCGTCCTGTCCTGGGTGCGGCCCGACCCCTGGCACCCGACCTGGGGGCCGATCATTCGCTTCATCAACGGGGTGATCGACCCCATCCTCAACCCGATTCGCCGGGTGATGCCGCCGCTGGGTGGCCTCGATTTCAGCCCGATGATCGTGCTGATTTTGGCGCGGGTGCTGCAGGGGTTTTTGATCAATCTGGTGGTATAAGGGGAGGAACCCGCGGATTTGAGAGGGTGGTCAGTGGGTCGGTAATCAGTAGATCAGTAGATCAGTAGATCAGTAATCAGTAGATCAGTAGGTCAGTAATCACTGACCCACTGACCTACTGCCCCACTGCCCCACTGACCCACTGACCCACTGACCCACTGACCCACTGACCCACTGACCCACTGATCACTCTCTTTACCTCAGCCCGGTGAGCGACCGCGCAATCACCATGCGCTGAATCTCGCTCGTCCCTTCGTAGATCTCGGTGATCTTCGCGTCGCGGAAGTAGCGCTCCAGCGGCATCTCCTTGCTATAGCCCATGCCGCCGTGGATCTGGATGGCCTGGGTGGTCACCCACATGGCCGTCTCGCTGGCGAACAGCTTGGCCATGCTGGCTTCCATCGAGTAGCGGCCGCCCGTTTTGGCTGCGGCGATCTTGGCCAGCGCCGCCTGATAGATGAGCAGGCGGCTGGCATCGACGCGGCACTTCATGTCGGCCAATTTCTGCTGGATCATCTGGAACTCGCCGATCTTCTGCCCGAACGCCTCGCGCTCCTTGGCATAGGCGATGCTGGCTTCGAGGGCGGCCTCGGCGATGCCCAGCGCCTGCGACGCGATGCCGATGCGCCCGGCGTCGAGCACCGTCATGGCGATCTTGAAGCCGTCACCCTCGGCGCCAATGCGGTTCTCGACCGGGCACTCGTAGTTGTCGAAGATGATCTCGCTGGTGGCGCTGGCGCGGATGCCCAGCTTCGGCTCCTTCTTGCCGCGCACGAAGCCCGGCTTGTCGGTTTCGATGATGAACGCCGACACACCCTTGTGCTTTTTCTCCGGCTGAGTCATGGTGAACAGCACGATGGTGTCGGCGTGGGGGCCGGACGTGACCCACGACTTGCGGCCGTTGATGACGTAGTGGCTGCCGGCCTCGTTCAGCACGGCGCGGCTTTTCATCGTGCCCGCGTCGCTGCCGCTCATCGGCTCCGTCAGGCTATAGGCGCCGATCTTCTCCCCCGTGGCCACCGGCACGAGATACTTTTGCTTCTGCTCTTCGGTGCCGAACTTCATCAGGCCGTGGGCGAACAGCGAGTTATTGACCGACATGATCGTGCCGTGGCTGGCGTCAGCCTTGCAAATCTCGACCATGGCCAGCACATAGGCGATGGTGTCCATCCCCACGCCGCCGTACTCCTCCGGCACCTCGATGCCCATGAAGCCCAGCTTGCCCATCTGGCGGATGGTGTCCAGCGGAAATTCGCCCGACTCGTCGAACTCGGCGGCGATGGGAGCGATGGAGTTTTGGGCGAAATCGCGCGCCGCGCCCTGGATCATCTTGTGTTCTTCGGTAATAAAATCAAACATGGGGTTCCTCCTGGGCCATGGCGGCCCGGTTTGTGGGTGAAGTGGGTTCGCTCGCCCCGCGGTCGGCGTAATCCAGCAGCGTGGCGAAATCTTCCGGCGTCAGCTCGATGCCGTACTCCCAGCGCCGCCGCTCGGCCAGCCAGTAGCGGGCCTCTTTCGTCTGCAGCAGGCTGTTGGACAACTGCGGCCGATCCGGCGGCCCAAAGCGCGACCGGTCGGCACCCTTATACAGTTCGGCCGGGTTGATCGCGTGAAAGCCCTGTTTCGGGTTTTGCGTCCACGCGGCGGCCTTGTCCGGCGGCATGAAGGTGAAGGCGCTCAGGCGTGATTCGTCCGCCTGCAGCTCGACGGCCAGGCACAGCCATTTATCGGGCACGCGCCGCTCGCGGCCGCCGCGCGGGTAGCCGCTGAGCCGAAAATACCAGCGCGACTGGCCCATGTTGTTGGCCCAGGGCATGGCCGGTTCGTCGCTCGTCGAGGCGGCCGCGCCGCCGCGCCGGTCGTGGACATAGATGCCGCGATCGTCGAGGCTGATGCTCAGCCCGCTGCGCCAAACCCGCTTGAGGAACTTCTCCAGCATCCAGATGAGCAGCAGCGCCACGGGAATGGCCCCGGTGCAGGAGAGAACGACGGCGTAATCGCGCCAGGCCGGAGCGAAAGCCATCAGCAGTCGCCAGACCAGCTGGAAGCCGATGATCAGCCCCACCAGCAGCCCGGCCAGCACCACAAAGCGGATGCCGCCATGCTCCTGGTCGGCATACAAGGTAACCGGCGGTCGGGCAGAAGTGGACATGGGGGAATTTTATCACAGACGCCGCCGGCCGGCGGCTATCCGTCAATTGTCGCCGGCCGTCTCCAGCAATCGGGTAATATACCGGCTTTGGGCCAGACGGCGGCCGAGATTGGCGAAGCCGGCCTCGTCGGTCGGCGGCCGGAACAGGCCTTCCTGCCACTCATTGTCGGGGTCGGCCAGATCGGGCAGGCCTACCGTCCGGTGCGCGAGATCGTAGACGCCGTAATCGATCTCCAGCCGATCCCCCAGCGCGTCATGGAAGTTGTGGATCAGGACAGCCGCCGAAAGCGCGGTATTGAGGACAACGGTGGCCTCGATGAGCGCCTTACGGTATCCCGGCTTCCTGATGACCTGCTCCCCATGGCTATCGACAAGAGCGAACACCGCGCCGCGCACCGGCGCCATCAGGCTGCTGATGATCGATTGCAGCGGGAAGTTGGCCGCCACACCCAGATAGCCCGCCGGGGTCAGATAGGCGTCCACGGCGGCCGATACCGCGCCGCAGCCGGTGTGCCCCAGCACGCCCAGCAGCCGCACCGTGCCCAGATGATCGACGGCATAGTCGAGGCTGCCCAGAATCTCGTCGCCAAGCACATTGCCGGCGACGCGCACCACGAACAGGTCGTTGGCTTGCTGGCCGAAGATCAGTTCCACCGGCACGCGGGCGTCGGCACAGCTGAGGAACGCGGCGAACGGCACCTGTGGCGGGGCCTCGCCCGGCGTGGCGCTGATGCCGACATCCTGCGGCGAGACGCGCACCACCCGGCGCGCCGTCGAGCCGTCGCGCCGCGGCGTGAAGAAGCGCGCGAAGGCGCGATTGCCGTCGATGAGCATCTGTCGCGCCTCGGCCGTGCTTGCCGGGTTGGGGTCATCGAACGGGGCGTCGGCGTCGTATTGCCAGACCACTTCGTACATGGGACATCCTCGCCGCGCGGGGTCGTGATCGCGCGGACAGGGATAGCATAATCAGTGGCCGGCCAACGCGCAAGGTTGCGCCACAGCAAAGATTCTTTAGAAATCGGGTTT
>DAOMSB010000086.1:4330-7533 GCA_035446145.1 Promineifilum sp. (SeqCode) | reverse complement strand
CGGGTTTCTCGGAAGAAACTCGGTTTCTACACAATTTTGGGGTAATCTGGTGCCATCGAATCAATCATCCCTCTCAAGGAGTTTCCCCCTAATGACCCCGGAATTTGAACGTTCATTGAGCCAATATGCCGAGCTGATCGTCAAGGTCGGCCTGAATTTGCAGCCCGGTCAGCGATTGATGATTCGCGGGCCGATCGAGGCCGCCCCGCTGATGCGGCTGGTGGCGGCTCATGCCTACGACCACGGCGGCCGCCTTGTCGAAGCGGCGTACAGCGACTCCGAACTGCAGCTAACGCGCTTCCGCCACGCGCCGCGCGACTCCTTCACCGAGCATTCCAACTGGTGGTGGAAGGCGGGCCTCGAACTGGTCGAAGCCGGCGGCGCGCTCTTGTCCATCGGCGGCGTCGATCCCTATCTGCTGAAGGATGTCGACCCTGAACTGATCGGCATCGTGCAGCGCACCGAGGGGCAGGCGGCTCTGCCGTTCAGCAGTCTCATCTCGGCCGACGCCATCAACTGGTGCGTCGTCGGCTATGCCACGGAGGGCTGGGCGAGCCGCGTGTTCCCCGATTTGTCGCCGGCGGAAGCCCAGGAGCGGCTGTGGCAGGCCATCTTCCGCACCGTGCGCCTCGACGCGGCCGACCCGTTGGCCGCCTGGGAGGCTCATAACGCCAACCTCGCCGCGCGGTCAGCCTGGCTGAACGGCAAGCAATACGCCGCGCTCCATTATCGCGGACCGGGCACCGACCTGACCGTAGGCTTGCCGGAAAACCATGTGTGGATCGGCGGGGTTGCCCCCACCGGCATTGGGATCTCCAACACGGCCAATTTGCCTACGGAAGAGGTGTTCACCGCGCCCCATCGCGATCGGGTCAACGGCACCGTGCGGGCCACCATGCCCCTCAACGTGGGCGGCAATCTCATTGAGGATTTCAGCCTGACCTTCGAGAACGGCCGCGTGGTCGATCTGAAGGCGGCCCGCGGCGAGGCGTTGCTGCGGGCGCAGGTGGAGATGGACGAAGGGGCGTCCTATCTGGGCGAAGTCGCCCTCGTGCCCAACAGCTCGCCCATCTCGCAATCGGGCATCATCTTCTATAACACGCTTTACGACGAGAATGCCTCATCCCACCTGGCGCTCGGCCGCGCTTATCGCAACTGCATTGCCGGCTGTGAAGAGGCGAGCGACGAGGAGTTCGTCGCGCGTGGCGGCAATCTCAGCGCCAACCACCGCGACTTCATGATTGGCTCGGCCGAGATCGATATCGACGGCATCACCGCCGGCGGCGGGCGCGAACCGCTCATGCGGGGCGGGGAATGGGCAGAATAACAAATGGATTAACAGGGTATTGACAACGGGATTCCCGCGATCTAGGATGAATATCGATTCTTAATCGCAGACCACCAGGTGATTAAGGCGCTATCCACCTCTCCCCCGATGGCCTCCAAACGTTATTCCTGACTGACCGCTCCATCGCGAGCGGAAAGTAACATATGGGAGAACAGGGTCATGGTAATCCTCAAGCATCGTCGTCCCTTGTTGTTCGTGATCGTGGTCGCCGGGCTGGTGGCCGCATTGTTCGGAGGCCGGGGGGCCGCCGCCGCGCCGGATGGAGCGGCGGCCAACGCCGGCTGGGCGGAAATAGGTCCAGGCTCGGCCACCGGCGGCGGCATCAGCCGCACTACCAAGGCCCTTTTCCCGTCGTTGGCTATCGGTCCCGACGGCAAGCCGGTTGTCGCCTGGTACAACGCCTCTTCCGGCGTCTTCGACATCTACGTCAAACAGTGGAACGGCTCAGCCTGGGCGGAACTGGGGAGCGGCTCAGCCTCCGGCGGCGGCATCAGCCACAACCCCGACAGCTCGCTGGATCCTTCTCTGGCTATCGGCTCCGACGGCAAGCCGGTCGTCGCCTGGCAGGACCGCAGCAACGGCAGCAGCTACGAGATCTACGTCCGGCACTGGAACGGCTCAGCCTGGGCCGAGCTGGCCGGCTCGGCCTCCGCCGGCGGCATCAGCAAGAACGCCGGCGAATCGGCGGAACCTTCCCTGGCCATCGGTCATGACGGCAAGCCGGTCGTCGCCTGGCAGGACAATAGCGGCGGCAATGGTGAGATCTATGTCCGGCGCTGGAACGGATCCGCCTGGGTCGAGCTGGCCGGTTCGGCCTCCGGCGGCGGCATCAGCAAGAACGCCGGCGACTCCAAAAACCCCTCCCTGGCAATCGCCTCCGACGGCAACCCCGTTGTCGCCTGGGAAGAGTACAGCGGCGGCAATCCGGAGATCTACTTGCGCCATTGGAACGGCTCAGCCTGGGCCGAACTGGGCGGCTCGGCCACCGGCGGCGGCATCAGCAATACCGGCCATCTGGGCAATTGGTCCCGGAAGCCCTCTTTGGCCATCGCCTCCGGCGGCGCGCCCGTCGTCGCCTGGGAACATTTTGGGGGCAACGGCTTTGAGATCTACGCCCGACGCTGGAACGGATCGGCCTGGGCTGAGTTGGGCGGCTCGGCCACCGGCGGCGGCATCAGCGACAACGCCCACGACTCCGTTGAGCCTTCCCTGGCCATCGGCTCCGACGGCGCGCCGGTCGTCGCCTGGCATGACCAGAGCAATGGCAACAACTACCAGGTCTACGCCCGACGCTGGAACAGCGCCGGCTGGGTCGAGGTGGGCACCGGATCGGCCTCCGGCGGCGGCATCAGCCACAGCAACGTCGACGCCATGCACCCCTCCCTGGCCATCAGCCCCAACGGCGATCCCGTCGTCGCCTGGAACGACGGCACCAATCAGACGAATAAATGGGACATCTACGTCCGGCGCTATTCGCCCGCGCCCATGCCTTTCAAGGCGCTCATCCCGGCGGCGTTCCAGCCGTAGAGCGGTTCACAGATAAAGAGAGGCCGCCCGGCGACAAACCGGACAGCCTCTCTTTTTAATCTCCACGCGACGGGCAGGCCTTCCTGACCCGTATCCCGTATTTCGTGCCTTACTGTGGCGGTATATTCACCACCACATCGGTCGTCGGCGCGCCGTTGGTGACGACGGGGACGCCGACTTGCGACGCGTAGAGCACCTGATCGCCCAGCAGGATGCGCGCCCCCACGACGTAGTTCCGCGTCGGGTCGATGGTCGCTGCGGCCAGCGGCACCTCGAACGGGATGGGGAACTGCGCCCCTTCCAGCGTCTTCGAGATGGTGACGATGGG
>DAOMSB010000086.1:0-4230 GCA_035446145.1 Promineifilum sp. (SeqCode) | reverse complement strand
CCCAGCTCAAAAGAGATCGGGAAGGAAAGCCCGGCCAGCGGCACATAGCCGAAAGCCGCGGCCGGGGCGTCGGCCAGCATCGGCTCGCGAATCTCCACGTTGAGCCAGGCGGTGGAATCGGCCGCCCAGGTCATCGGGGTATCACTGGTGATCGTGTAGCGCAGGATGCCGCCCGCCGGATTGGGCACGGCGGCCACCGGCACGGCGATCTCCGACGCGGGCGCGCCGTTGGTCAATACCGGCACGGGGGCCAGCGAGTTATAGAACAGCCTGTTGCCCGCCAGAACCCGCGCCCCCACCACGTAGGCCCGATCCGCGGCGATTGACGCCGGGTCATAGGGCAGCTCAAAGGAAACGGGAAAAGACAGCCCGGCGAGCGGAATCTCGACGATGGCCGCAACGGGGGCGTCAGCCTTCATCGGCTCGCGCAACTCCACTTGCAGGACAGCCGCCGGGTCGAACGGTTCAAGCTGACGCGGAGCCGTCACCGAGCCGCGCAGGACGCCGCCGGCGGTGGGGGCCGCGGGAGAGACCAGGACCTCGACGTTGCTGGTCGGCGCGCCGTTGGTCAGCACGGGTACGCCGGTCTGCGAGGCGAAAGTCGTCTGCCCGTTCTCGGCGATTCGCGCGCTCAGCAGGTAGGTGCCGGCGGGGTCGATCCGCGTGGCGTCATAGGGCAGCTCGAACGGGATGGGCACCTGTCGCCCTTCGGCGTTGATGTCCTGGGCGGCGATGACCGCGACGGTGCCCGCTGAGGCGTCCTGCAGCTCCACCGTGATGACGGCGTCGGGGGCCATGGCGATGCGTTCCAGATAGATGACATTGCCGGTCAGCGTGCCGCCGGCGATGCCGGTCATCACCGGCCCGACGAGAACCTCGACGTCCTGCGTCGGCGCACCGTTGGTGATCACCGGCACGGCCGCCTGCGAGGCATAGGCCGGCGCGCCGTTGACCAGAATGCGCGCCCGAACCAGATAGGTCTGTGTGGTGTCGATTTGGGCCGGGTCATAGGCGATCTCGAACGGGATGGGCACCTGCCGCCCTTCGGCGTTCACTGACTGGGTAGCCAGCACGACTTCGGGATAGCCGGGCGTGGCCTGGAACAGATCGACCTCGATGACCGCGTTCGGGTCCAGCCCCGAGCGATCAAGGTAGATGACGTTGCCGGTGATGGTGCCGCTGCCCGCGGGGGGTGTGTCGCCGGTCGGCCGATTGCCGCAAGCGGCCAGCATGAGGATCATGGCTATCGCCATAGCCGGGATAATTTCTTTAATGAGCACTTGTTTCTTCACTTCTTCTTTCTCCTTACGGTGGGGGGACGAGTGCTTCCGTGGATGGTAAGTTATCTATAGTCACCCGGCCCGGCCCAAGCATAATCGCCCCCGATTAGAGATGCAACGTTCATGACATAAATATTAAGATATTGGGGCAACATCAGGCAAATTACGAAAAAGTTTTTTCACTTCAATTGTAGCCAGACCTGACAGGTGGGCGATTAAGGCCTCAGTCAGTCAAGTGATTTTTCGCCCACCTGTCAGGTCTGTATACCTCACCTATTGTGATCGGTGTGGGATAGATTTATACTGTGGCCATGAACAAGTTCGTCTTTGCCTTTCTGGGGCTGTTGGGCGGACTGAGCCTCTGCGTCGCCGATTCCCGTGCGGCCGCGCCCGCCAACCCCGTCTTATCCATCCCTGTGCCGATCTGGTCGGAAGAGTCGATTGGCCCCGGCGGCACTCTGAACGATGTCGCCGTCGATAGTGCCGGAAACCCCCATGTGTTGTATGTCGATATGGCCGCCGAGGAGCTGCGCTATGCGCGGCGCGTGGATGGCGCGTGGGTGGTGACGCCGCTGGGGCCGTTCCCCGTCGGCAGCCCGCCGCCCGACATGGTGCTCGATCTGGCGATTGACCCGACGAACGACGAGCCGGTGGTCGCCTACAGCAACATCGAGCGAAACAGCCTCTATGTCGGCCGGCCTAATGAGGGCATATGGTGGTTCGAGCGCCTGGATGACATCGGCCAACTGCTGTCGCTGCGCGTTGATCCGGCGGGAGACGCGCACCTGGTCTACGTCCGGGGTTCCCGCATCGCCTACACCTATCAGGTCGGTGGCGTCTGGCAGCGGGAGATGATTGGCGAGCCGGTCGACGCGATGTGGAATCTGTCCATGGATCTGGACAGCGCGGGGTTCCCCCACGTGGCCTGGTCGGGATCATCAGGCTCCTTCCATGCGCAACGCCTTGGGCCGAATGCATGGGATATAACGACGCTGCCGGCCTCTGAGCTGAGGCAAGTCATCGGCCTGGCCGTCGATCCGGCCGATCAGCCTCACTTCCTCGTTATGAAAGTGGAGCTTGGGCATGGGTGGCCGCCTTACTCGCGCATCACGCTTCTTCTGGCGGAACATACGGGCGGTTCGTGGGAATTTACGCCCCTCTGGCAGGCGTATGACTGGGGCGTCGATACCCGATTGGTGGCCGGGGCGGATGGCTCGCTCCACGTGGCCTACTACGACTCCGATGCGCGGCCGCATTACGACGTCGTCGATCCCGACGGGCGGCTATCCCACGATCAGCCGTTCGATCGCGGGCAGGGGCAAATGAGGCTCGCGCCGGGCACGGACGGCCGCCCCTTCATCTCCCATTTCGACGGGCACACGCTGTTTCTGTCCCGGCAAGGGATCGCGCTTCATGACCGGCTGATTTTTGGGCCTGCTGCGCTCCGCTGAGCCGGTGATAATCACGTATCGCTTTCGGGCGGGATTTTATATTAACAAATTAATCACGTGATTGATTTGTCAACGCCCAAAAAGGTGAGGATTCGCCTGTGGACGTGACCGAACCTGCCCGATTGCTCTATACTCGCGTGATGATTATCGGGAGAAAAACGGCATGGGACTGAACCACCGGCGAATGAATGAACCGGTCAACGAATACTACACGCTGGGCGAGGAGATCGCCCACAGCGTGACGCACGGCATCGGGGCGGCGTTGAGTCTGGCCGCGCTGGTGACGCTGCTCGTCCTGGCTATCATCCACGGCACCAAATGGCATATCCTCAGCTTTGCCGTCTATGGCGTGAGCCTGTTCGCCGTCTATCTGGCGTCCACGCTCTACCACGGCGTGCAGAAGCCCCGGCTGCGGCCGATCCTGCGCAAGGTCGACCACGCCTGCATCTATCTGCTCATCGCCGGAACCTACACGCCCTTCGTGCTCATCAGCATGCGCAGCTCGCTGGGCCTCACGCTGCTGACGGCCGTGTGGGCGATGGCCGTCTTCGGCATCGTCTATAAAATCTTCTTCATCGATCACTTCGCCGTGCTGACGACGCTGATCTATGTGGCCATGGGCTGGATGAGCATGTTCGCCTGGCGCGAGATGGTGGCCAATATCCCCCAGACGGGGCTGGTGCTACTGGTGGCCGGCGGCGGTCTCTATACCGTGGGAGTCATCTTCTACGCCATGACCAAAATACGCTACACCCACGCGGTGTGGCATCTGTTCATTCTGGGGGCCAGCGCCTGCCATTTCGTGGCCGTGCTGACGCTGCTCAACGCGGCGTAGCCGTCACACATTGCCCAGCGCGCCGGCGACGGGGCCATTGAACGAATTGAGGCGGGAGCGGATGCGAGCCAGGTTCTGCGCCTTGCCGGCGTCCCGAAACTCATGCGCCGCGCGGGTGAAGAAGGAGTGGTCTTCCAGGAACCGGACCTGGTTGGCCAGCCAGACTTGCGGGTTGGGGGGCGATTTCAGGATTCGCTGGTGTTCTTCCTGCAGCCGGCGGTTCAGCTCGGGGAAATCCTCGCGGCCGAGCGTATCCAGATCGGCGTCACACATCAGCTGTTGCAGCAGGTTACGCGGCCGTTGGGGCAGCCGGGTGGCGGCGATTGTCTCGGCGATGGTGTCGATCTGTTCGGGCGAGTAGCCGAATTCAGGCAGCTTCTCGCGGGCAAGGTTGATGCTGTACTGTTCGTGATTGTCGTAGGAGACCAGAAAACCGCAGTCATGGAAGACCGCGGCCGTCTTCAGCAGCAGCAGGTTTTCATCGCTCAGGTGAACGGCTTTCCCCAGACGCACGGCGGCGGGCAGCACGTCGTCTCGCGTGTGGGACAGCGAATGATAGGTTAATGATGGCGAGAGTTCCCGAGCAAGCCGCGCCAGTATGTAGCTGCTTGCACCCTCGTAATCCGGTATTACCACAAGTTGTTGACCGCCAACTCCCAAGATT
>DAOMSB010000085.1:0-11957 GCA_035446145.1 Promineifilum sp. (SeqCode) | reverse complement strand
TCAGGCCGGCCGCTGTGCTGTTTGGCTCCATGAGGGGGGATTATAGGGTATTTTGGCGGATGGGGGGAGGGTTATGCCCAACCTGCAAACCCCATCCAAATCACGTATACTTTGCCATCAATCGCCCCGCGGCCGCGCGAATACATCGACCGGCGCGTGGCTTGTCGAACCAACGAGGCAACGACATGATCAGCGTCTATCAGGAAAATCACGGCTGGCTGGAGCAGACTTCGGGTTACGAGAAGGGCACCTGGATTCATGTTGAGAATCCCGACGAGCAGGAGATTGAACACCTGCGCGATGCGTTGAGCGTGCCGCCGGTATTCCTGCGCGCCGCGCTGGACCCGCGCGAGGTGGCCCGCACCGATTCCCGCAAGAACATCCATCTGATCATCGTCCGCGTGCCCTATGAGTTCGGCGCCGACGCTCGCGTGCCCTATCGCACCGTGCCGATGGCCATGATCACTGCGCCCGATCATTTCATCACCATCTGCCGCCGCCCCGTCGATTTCGTGCGCGATCTGAATTACACCTTCGACGAGGGCGAGCTGATGACCCGCCGCGCCGGGCGGCTCGTCCTGGCCATCCTCGGCGTCGTCGGCGACTGGTTCCTGCGCTATCTGGAGGAGCTTCAACAGCGGCTGGATGACGTGGAAGAGCGGATGATGGACTCCATCGAGAACAAGGAGATGAAGGAGTTCCTGAGCTATGAGAAGAGCCTGGTCTACATCAAGACCGGGCTGCAATGGAACGACCAGATGCTGGAACATTTGCAGGTCAAGGGGAATTTCGGTTGGGACGAACAGGATATGGAGCTGCTTGAGGATGTGCAGATCGAGTACCGGCAGGGCTACCATATGGCCGAAACGATGCTGGAGGTGCTGGAGGGTACGACCGACGCTTTCGCCTCGCTCATTTCCAACAATCTCAACGTGGTCATGAAATTCATGGCGGCCATCACCATCATCATGACCATCCCGGCGCTGATCACCTCGATCTACGGCATGAACGTGTCGGTTCCGGGCACCGACGCGCCTTATGCGTTTGTGTTTCTTATGTTCGGCTCGCTGTTTCTGGGCCTGCTTGTGGCCTGGTGGTTCCATCGTCACGGCTGGTTGTAGTTCCGGCTGCCACACGATAATTGAGTTGGCCGCGCTGCTTCATACGCAGGCCGCCACCCGGTAATTGGGGATGATACGAAACCGATTCGGCCGTCGTTGGCTGTTGTTGTCGTTGCTTTTGCTCCCGATCCTGGCTGGAGGGGCGGTGCTCCCGTTCGTTTCGACGAATCCCGCCGGCCTGCTCGCCCGGCTGTCGCAGCGGGTGTTTGCCCAGACCCACAACTATGATCAACCCGACGGGCCTTTCTATTCGGGCGACTACGCCTCGGGCGACTACGCCGAGGGAGAGCCGGACAACTCGGCCGAACTGGTCGTCGTCACCTACAATTTGCGCTATGGCGAGGCGACTGCCGAGGCGGTCGCCGCCTGGCGCGAGACCGGCCCGCTGCCGGCGGCCGACATCGTACTGTTGCAGGAGATGGACGAGGCCGGTGTGGAGACCATCGCCCGCGAGCTGGGCTACAACTACGTCTATTACCCCGCGTCGGTGGCCGAGGACGGCGACGACTTCGGCAACGCCATCCTGGCCCGCCGGCCCATCAGCGACCCGGCCAAGCTCATCCTGCCCGGCCTGCACCCCCGAGCGGTCAGCAGCGCACGGCGACGCGGGCGGTCGTCCATGTGGGCGACACCGAGGTGCTGGTCTATTCAACCCACATCGAGATCGCGCTGGCCCCGCCGTCGCTGCGCGAGGGGCAGTTTGCGGCCATCCTCGCCGACATCCCCGACGACGCGACCCACGTCATCGTCGGCGGCGATTTCAACACCATCACCGGGCGGGGGGTAAACGCGCTGGCCGGGCAGTTCGCCGCCGCCGGACTGGACCACGCCTCAGCCGAACTGGGGCCGACGTTCACGCGCTTGGGGCTGCGGCCGTCGGCGACAGACCACATCTTTTCGCGGGGGTTCGAGCGACTCGACGCCGGAGTGTTGGGCGAGGTTCGCGCCAGCGATCATTTTCCGGTGTGGGTGAGGCTGGGATGGCCCCCAGGCAGTTCGACCAATTAATCAAGTTATTCAAGTTAATCAAGCCGCCAGTACATAGACCCGTTTGAGTGGAACCAGGGCGCGAATTTCCTCATCCAGCTTCTCGTAATTCTCAACCAAGAGCCGTCGAAGGTCGACAAGCGTAAGCAGACGGATGCCGGTTTTGGCTCGATCTGCTTCATAGCGGGCATCTTTCGTGAACCCACCTGTGCTGACGTAAAGACAACGATCGCTATCGACACGTCCGCCGAGAAATGAACGAACATCCTGAGCGCCCATGCTTTGAGTCGGCCGATGTTTCACTTCGACGAAAATCCGTGGTTCTTCCAGGCCTAACCCATCCGGTGAGGCGAAAATATCGACGCCACGATCCGAGCCACGTGGGGAGACATCGGTCTTATAGCCCATTGCTCGCAACAATCCGGCTACAAGCTCCTGCATTTCTTCCCAATTTAGTTTAACGATTCGATCTTCAATGGATTCTTCCGCTTTTTCCAACAGCTCGGCACGCGCTTGTTCTTCGATCACCTTTGCCCTTTCAACCTCAACATGTGTGGGCTTTGCTCTGATGTCAGACTCATCATGTTCCAGGGAAACAGCATTCGCAATGACATCGGCTGCCGCATCTCCTTTTATTTGGAATACTGTCTGAATTGCTCCCAAAGAATTGCGCGTCTCTAGTTTGAGCCGATCTTTAAATATCTTGGATGTCCACTCTACGTCCCGAATTGTACAGAGATCCTCGATATTATCGGGGAGATATTCAGGGGTGGAACGTATGACCCCTAATAGGTAACGCCTTTTCTCGCGGTCGAACGTCAATATTTGATCGTTTATGGCGAACCTGTGTAGAAATGCGTCTATCTGCCCGATAGCATTCTTGACCTGTCCGTCGGAACTCTCCGGATAGGTGCGTCGATAGAGGTTTTCCAACTCGGATTTAGAGGCAGTAAGACTAGAGGCTCCAATGTTCCAGCCAATTGCTACGAAATTATTGTTCAAGAACTCGTCAGCGTATACACCGCCGCGACCTGCACGAACCATCCAGATTGTTGCCATATGTTGTTAAGTCTCGAAGCTAAATTTCCAAATATGGTAGCGTCTCTAACCCGATATGCCTACTCAACCGCCAATAGTCGCAATTGCTAAATCTAATATTCCCCAACCGCCGCTTCCAGCGTCTCGGTAATCCAACTATTGACACTTTTATCAGCCAATTTGGCTTTGACCGTAATTTGGCGATGCAGTTCGGGATCAACACGCAGACTGAACTTGCCGGAGAAAGGCTTATCCGGCTCTTCACCCCGTTCGGCGCAAAAGGCGAGATAGTCTTCAACCGAATCGGCCAACGCCTGCCGAAGTTCATCAATTGACGTTCCCTCAAACGTAATCACGTCGCGCGTGTTAATGACTTCGCCATGGAGAATCCCCGCGTCGTTATCGATCTCAACCCGGACGATATAGCCTTTATACTCCATCATGGTTTGATACCTGAATTTTATTCATTTGTCGGTAACACATCCATCCCCAGTTGCCCGGCCCCGGCCGCCAATTGACTGTCATACGTCGCCAGAGCAACCGGCAATCCCAGTGCCGCCTGCCACAATTCTGCCGAAGCAAGGTGGACGGCATCGTAACCGCGCAATCCTAAATCCCAGGCCAGCTCGGCCGCGCGAGCGACGGTCTTTTCAGTCATCGGGGTTTTAAGGTAAAGCGGCCACTGCTTACGCAATAGGCGGATTGCCTCTTCTCCCGTTCCTTGCGATATGATTTTCATGCGCAACGTGCGGGAGAGCGCCGCGCTGGCTTCGGCCAATGTAATCAGGCTGGTTGCCTTAAAATCAGCCTGAGTCATCCACTGATTTACCTCATCCGTCCCCTGTTCGCGAATGTACAGCTTCACCAATGCGCTGGTATCAAGATACAGGTTCATTCGCGCAGCTCGGATACGACGTCGGAAATAAGCAGGCTGCCGGTATTTTCCCCGACCGGCTCAAAAGGCGGGAGATGTTCGCCGTTCCAGAGCAGTTCTCCACTGTCGAGCAGCCTCTGAATGCGCTCTTCGGGCGACTCAGGTTCAGGTACAATGCGCCCGATTGGTCGGCCATGTTCGGTGATGATCACCGTTTCACCGGCCTTCACCTGCCGCAGATATTCGCTTAATTGCGCCTTGAGATCACGTATGCCGACTGTTAGTTGAGTCATGGCTGAATTGCCTCAAATAATATGACTACATTGTACACCAATGTGGTCATATTGGTCAATCTTTAGAAACCGGGCTTCTGCCAGAAACCTGGTTTCTAAAGCCATTAATGCCCCAACCGCCTCCCCAACTCCTCCACAATCTTCCCCGCCGCCACCGGGATGACCGTGCCGGGGCCGAAGACGGCCGATGCGCCGTTGGCATGGAGGAACTTGTAGTCCTGGGCGGGGATGACGCCGCCGACGACGATCATGATGTCGGCCCGACCCAGGCGGTCGAGTTCGGCCGCCAGTTGCGGCACGAGCGTCTTGTGGCCCGCGGCCAGCGAGCTGACGCCAACCACATGCACGTCGTTCTCCATCGCCTGCCGGGCCACCTCTTCCGGCGTCTGGAACAGCGGGCCGATGTCGACGTCGAAGCCCAGGTCGGCGAAGGCGGTGGCGATCACCTTGGCCCCGCGGTCGTGACCGTCCTGGCCCATCTTGGCCACGAGGATGCGCGGCCGCCGTCCCTCCACTGCGGCGAAGTCGTCGGCCAGCTTGCGGGCGTGGGCGATCTCCTCGTCGTCACCATATTCGGCGCGATAGACGCCGCCAACCGAACGTACCACGGCCTTGTGCCTCCCCCAGACGCGCTCCAGCGCATCCGATATTTCGCCCAGCGTGGCCCGCGCGCGGGCGGCATCCACGGCCAGCTCCAGCAGGTTGCCCTCGCCGACGGCGGCGGCATGGGTCAGGGCGTGGAGCGCGTGCCGCACGGCGTCGTCGTCGCGCCCGGCGCGTACCTCGGCCAGCCGGGCGATCTGCTGCTCGCGCACGGCGGTGTTGTCCACTTCCAGGATGTCGATCGGCGCTTCGCTGGCCGGGCGATATTTGTTGACGCCGACGATCGTTTCCGCTTTCGAGTCGATGCGCGCCTGGCGGCGGGCGGCCGCTTCCTCAATGCGCATCTTGGGCAGGCCCGTCTCCAGCGCTTTGGCCATGCCGCCCAGCTCGTCGATCTCGCGGAT
Organism: Promineifilum sp. (SeqCode); assembly: GCA_035446145.1. Lineage (GTDB taxonomy): Bacteria > Chloroflexota > Anaerolineae > Promineifilales > Promineifilaceae > Promineifilum. Next base: position 6,637 of record DAOMSB010000085.1, on the reverse strand, counting down.
GTGGGCTGACGCACGGCGAGCCAGCTCGTTGGTAAGCGTTTCCACCAGATAAGAGCCGCCCCACGGATCGACGATTTGTGTGATACCCGTCTCGTGCTGCAAATAGAGCTGTGTGTTGCGGGCGATGCGGGCCGAGAAGTCGGTCGGCAGGGCGATGGCCTCGTCGAGGGCATTGGTGTGCAGCGATTGCGTGCCCCCCAGCACCGCGGCCATCGCCTCGATGCACGTCCGGGCCACGTTGTTGAACGGGTCCTGCTCGGTCAGGCTCCAGCCGCTGGTCTGGCTGTGGGTGCGCAGGGCCATCGACTTGGGGTCTTGCGGGTCGAACTGCTTGATGAGTTTGGCCCACAGCAGCCGCGCGGCGCGCATCTTGGCGATCTCCATGAAGTAGTTCATGCCGATGCCCCAGAAGAAGGACAGGCGCGGAGCGAAGTCGTCGATAGCCAGGCCCGCCCGCAAGCCGGTGCGGACGTATTCCAGCCCGTCGGCCAGCGTGTAGCCGAGTTCGATATCGGCCGTGGCCCCCGCTTCCTGCATGTGGTAGCCGGAGATGCTGATGCTGTTGAATTTGGGCATCTCGCGGGCGGTGTAGCTGAAGATGTCGCCGACGATGCGCATCGACCCTTCGGGCGGGTAGATGTAGGTGTTGCGCACCATGTACTCTTTCAGGATGTCGTTCTGGATGGTGCCGGTCAGTTGCTCGTGGCTCACGCCCTGTTCCTCGGCGGCGACGATATAGAAGGCCATGATCGGCAGCACCGCGCCGTTCATGGTCATGGAGACCGACATCTTGTCCAGCGGGATGCCGTCGAAGAGGGTTTGCATGTCGCGCAGGGAGCTGATGGCCACGCCCGCCTTGCCCACGTCGCCGACGACGCGCGGGTGGTCGCTGTCGTAGCCGCGATGGGTGGCCAGGTCGAAGGCGACGGAGAGGCCGCGCTGCCCGCCGGCCAGGTTGCGGCGATAGAAGGCGTTGCTCTCCTCGGCCGTGCTGAAACCGGCGTATTGTCGCACGGTCCACGGCCGGGCGACGTACATGGCCGGGTAGGGGCCGCGCAGGAAGGGCGGCAGCCCGGCGGCATGGTCGAAGTTGGGCAGATCAGCCGTGTCGCTTGCGGTATAGAGCGGCCGAACATCAATGCCCTCCATCGTGTGCCACAGGAACTCGGCCGCCGGGCGGCCGGTCTCGCGCTCCAGCGCGGCTTGCCAGTCGGCGAGCGATTGCCGGGGGTAGTCGGATTGGTAGGGGATTTGGGTGAAGTCGGGTGTGGTCATGGGTTGGTTTCAGTAGGCCAGTAGGTCAGTCGATCAGTATTCAGTGGATCGGTAGGTCTGTCGTTGGTGTCGTACTGTTCATCAATTAGCGATCTGCTCTAGCAGCCATCCATTCAATGCCGCTGCATCCGCCCCCATATAGATAAACTCATCCACCCCCGCATGCTTGAGCGCGTCCAGCTGCTCGGCGGGGCGGCCCGCGAGGATGATGACTGTCTCGCGGGTCTTCTGGCGGATGGCCTTGACCAGCGGCGGGACGAGTTCGGGGTAGGTCTCGTCGGTGGAGCAGATGACGACGGCCGGCGCACCGGAGGCTAGCGCGGCCGCGGCGGCCGCTTCGGCGTCGGGAAAGCCGTTGTTGGTGATGATCTCGAATCCGCCGACCTCGAAGAACCCCTGGGCGAAGTCGGCGCGGGCCTTGTGCTGGCGCGGCGGGCCGAGATTGGCGAGGAAGACGCGCGGCGGCCGGCCGTGTTTCTTTGCATAGTCCAATGCCTGTATGCGCAGCGCTTCAAACGGCTGTGCGGCGCGGCTCAGGGAGACAGGGGTGATGATCGGTCGCGCTCCATCGTTCAATCGCAGCGTTCGGGTCAACTCGCCCAGCGTGGCCCCGGCCATGGCGGCGGCGACGGCCGTTTCGACCATCGTCTCCGGCGGCGCGGCGACCATCTCTCTCAAGCGTTCGATCGCGGCCACGTGGGCTGTCGGGTCGTCGTCCTGGGTGCGTAGTTGGGTCATCTGCGTCGCGCGCTCGCGGTGGATGGCGGCGTAATCGGTCTCGTCGGCGAGCGGGGCCGGTTCCTTGGGGTTGGCGAACTGATTAGTCCCCACCAGCACGTCGCGGCGGGTCGCCAGATGAGTGGCCCGGCGGTCGGCCGCGGCGGCGACGCGGGTCTGGGCGAAGCCGTCCTTCAGCGCCTCGGCCATGCCGCCCACGCCCTCGATCTCCTGGAAAAGCGCCCAGGCGTCGCGGGCCAGCCGGTCGGTGAGCACCTCGACGGCGTAGCTGCCGCCGGCGGGGTCGATAACCGCCGTCAGATGGGCCTCTTCCTGCAGGATGACCTGCGCGTTGCGGGCGACGCGGCGCGAGAACTCGTCGGGCGGCCGCGCCGGCTCGTCGTAGGGGGCGACGTGGAGGCTCTCGACGCCGCCGACGGCCGCGGCCAGCGCCTCGGTCGTCACGCGCAACATATTGACATAAGGATCGGTTATCGTCTTGTTGCGGCGGGCCGTGCGGGCATGGAGCCGCATGAGCGGCGGGCGCATCTTTTGCGCCTCATCGTCGCCGCCGAAAGCGGCCACGGCCTGTGACCAGAGCAGCCGCGCGGCGCGCAGCTTGGCGATCTCCATGAAGAAGTTGCCGCCGACGGCGAAATCGAAGCGCATGTGGCCGGCGGCGGCGTCCACGTCCACGCCGCGCCGCTGCATGGCCCGCAGATAGGCCACACCGGTGGCCAGGGCGAAGGCCAACTCTTCCACGGCGTTGGCCCCGGCGTTGTGATAGGGGTAGGTGTGGACGGCGACCGTTTGCAGGCGCGGCGCGTGGCGCTCGGCCCAGAGGGTAACCTGGGCCATCTCGTCGTAGGCGCGCCCCAGCGACAGGGGGATCGTCCCCTCGTGGGCCAGCACGCCCAGCGGATCGTCTTCGAGGCAGCCGTGGAGGTCGGAAGCCGGTCGCCCCGCCCGGCGGGCATAGGCCACGAGCAGGGCCAGCAAGGGCAGGGCGGCCGTCCCGGCGCGGATGGTGATCGGCACGGTCGCCAGGTCAACGCCGTTGAGGGCGGCGGCCACGTCGTCGACGGAGGCCAGCGACACCCCGCCACGGCCGACCTCGCCCGGCTGGGCGGCGTCGGGGTCCTTGCCGGCGCGGGTCGGGCCGTCGAGCAGCAGGTTGGCCACCGTCTGGCCGTGCTCCAAATCGAAGCGCAGGGCGCGATTAAAGGCCGCCGGCGTGGGACAGGCCAGCTCCTGGGCGATGGCCCATGGGCGAGCGAGATAACCGGCCGCGTCGCTGCCGCGCATATAGGGCGATGCGCCGGGGATAGTTCCGGCGGCGGCGATATCGCCCGTGTCTTCGCGCCCGTAAAGCGGCTGGAGCGGGATGCCCTCCCAGGTGGGGGTGATCAGCTTGTCGAACGGTCGCCCCTTCAGCGAGTCGACGGCCGCCTGCTGCCATTCGTCATACAATGGCTCGGGAAATTCATCAAAGGAAAGCATGGGATCATTCCGGCGTGAGTCGTCCATAGTTTTCAATATTATACCAGCGCGGCATGCCTGTCAGGTGACGTGTGTCACCTTCAGGCGCGGTGAATGTCATATTCACGTTTCGGGGTTTTTCAGTAGCCGGCTACAACGTAACGCCGGATTCTTGTCCGGCGGCCGGGGGGATTCACCAGTCAGGAAACCTGTGCTACCTGTATGTTCCATGCCCTATAAGGCCGCTTTGTACAATTGGAACGGACTACTGAAAAGCCCTGTTCATGTTTGCGCCTCCTTTACAACTGAGTGAAAACTATTTTATAATGCCCCCAGGCGCATATCGGAGAGTTCCCATGCCACCTTTCGACGAAGATGCGGGCCAATCGGGAACCGGTTTGGCCTCGATAGAAGCCCAGGGAGCCACCCCTGGCGATGAAAGGATCGAGGCGATGCCCGGCCATGCCCGCGAGAACCTGGCCACGCCCTTCGCCATAACCCCAACCCCGCCGGCGCCACAAGTCCACGACGTTGTCCGCCGGCGGCCTGGCCCATTCCCGGAGAATTATCATGTCAACTGACTCAATCCATGCCGTCACCGGCGCGTTCGGCTTTTCCGGCAAATATATCACCCAGCGCTTGCTGAGCGAGGGGTGCCGGGTGATCACCCTCACCAACTCCGCCGACCGGGCCAACCCGTTTGGCGGCCGGGTGGCAGCCTATCCCTTCCACTTCGAACAACCCGAACTGCTGGCGGAGGCGCTGGCGGGGGTCGAGACGCTCTACAATACCTACTGGGTGCGTTTCAACCACCCCCTCTTCCGCCACGCCGACGCCGTGCGCAACACGCTGATCCTCTTCGAGGCCGCCCGGCAGGCCGACGTGCGGCGCGTCGTCCACGTCAGCATCACCAACCCCTCGGCCGACTCGCCGCTGGAGTATTTCAGCGGCAAGGCGCGGCTGGAGCAGGCGCTGATCGAGAGCGGCCTCTCCTATGCCATCCTGCGGCCGACGGTGCTCTTCGGCCCGGAGGACATCCTGATCAACAACATCGCCTGGATGCTGCGCCGGCTGCCGATCTTCGGCGTCTTCGGCGACGGCAGCTACAAGCTGCAGCCGATTTATGTGGACGATCTGGCCGGTCTGGCCGTGCAATGGGGCGCGACGCGGGACAACATCGTCCTCAACGCCATCGGCCCGGAGACCTTCACCTATCGCGAGCTGGTGGAGACCATCGGCCGACTGATCGGCGCGCGGCGGCCGGTGATCGGCGTGCCGCCGGCCGTGGGCTACTGGGCCGGTTGGCTGGTGGGCAAGCTGAAAGGGGACGTGACCATCACTCGCGAGGAGATCACCGGGCTGATGGACAACCTGCTCTACGTGGAAACGCCGCCCACCGGCACGACCAAACTGACCGACTGGGTCACGGCGCACGCCGACACCGTGGGGCGGCACTACGCCAATGAACTGGCCCGCCGGATCGATCGCACTGAAGCGTATCAAAGCCCATGATTTGTGGGCTATATCCCCATATTTTCTTGCAGGAGGTAACCCTGTCAATCAAAAGCCACGATTATTATGTCAATAGGTAATAAACCGGGATAGATGTTTCATGAATGACGATACCAACTGGAAAGATACCCTCATCCACCTCTTCGCCCTCGCCTCGCGGCTGGAGGGGGAGGGGCAATACAACCTGGCCAAACTGATGCGCGCCGCGGCCGATTCGTTGTGCCGCCGCGAAACGTACCCGCTCGACATTCCCGGCGACGTGGACACGCTGACCGCCGAAGTTCAGCAAGCGATTGCAGCCTTGTCCGGCCTGGATATGAACGCGGACTTGCTCGCCACGATGACCCAGGGCGCGGCGTTCATGACCCAGGGGAAGCTCTCGCCCATCACCGCCACGCCCAACCCCTGGGTCTGCCGCGGGTGCGGAACCGTCGCGCTGTCTCCGCCCGTCGAGCCGTGTCCCGTCTGCGGTCAATGGCCGGAGACCTTTCAACTGTTCATGCCCAACTACTGGTTCGACGCGCTGCAACCCGAGGCGGCGCGGGAACGCCTGCGCCGGACGCCGCTCGTGGTGGAGGAACTCATCGCGGGGCTGTCCGATGACGCTTTGAATCGCGTGCCGCCCGACGGCGGTTGGGCGATCCGCAACACGCTGAGCCATCTGCGCGACGCCCAGGGCGTACTTGATTTTCGTGTAGATTTGTTTCTTCAGGAGGCGCATCCCGTCCTCGAATCGAAGGCCGTCTTTGCCTGGGCGAAAAACGAGTCGGAGCGGCCGCCCTCGGCGCGCGACATCTTCGACACCTATCGCGCCTCGCGCGCGCAGACGCTCCGCAAGCTGGAATCGTTCGCGCCGTTCGATTGGGAGCGCACGGGCGAGCATGAGGAGTTCGGCACGGTGACCCTCCGCCAGCAAGTCAGTTATTTCGCCGCGCATGAAAGCACGCATCTGGGGCAGATTCAGGCGTTGATCCCATAACCATATTCCGCTCGTTTCAGGTTGGCGACTCCCCATGAACATCGAATTTCTGTGTTAATCGAGAGAATCGTAGCCAAGATTAGCACCCACATCCCTTGACAAAAGCCACATTCTGCATAAAATCATCTATATACCATCCATATGGATGACAAGGAGATGATATGGCAGATACCGAGAAGATAACCATTAACATGAGCGCGGTTGATTTGGGCAAGGTGGACTTGCTCATCCAGGAAGGACTGTATTCGAACCGCACGGACTTTATCCGCACGGCGATCCGGTCACGGCTGGACAAGCATGGCCTCGAGATTCAGCAATCGATCACCCGCCACTCGTATATGATCGGTGTATGGAGCTACAAGCGTTCCGATCTTGAAAAACATCAACAAAAGGGGCAAAAGGTCACGTTGACTGTTCTGGGGATTCTGAACCTCGCTGACGACATCACCCCGGAGTTGGCGCGCGAAGTCATTGAATCCGTTCAGGTACGCGGGATTTTCCAGGCATCCGAGAAGGTCAAAGCCGCGTTGGCGGACCGAATGAAATAGCGAAGTGGCGAGTGACGAGTGACGAATGCGCTCTTGCTGTGGTCTGTCGTCTGCAGTCCGTGGTCTATGCGCGAGTCCGGCAATAGCTGTTAACGTGCGCTCTTCCAGACGACCGTGCATGATCTTT
>DAOMSB010000084.1:0-11974 GCA_035446145.1 Promineifilum sp. (SeqCode) | reverse complement strand
CCGGCCGCCCGCAGCGAGTTCGTCCCGCCCGTGCGGCCGCTGCCGATCTTGCGCAAGTCTTCCCCCTTGATGAGGCGAACGTAGATGTAGCCGAAGGGGATTGCCCCACAGAGATAGCCGATAAGACCGGCCAGAACAAAATAAAGGATTTGCATCGTTAAAAAGCTCCCTTGCCGGGTGAGATACATCTATAAAACACGCAACCCGGCTTTTGGTTGCACGGTGTGGGTAGTATAGAAACCGGGTTTCTGCCGAGAACCCCGGTTTCTAGATCATTACTAGCCGAATCTCTGTCGCCCGATCATCGCGAATCAGGTAGGCACTCGCGGTTGGCTGTGACCGGTCGGCGAGCGAGATGATGATCTGCGCGGTGTCGGGATAGAGGGCCTGGGCTATGTCGCTGCGCGACGGCGCGGCGGGGCCGGTCGGGTGCGAGTGGTAGATGGCCACCAGCTCCAGCCCTTCCGACTCGATGGCGATCATCGCCCGCACCTGCGCCGATGGCTCCATCTCGTAGGCCACGGGGCTATGGAGCGCGTTTTCGACCGGGTAGTGGCTCACGGCGCGGCCGAGCCGACCGCCGACGACACCGGCCAGCAAGCCGCAAACTTCTTCCGGGTAGCCGTCGCTTGCCCGGCGAATCATTGCCTCATGCAGGCCGGCGGGCAGGTGAATTTCGTCCATGGGATGACCGCGGGGAATGGTAGCCGGACGACCGGTTAAATGCAAACGGGTCGCACCTTCGTGCGGCCCGTTGAGTTGAGCGGCTAATCGACGCCTGGGGCTACTCGGTGACGGTGAACGTGCCGACCATGCCCGCGGGGGCGTGTCCGGCGACCGTGCAGACGATCTGGTAGGTCCCGGCGGCCGGGGCGGTGAAGGTGAATGTCTTGGACTGGCCGGCCGCGATGACGCCGGAGTGGGCTTCGGGCGAGACGGCTTTGTCGACGGTCAGGGCGTTCACGTCGGTGCCGGCGGGGACGAGCATCCAGTCGTGCTCCAGCGCGCCGCCGTTGCTGAAGTCGACAGTGACTTGTGCGCCTGCGGGGACGGAGGCCGAGTCAGGATCGTAGTGGAACGTATCCAGGCCGGTGAAGGACAGGGAGACGGGTGCGGGCGCGGCCGCGCCGCCGCCACTGCTCTCGGTTCCGCCACCGCCGCCGCCGCAGGCGGCCATCAACAGGCCAATGGCGAGCACCGTCAATAAAACAACGATCTTCTTGGACATGATCATTATCTCCTACTACAGGGTATATGGAATTATGGTCTTACGGCGTTGTGATTCCGTCGTGCAACTTAAGCAATCTTAAGACAAAAATGGCGCGCTGTCATCAACTAAAATCACTTATTTATCTTGCTATAAAGCGGGGGGGAGTGACGAGTGACGAGTGACGAGTTGCGAGTGACGAGCGAAGAGCCGGCTGACGAAGTACGAAAGAGGGCGCTCCTGGTGCGGTCGGTCGTCGACGGTCGTCGGCCGTCCGCCGATCCTTCATTCATAATTCCTAATTCTCCCCCCGGTGTACAATAGGTGGCGATGAGTGCATCGAATATGGCTCCGGCGCGCAGGCGCTCTCTCCCATGGTGGTGGTTTATCCCCGCCGTTGTCGCCGCTTGCTGGTTCGTGGCCGGACTGGCTTTGTCGCGCTTGCTATTCGAGGGGCTGTTCCCGGCGTGGCCGCTCATGGGGCGGCCGGCGGGAGCACTGGCGCTGGGCGTGACGCTAGCCGGGTTAGGGGTAGCAGCGGCGATGCTGGTGGCAAAACGAGCGGCCGTGCCTGATCCCACCCACCTGGCTGCATCGTTTCTGCCGCTGCTCATCAACCTGGCCTGGCTGTTTGACCCGGCGGTGAACCCGGCGCGCGGCCGTTTTCTGTTCGCCGCCGGGCTGTGGCTGGCGGCGGTGCTGATCATCTGGACCATAGCAGGCGATCAGGATCGGCGCTGGCGGTGGCTGGGGCCGTTGGCGGTGGCGGTGGCGCTCCTGCCAATCTATCTGGCGACGATGTCCCACGCGGTGGGTGCGGCCGATACGTTCGAGTTCCAGGTCGTGGCGCCGCAACTGGGCATCGCCCACCCCACCGGCTACCCGCTCTACCTGCTGCTGGGCAAGGCGTTCTCGCTGCTGCCACTGGGCACGCAGGCCTGGCGGCTGAATCTGGCCTCGGCCGTCTATGCAGTGGCGGCGGCGATGGTCGTTTTCCGGTTGGGGCTGGAGATCTTCCGACGGCCGTTGCCCGCGTTGGCCGGGGCGGTGGCGCTGGGGTTGGTGCCCATCTATTGGGGGCAGGCGATCGTCGCCGAAGTCTACACGCTGCACGCACTGGTGGTGGCCGTGGCGTTGTGGCTGATGACGAGGCTGATCGGCGAGGCGGCACCCGCCGGCCAAGGGCCGATGACACCCCAGGATCGCAAGATGATGGTCGGGCTGGCATTTGTGCTGGGGCTGGGGCTGACCAATCATCTGACGACCGTCTTTCTGCTGCCGCCGGCGGGGCTGGCCCTGCTGTTCAACCTGTGGCCGGTCATCGGCCGGCGACGGGCGGCGGGCGAACGCCCCACCAGTCGCCGGCGCTCGCTAATTCCGCTGTTCTTCCAGCTGCTCATCGCCTTCGCCGTGCCGCTGGTGCTGTTCGCCTATCTGCCGCTGCGCTGGCAAGCGGTGAACAACGAGCCAATGGGGCTGGGTCGCTTTGTGGAATGGGTGGCGGGTGGGCGATTCCAGGGGGCGCTGCAGTGGGGAGCGTGGCTGCGCGACCCGGCGCGCCGGGCGATTGTCGGCCGATTGCTGCTCGACGCCTGGGGCTGGTTCTATCTGGCGCCGGCGGCCGTGGGACTGGCGTGGCTATTCCTTCGTCGCCGGCGCACGGCGCTGGTGTTGGCCGTCGCGGCGGCGGGCTTCACGTTCTACGCGCTCAATTACTATGTGCCTGATCTGGCCGTGTTTTTGATCCCGACCCATGTGGTTTTGGCGGTGTGGGTGGGGGCGGGGATGATGGGCGTAGAAACCGGGTTTTCCGAAAAAAACCCGGTTTCTGTCTGGAAGACTATTATTTTCGTCGTGGCGCTGCTGCCGGCGGTGTTGGGAGCAGGGGAGCGGTGGGCCGGTATCGACCAGTCGAGGCGAGACGGCGGAGAACTGTGGGCGCGGCTGGCATTGACCCAACCGCTGGCCCAGGGAGCGGCGATTCTGGCCGACAGCGAGAAGATCGCTCCGCTCTATTATCTGCAACAGGCCGAGGGATTGCGGCCGGATCTCACTATCATGGTGCTGCCCGACGAAGCTGCCTACCGGGCCGAACTGGACGCGCGATTGGCAGCCGGGCAGGCGGTCTATCTGGCACGTTACCTGCCGGGGCTGGCCGGGATCTATCATTTGCGTTCGGCCGGGCCGCTGGTCGAGGTAAGTCGCGAACCGCTGGCCGAATTGCCCGACGGGGTGGCCGCGGCCGACCGGCTATTTGGGCCGTTGCGCTTGTCGGGCTATCAGCTCTCCACGACGACCGACGACGTCCTGCTCACGCTCTATTGGACGCCGAATCGGCCGCTCGTCGAGGGCGAAGAGACGCCGGTCGTCTATCTGCGTTGGGCGGACGGTGAGACGGTCGTCGGCGGCGCGCATCCGGCCGGAGATGCCTACCCGGTCAACGCCTGGCGGCCGGAGGAGATTGTGCCCGATTTCCACAGGCTGCCGTTACCCGCCGCCGATTGCGGGGCGGCCGAATGCGAATTGACCGTCGAAGCGGCCGTCGCGCCGCGATTTACAGCGACGGACGCGCTGGATTGGCAGCCGGTGGCGTCGGTGGTCGCCACCCGCCGCTCCGGCCCGGTGGGCGCGGCACGGCGGATGCTGTTCGACGGCTTCGCGCTGGACGGGGTGGCGTTCCCGACCTCAACCCGGCCGGGAGCGGCGCTTGCGCTGCGCTATAGCGGGTTCGGCGACGGCGAGAACCTGCGTTTCGCACTGGTTCCCGCCCATGCCGTGAGCAGTCTGGTGTTTCCAGCCAATCGCGGCCCGGCAAGTCGCCCGGCGGCGAACGGGTCGGTGGCCTTCGCGGCCGGTGTTGACCCGGCGACAGAGACGGGGCCGCACGCGCTCGTGGCCTGGTCGACCGGTGAGGCTGGGGCGATGTGCGGCTGGCTCGCTTCGCCGATGACCGGCTGCGTGCTGGCCGAGATCGCCGTCAGTGGGGCGGTGCTACCGGCGGGGGCGACCAATTTCGACGACAAGATCGCGCTGGTAGAGGCGGCAGTGGATGCCGCGGGGCTTGTGCCGGGCGGACAGCTGCCGGTGACGCTGACATGGCAGGGGCTGGCCGAGATGAGCGAGGATTACACCGTGTTCGTGCAGGTGCTGGACGCCGTCGATCGCATTGTAGGGCAGGTGGACGCCTGGCCGGTGCAGGGGACATTCCCCACAAGCCAATGGCGGCCGGGAGAGACGGTGATCGACCCCTATCTTGTGCAACTAAGTCCCGATTTAGAGCCGGGCGACTATCGGGTGATCGTTGGGTTCTATCTGCTGGCGACGGGGCAGCGGCTGGCGGTGGTCGATGCGGCGGGGAACGCGGTAGACGACAGAGTGGAATTAAGGATCAGAAATTAGGAATTACGAATTGGGCAAAATCATTCTCATCGCGGGCAATTCCGGCGTCGGCAAGACCACATTGGCCAACGCGCTATGTCGCTTGCGGCCGTTCGTCGGCGCGCTGGAGCAACACGTCGAGCGGCCGTTCCAGGCGCTCATGGCCGCCGATCCCACTCGCTATGCGTTGGCCAATCAGCTCGACTACTTTCTGCTGCGCGCCGAGCAGGAGCGGGCTATCCGCAACGGCCCGGTCGATGGCCTCATCGATGGCGGGCTTGACCTGGATTACCACGCCTTCACCCAACTGTTCACGACCAAAGGCTATTTGTCCGCCGCCGAAGCCGACCTGCTGCGGCGGCTCCATGCCGCCCTGCGCGCCGCACTTGGCCCGCCCGACCTTGTGCTCTATCTGATCGCGCCGGCGGCGGTGGTCGAGGCCCGCTATGCCCGCCGCGGCCGCCCGCTGGAGATCGCCCAGCGCGATGATTTGGCCTTGCTGGAGCAGTTTGTGTCCGGGTGGGTCGCCGGCATCACCGACGCGCCGGTCATCACCATCGACGCGGCGGCCGAGGACTGCTATTCGGCTGAGCGGTTGGCGGCGCTGTTGGCACAGATGGACGAACTTGTCGTGAATCAGGAATCAGGAATTACGAATCAGGAATTAAAGAGGGGGTAGGCCTGACAGGTGGGCGGTCGAGGAAGCCCGGTTATGACGGATGCTTCGTTCGCCCACCTGTCAGGCTTTCTTAGTTGACGGTGTTCAGCACATTGCGCCAGGCCACGCCGCGCAGCCCGTCGGCGATCTGCTCGACCATCTCGATGCCCACGTTCTTCTGCGCTTCCTGCGTGCTCGCCCCAAGATGAGGGGTGTGGACGACATTGGGCAGGCCGATCAGCGGGCTGTTGGTCGGCGGCTCTTCCTGATACACGTCGATGCCGGCGGCGGCCACCTTGCCCGACTTCAACGCATCAGCCAGCGCCTGCTCGTCGATCAGCTTGCCGCGAGCCACATTGACGATGATCACGCCGTCCTTCATGGTGGCGATTGTGTCCGCGTTGATCATCCCCTTCGTCTCCGGCGTAACGATGGCGTGGAGCGTGATCACGTCGGCCGCGGCCAGCACCTCGTTCATGGGCAGCAGCTCAACGTCCAGCTCGGCGGCCGTTTCCGCCTTCACATAGGGGTCATAGGCCACGACCTTCATGCCGAACGCCTGGGCGCGACGGGCGACAAGGCGACCGATGTAGCCGAAGCCGATGATACCCAGCGTCTTGGCATAAAGTTCGGTGCCTACAAAGCGGGAGCGCTCCCATTGCCCGGCGGCGACGGAGTTATGGGCCTGAACGGTATAGCGCGACGTGACCAGGAACAAGGTGAAGGTCTGCTCGGCCGTGGCCACGCTGTTGGAATGGGGGGTGTTCATCACCCTGACGCCGTGGGCGGTAGCCGCCGCTACGTCGATGTTATCGACGCCAATGCCGGCGCGGCCGACGACCTTCAGCCGCTTCCCGGCGGCGATGACGTCCGCGTCGATGTAGGTGTCGCTGCGCACGATGACCGCGTCGTATTCACCGACGGCCTGCAGCAGCTCCTCCTTGCTCATTCCGGTACGGAGGTCATAGCTCATATCGCTCATTTGGCCCAGCCGGTCCAGCCCGTCCTCGCCCAATTTATCCGCGATCAGGATTTTGTAACTCATTGGTTCCTCCAGCAGATTATCAGAGAACTGTTCGAAGTACGAAAGACGGAGTACGTCACTTCCAGAAACCGGGTTTCTCGGAAGAAACCCGGTTTCTACGCTGCGCTCTTCATTCCTGATTCGTAATTCCTAATTGATGAATCATCCCCCCGCCGCGACGCCCTGGATGCCGCCCTCGGTCAGGGCGCTCACGTCGAGCAGCTTGTCCGCCTCTTCGGGGGTGATATAGCCCTTCTCGATGACCACCTCGCGCACCGTGCGATTGGTCGCCAGCGCTTCCTTGGCCACCTCGGCCCCCTTCTGGTAGCCGATGACCGGATTGAGCGCGGTCACGAGAATGGCGTTCTTGGCCAGCCAGCCGGTCGCCTTCTCGGCGTTGGCCGTCAGATCGACCAGACAGAAGTCGATAAAGGCGTTGACGGAGTTGATGATCACGTCCATCGTCTGGAACAGGTTGAAGGCGATGATGGGCATCATCACGTTCAGTTCCAGCTGACCGGCCTGCCCGGCCAACATCACCGTCAGGTCGTTGCCCATCACCTGGAACATGGCCATATTGAGCATCTCGGCCATGACCGGGTTCACCTTGCCGGGCATGATCGACGAGCCGGGCTGAACCGGTGGCAGGCGAATCTCGTCCAGCCCCGTCGTGGGGCCGGAAGCCAGCAGGCGAAAGTCGTTGGCGATGCGGGTCAGGTCCTGGGCCAACGTGCGCAGCGATCCGCTGAAATGAACGGCGTCGGCCATGCTCTGCATCGACTCGAACAGATTGTCGCTCTCATGAAGCTCCAGGCCGCTCAACCGGCTGAGGACGACGACCATGCGCCGATGATATTCGGGGTGGGCGTTGAGGCCGGAGCCGGTGGCTGTGCCGCCGATGCCGAGCCGGCGCAGCCCCTCGGCCGCCTGGCGAATTTTGTCGGCGTCACGCTCCACGGCACGGGCATAGGCGCCGAACTCCTGGCCCAGGCGCACGGGCACGGCGTCCTGCAAATGGGTGCGGCCGCTCTTGACGATGCCGTCGAACTCGCGGGCCTTGGCGTTCAGCTCGGCCGCCAACCGATCCAGCGTCGCCAGCAGCTCATCCAGCCGCCACAATGCGCCCAGGCGGATGGCCGTGGGGATGGTGTCGTTGGTGGACTGGGCCATGTTGACGTGGTCGTTGGGGTTGACCGGCTTGCCCTTCTCGCCCAAACCAAAGCCGAGGATCTCGTTGGCCCGGTTGGCCATGACCTCGTTGATGTTCATGTTGTGGCTGGTGCCCGCGCCGGCCTGGATGGGATCGACGACAAACTGGTCGGCGAACTTGCCGCCGAGGATCTCGTCGCCGGCCTGAATGATGGCGGCGGCCATATCGTTGCCGTTGATGGTGCGGCCGCCCGCTTCCTTATCGTGGAAAAGGCCCAGGTCGCTGTTGACTTCGGCCGCGGCCCGCTTGATCAGGGTCATCGACCAGACAAACGCCGGATAGGGGCGCAAGCCGGTGATGGGGAAGTTGTGGATGGCGCGCTGGGTCTGCGCGCCCCAATACGCACCGGCCGGAACGCGAACCTCGCCCAGCGAATCTTTCTCGATGCGATATTCATCTGCCATGGTGAATTCCTCCAGAAAACAATAAACCGAATTAACCAACCGGAGTTCCAGGTTAGTTAATTCGGTTCAGGTACCAGAAAATGATGGTAAGGCGGCCGAGCCGGAGCTTACAATCGGCCCGAAGGCATTACATATTCAACGCGTCGTAGCCGGGTCCTTCAGAGTAGAACGCGTAGTTGGCCGGAATATCCTCGGTCAGGTCGAGTACTTCGCCGCCGGCCATTTGCTTGGCGTTGAGCAGCTTGACGTGGTGGCCGTCGATCTCGCCCTCGAACGGCACGCCGTCCGGCAGCTCTTCCTTCGTGCCGCCAATCCAGATTCCCGCCGGAGCCGTGAAGTCGAAGGGGACCTCCTCTTCGGGGAAGATGGCCTCATAGGGGCACTCGGGGACGCACGCGCCGCAGTCGATGCACGTATCGGGATCGATGTAGAGCAAGGGCCACTTGTCCTCCGGCTGGCCCAGGACCATACATTCGACCGGACATACCTCGACGCAAGCTGTGTCACGAAGGCACAGTCGGGTAATGATATGGGTCATTGACTATCTCCTTAAAAGATCGTTGCCGACCGGGCTGCCTGTTGGGCCACACCGGCGCGGTTAAAAGTGTTATTATTTCGCGGCCGCATATTTGGCCGCGACGACATCCCAATTGACGACATTCCACCAGGCGGAGACATAGTCCGGCCGGCGGTTCTGGTAGTTCAGATAGTAGGCGTGCTCCCACACATCCAGACCGAGGAGGGGGGTATTGCCTTCCATGAGGGGCGTGTCCTGGTTGGGCGTCGAGCCAACCGCCAGCCCGCCGTTCTTGTCGACATAGAGCCAGGCCCAACCGGAGCCGAAGCGGGTCGCAGCGGCCTTGGCAAACTGCTCCTGGAAAGCCGCAAAGCTGCCGAAAGCCTGGTCAATCGCCGCGGCCAGCGCGCCCGACGGCTCGCCGCCGTGCTTGGGGGCCATCGTTTCCCAGAACAGGTTGTGATTGGCATAGCCGCCGCCGTTGTTGCGCACAGCCGTGCGGATGGATTCGGGCAGCGCGCCCAGATCGCCCAGCAGTTGCTCAATGCTCTTGCCGGCCAAATCGCCGTGGTCCTTCAGGGCCGCGTTCAGGTTGTTGGTGTAGGCCGCGTGGTGTTTGTCGTGGTGGATGCTCATGGTGCGAGCATCGATATAGGGTTCCAAAGCATCTTCCGCATAAGGCAGCGGAGGTAATTCGAAAGACATTACTATCTCCTTGGTTAGTGTATGTCACCCACCGTTGAGCTAAAGGGTGAACAGCGGGTCGTGGCTTCGATTGGATTCTAGCGCAGTATTTTCGGATGTCAAACCTGAATTTAACCGTGGTTAATAGATTTCACAAGCGCTATTGGCCCACCAAATCGGGGGCGGCCGCGGCAAAAACGAACGTCCCGTCATGAGCATAAATCAGCGTCAACGACGGGTTGCGACTCAGTGCTGCCGGGTCCAGAAAGCCGCCGCGCCGGCCCACAAACACATGAGTGACTCCCTGCGCCACCAGCCAGTCGGCCGCCTCCGGCGCGCTCCAGTCGGTGACGGCCACGGCGGCCTCATTGAAGGCACGCACATCGGCGAACAACTCGACGTTATAGATATGATCGATTGGTGGAGTGGTCGATTCGCGCCCGGTCAGGGGCACGATCCACGCCCCGCCGTCGCTCCCGGCCCAGGTCTCCCCCAGCCAGCGCCATGAGCTGACGGCCACGCGAGCGTCGGCCGGCAGGTTGTCGTCGATCCATTGCAGCGCGGCCATATCCTGCGGCAGGGCCAGGATGGTTTGCGGGTTCAGGATGTTGCTCTGTTGTCGCCAGCCAAACAACGCCAGCGCGCCCAGAACCACCCCAACCGCAGCCGCGGGCACGACCCCCAGCGGCGAGTTCCCCAGCAGACGTTGAGTCCATGCCCCGATTCGCCCGGCAACGATGGCCAGGAGCAGCGCCTGGGGCAGAAAGAGGGTGATGTACATGCTGTTGAGGTTCACCACCAGCGACTCGGGCAGACCCAGCCGCTCGCCGGCCAGCAAGGTGAACAGAACGCCAACCCATAGCAACAACAGGAACGGGAAGGTGGCCCAACGACGACGCAGCGCGACCCCACCTACGACAACGGCCGCGGCGATGACCGCTGCTATCAGAAAGGCGCGTTCCCAGCCGGTGGTGATGTAGCCCATCGGGAAATCGTTGTAGCCGGGGAGCGAGCGCGAAACGGTGGCCAGCGGTTCGGTGACGATCAGCAACTCGATCAGCCGCGGGGCGATCAGAATCGCGCCCAATAGCCCGGCCCCGACCAGCCCCCGCGCCGAACGGCGAGCGAGGAGGCAGGCCACGGCAACCAGCGCGGCGAACGGCAGATAAAACAGGAACACGCGGAAATGGATCAGGAACACCCCGGCGGCCGACACCCCCACCAGCGGCCACACACGCGGCCAATCGCGGCCGGCCCGCCAGGTGAGCGCCAGCAACACCGGCATCACCATCATCGCCGACAACTGGGTCATCCGGCCCCAGGTGGCATAATAGCCGGGGAAGAAGAAGGGCAGCGCCACCAGGAAGGCCGCCCATAGCCCAACGACCCGCCGCCTCGTTACCAGCCATCCGGCAGCGTAGACCGTCAGCGGCAACAGCCCGCCCAGCAGCTGCATCAGAAAGAGCAGCGCCCCCGGCAGCGCGCTTCCCGTCATCAGGATCAGCGACGCCGACAGGGTGTGGAAGCCGTAATGATAGGGGAAATGATCGACGGGCAGATAAGGCGCGTAATCGGTGGGGATTCGGCCGCTGTCCAGCATGACGGCTGTGATGAGCGCGTGACGGCTGGAATCCACCCACGGTGGGAAGGCCAGATCGCGCACGGCGACGAAGCGCGAGGCGGTTGCGGCGAGGATCAGGATAGTCAGGAGGGCGTAAGCCAGGATCGCCGATTGACCTTTCGGGGCCGACGGGGCCGGTTGCGCTTCCCGACCGGCGAGCGATCGACCGCGCCACCGGGCAACCGCCACCGCCGCGGCCCACCCGCCGCCCACCACCCACCACAACATCGCGCCCGACCAGCGACCGCCCGCCAACGACACCCATTGCCACAGGACGGGCCACGCCGCCACGCCGAGCGACAGCGCCACCCCCCACCACGCCGCCCGATCCCAACCGCGCGGCCGCACGAGCAGCAACAGCCACACGCCCGGCAAGGGCAGAAACAGCAGCGCCGTCAACAAGGGCAGCCACTCTCTCGCTGGGGCAAGGGCGGCGGCGAGAGTGTCGCCCGCGGTCAGGGTGTAACGGGTGACGTAGCGCAAATCGACTGCGGCCGTTCCCCCTTCGGGCGGGCGACCCGACAGACGGAGCGCACCGCCGGCGTCCGCGTCGAGCGAATAGCCCCAGGCAGAGACAGAGTTGTGTTCATTACCGGAAAGGCGCAATGTGTAACGGTGGCCGGCCGAATCCTCTTGAGGCGGAAAGCGCAGCAGATAGGTCTGGTTGTGACTCAGCTCCCCTGCGGAGAGCTGTTCGACGGCCACAAGCGCGCCGGTCTCGTCATGGAGCGTCACGGAGAAAGTGCCCGGGTCAGCCGCGCCCGTCGCCCCTTCGCCATAGCGCACCAGGAGCAGTTCCACCTCGCTCAGGCCGTCCCGCCGGGGGATGAAGGTTTGCTCGATCTGGAAGTCGCCTTGCGGGGCGGGCAGGGCCGTATCCAGGCGGCCCTGGGCGGTATCTTCGGCCACAATCGGCCCGCACAGGTCGCTCCACACGCAATGCCCCCGCGCGCCGAGCGTGGCCACCCCGAATACAATCAGCGAGGCGACAACGAGCGCGACGACGGGCAACAGCTTTCGCGCGCGGCCGTCCTCGGCCGCAATCGGCTTCTCGGGCGATTCATCCATTGCCGATGACTATATCTTCAGTTAATGGCGCACCCAAATCTGAAAACTCGTTTCAAATGGATCATTTTCGTAATGTTGATTGTAAGGATTTATTTCTACTATATGAATTGACGGACTTCCCTCCTTGCAAGTGGCGTCGTGAAAAGATTTTGTCCCTCCTTCCTTCTCCCCCTGAAGCACGACGCCACTTCTTCTTTCTAACC
>DAOMSB010000083.1:0-12012 GCA_035446145.1 Promineifilum sp. (SeqCode) | reverse complement strand
AGCCGTCTTCCATCAGGGCGGGCACGACGTCGTAATGGCCATAGACGAGCATCGTGGGCTGGCCGGCTCCTGCGCCCAGCCATTCGCCGTAAACGACGGGATGCCCGGCCGTGGGCATGACGGCGACATTGTCCAGCCCCAATTCGCGCATGTGATCGGCCAGCCACTCCGCCATGCGGCGGATATCTCCGGCGTGGGCGGGGTCGGCGCTGAGGCTGGGGATGCGCAACATCTCGTGAAGCTCTCCGCGGAACTGTTCCGCGTGTTCACGAGAGTATTGGCGCGCTGCGTTACTTAATTCAGACATAGCTTGCTCCTGAAACAGAGATCTATTTTGCCTGCGACTGACGCTATTTTATTTTAAATATCAAAGATTACTAGAAGGGTGGGGAACATCGGCAAACCGGCACATTGAGTCGATACAGAACTCCCCAGCCCCAAATCGCCACCGGTAACAACGACTGAAGCCGGCTGTTCGTCTGACCGAACAGCCGGCTTGATAAGGCAAGGCTAAAGCCCCAACAGTTGATTCTTCTTGGTCTCGAAATCCTCGGCCGTGATGATGCCCATATCGCGCAACTCGGCCAGCCGCTTTAACTCGGTGATGTAGTCCGGTTGGGCAGGGGCGGCGGGTGCTGCCGGAGCGGCGGCGGGCGGTGCTGGAGCAGCGGGCGCCGCCGGCGGCGGTGCGGCTGACGCACTCTCGGCCGCGGGTTCGGGGCCGGCCGCTTCAATGGCGGCTACGTCGGCATCGGTCAACTCCTGGGTATCGATCTCCAGATCGTTGATCGCCGCTTCCAGTTGTTCTTCGGTCAGGTCTTCCGGCTTTTTACCGGTGTGGGCCTCGATGCGCTGGGCATCGCGTTGGCTCATCTTGACGGCGCTGGCGGTGCCGGCCACGGCGATGGCGACCAGGCCGCCCGTCAGCAGAATGCGGCGGCGGCGCATGCGCACTCGCCGCCGGTGCATGCGCCGAACTGTGCGGCGGGTAGAGCGAATATTGCTTCGACGTCTCATAGGTAGCTCCTTGGTGAATTAACCAGTATCTTCTTTCAATGAAATATATTGAGAGTATAAATGCTTATACGCGAAACGTCTAGAGAACGTTGCCAGCTCTTTCGTGAACGTAGCTGATGTATTGCAATAAATGCTCGACCTCTATGGCCTCGTTCCGGGACCTTGAGTTCTCGATAAGCGGCCGCCATTGTTCATCACAAGTATCCAGTGCCCAGCGACACGCGGTCGCCTTGTCGATCACCTCGCCGTGCTCCAACGTGTAGAGTGCCCGACACATCGTCTGGGTCACGTAACCCCAATAGCCGGGGTGGCTGTGGCGAATCGATTCGGCCGCTTCCGGTGTCGCCCACCACGAACGCAGAGCCTCAATCGTAGCCCAACGCAAATCGTCGGGTGTGACGGGATCGATTAGTGTCTTTGGCGATGGGCCATGCAGAGTAATGCCGTGTTCGCGCGTAATATAGCGATGAATCACCCAGTCGCTGTGATGGTATTTCGGCCGCAGCACCTCGTTCGGGCCACGTTCGATGTTGGGGTGAGTCGCATCGGTCGGGTTATAGCGGCGCAGAGCGGACAGAGGGATGTAGCTGCCCTCCAGTTGGTCGGCATAAGCTCGGTTGCTGAGGGTGATACGCCGGTGTATGGCGGCCAGTTGGCCCACGATCTCGTCAGGCAGATCGCCGGCCGTGGCCATAATGAAGTCAATATCGCTGGTCGCCGGATCGAAACCACCGAAGGCCAGCGAACCGTCGATGTAGAAGCCGATCAGTTGGTCGCCGAGTATGGCTTGCGCATCCTTCAACAGGTTGTTGAGCAGCGAGTTGATCTCTGCATAGGCGGCAGGATCACTCGCTTGCGGCCGTTGCTCCATGCTCCACGACCTCTGCCTCGCTTGGGGCTATCGTATCTTCCGGAATGCGCCCATAGAGCCGCGCCAGTTCGGCCAACCCCATGGCGATCCCGGCGGCGCGAGCGCTGAACATCTCCCGCGTATAGCGCCAGCTCCACCAGCCGCCCTCGCGGCCGGGGTAATTCATGCGCGCCTCGTTGCCCAGCACGAAGAAATCCTGCATAGGGATGATGGCCAAATCGGCAACCGAGGCATAAGCAAGCCGAATCAGGTCCCAGACGATGTCGCGGCCGGAAGATACGGTGTAGCGCCGCACGTGGTCGCGCTCGTCTTCGGTGGCGTTGAGATACCAGCCCAGCGTCGTCTCATTGTCGTGGGTGCCCGTGTAGACGACCGCGTTTTTGTCGTAGGTATAGGGCAGGAAGGTGCTGTTTCGCTCGCCGCCGAAGGCAAACTGGAGGATTTTCATGCCGGGGAAGTTGTAGCGGTCGCGCAGGGCCACAACTTCCGGCGTGATGACGCCCAGGTCTTCGGCGATGATCGGCAGGTCGCCCAGCTTGGCCCGGATGGCATCGAAGAAGTCGGCGTCCGGCCCCTTGACCCAACGGCCGATGACCGCCGTCGGTTCCGTCGCCGGAATCTCCCAATAGGCCTCGAAGCCGCGGAAGTGATCGATGCGGACGATATCGGCCTGCACCAGGTTCATATGGATGCGCTGCACCCACCAGGCGTAGTTGTTGGCGGCGATAACGTCCCAGCGATAGAGCGGGTTGCCCCAGCGCTGGCCGGTCGCGCTGAAATAATCGGGCGGCACACCGGCTACGACCGAGGGTGAGCCGTTTTTATCGAGGTAGAACAGCTCAGGGTGGGCCCACACGTCGGCGCTGTCGTAAGCGACGAAAATAGGGATATCGCCGATGATGCGGATGCCGCGGCCGTTGGCATAGGCTTTCAGTTCGAGCCATTGTTTGAAGAACAGGAACTGCTGGAACTTGTGCAGGTCGATCTCCTCGACCAGTTGTTTCGTCCATTGCTTCATGGCCCGCACCTGCCGCTTGGCGATGGCCTTGGGCCAGGTGTTCCAGACGCCACCGTCCTGATCCTTGTGGTACTCCTTCAGCGCCATGAAGAGCGCGAAATCATCGAGCCAGTAGGCGGTATTGCGGCAGAATTGGTTATAGGCCTCGTGTTGAGATTTGTCCCCGTTTGCCTTGAAGTATTCGTACGATTGACGCATGAGCGCGCGTTTGTACTCAATGACCGGCCCGAAATCGACCTTGCTCGTGGGGAGGTCGGGCACGACCTCGATCGCCTTGGCCGGCAGATAGCCGTCGGCTACCAGACGGTCGGGGCTGATGAGCAGCGGGTTCCCCGCAAATGCCGAAAAACATTGATAGGGGGAGTCGCCGTAACCGGTGGGGCCAAGCGGCAATATCTGCCACAGGCGCTGTTTGGCGCTGGTCAGAAAGTCGACGAAATGGTACGCGCCGGCGCCCAGATCGCCGATGCCGTAACGACTCGGCAAGCTGGTTGGGTGGAGCAAAACTCCCGCGGATCGTTCAAAGCTCATGGATGAGTTCTCCTGTGCAATTAGGTATGTGCACCGCTGCATGAATGAATTAAATTCTGTTATTCATTTGTAAACGCTCAATAGTTGCCGACTACGAACAGTAATATTGAGCATTGACCACAAAAGCGCAATCAAATAACGCCAATCAGCCACAAAAAATGCTATGGTCGCAGATTCTCCAGGCACGGAATCCTCTCGCGCACATTGTCGGGGCGAGCGCCGGGATTATGCACCTGAACGAGAAACGAGATGCCGCGATGATCCGTATCGATGCCTTCCCACATGACGAGGCCAAAATCCATGGCGTAATAATATCGCTCGAAAGGTCGGTCGGCCGGTCGACCCTGCACCTCATTATACGCCGCCAAAACGATCACGTCCCGCATTTTGATGCCCCGACCTGGTCGACCTTCAACATCGGGCAGCGCCAGGCTGCTGTGCATGGCCTCGAGACGCGCCCAGGTGATGTGTCGCCCCGACAGGTGCGAATTCATGACACAATTACCCTTGCGCCGGCTCACGACGGTGACGCTCCGGCGGTAAGTCTGGCCGACAGCCATGAATCGCGGAATCCAGACCGTCCCATAGCGCTCACCGTCCATTAGTGTATAGAAGTTGCCCGACCCCGGCGAAGTATCCGTCCCGCGATAGATGAATCGGCTATCGGCCCACATCTCTTCCCATTCGCTGTTCTTGGTCTGATAAAAACGTGTGCCGTCGCGCTGGGTCTGAACGCGCTGCTGGCCGATCTGGAGACCGTTGGGCATTTCGAAGATGTGTTTCATCTCGTAGAGACGGCCGTCCCCGCGCAGATAGGGCAGCATGTCGAACTTCGTCGGCGACTCGACGGCGACGATGGCGGCAAAGAAAGTTGAACCGAACTGTTCGCCGCGCGGGTTAACCATCCGCCAACGGCTGATGTAGCGGCCCGGCTCCGGCGGCGCAGTCATGCTGACCGTTATTTGGGTCACTTCCTGCGAGCCTGTGCGACCGACGGGGATATAAGGGACAGCGCCCATATCGGTGCCGCCCACCCGAACCAGACGGTAGCCCTCGCTCCATGGCGTCGAGCCTGTATTCCGAATGGCCCAGATTTTTTCGAAGGTTGCGCCTGCCCGCACCTCGGTGCCGTCGGGATAGCTGACGTGGCTCTCCAGTTGGGCGTCTTCCAGAGCCGGAGAACCTGGCGTCGAGGTGATGGGCACGCGAATGTCCGCGTAGAGCAGATCTCCGAAGAGCATGCCGTTGGGATTTCGTGGCCGCCAGATACTGCGATGGCTGCCCGGAGTCAGGGGCGCGACGAGCGAAACGCTCACCACGACTTCCTCACCGGGGAGCGCGGCCGGCAACGGCATGCTGTCGGGGCCGCTCATTTGATTGTCCCCGGCGAAGGCCAGAGCGAAGCCCGCCACCCACGAAGAAGAGCCGGTATTGCGGATGCGCCATGTTTTGATGAAGCGTTTGCCGGCTGTCACCAAATCGCCGTCGGGAAAGGTCTCGTCGGTGACGAAGCGCGCATTGTCCACAGCACCAAGGGAGATTACCTCGATCTCCACCCGCAGAATATCGCCGAAAGGCTCGCCGGCAGGCGATTTTAATTGCCACGCAGAACGGTGATGGCCAGGGGAATCCGGCGCCTTGAGTTCGACGGACAGTTCGGCCGATTCGCCCGGTTTGGTCAGGGGGACGGCCACCGCTTCGGGGCCTTCCATCCGGCTATCGCCGAGGAAGGCCAGCAAATAGCCATCACCCCAGGTCGAGGTTCCGGCGTTGCGAACTTTCCAGGTCTTGGTGAAGCGTGCGCCCGGAGACAGTCGCGCGCCGTCGGGAATAGTGACGTCGGTGACGAATTCGGCGTTATCGCGTAATTTGCCGGGCAGGCTAATCACCCGTAACTCAGCGATCAATGAAGGGCCGAAGGCGCGGCCGTCCGGGGCTTTTAGTTGCCAGGTAGAGTGGAAGATACCCGGCTTGGCCGGTGTCGTCAGCACGACGGACAGGTCGGCCGTCGCGCCCGGTTTGGTCGCCGGCAGTCTGATACTGACATCGGCACCCAGGGGGTTGCTCTCGTTGACCAAGGTGTAGGTCTTGTCCCAGGTGGTGTCGCCGGTGTTGCGCACGCGCCAGGTCTTCAGGACTTTGCGATTGATCTCGATGTCCTCGCCATCGGCCGGCGCGATGTTGGCCACAAGCACGGCATCATCGCGACGGGAGACAGGCGTCACTACAATGTCGGCGAACATCTCAAATGCGAAGAGACGGCCGCGGCCGTTGCGCGCCTTCCAGGTGCTGCGATAGCGGCCGGGCGCGTTGGGGGCGACAAGCTCGACGCTGACCTCGCCCGTTTCATCCGGCTCAAGCGACGGCAGCACCACGCTCTCCGGCCCGTCGAGCCGGTCATCGCTAAAATGCTCCAGCGTGAAGCCGGCCCACGTGGACGTGCCGGTGTTGCGCACGCGCCACGTCTTGATAAACGGCGTGTTGGCTACCAGCGCGGAGCCATCGGGGATGGTGACGTCGGCGACATAGCTCACCTCGTCGATCAGCGGAACCGTCACATCGCTGAAGTATCGAGTGGGATCGACTACGTCGGGGATTACATACCCCTTCAAGCCATGACCCAGGTGCTGGAGCGTCAGGTGCAAATGAACGCCGGTAGAGTTGCCGGTCGTCCCGGCCAGACCCAGGCGTCGCCCTGCTTCCACCATAATGCCTTCCTGAATCGTTGGGTTGAAAGAAGACATGTGGGCGTACCAGGTGACCCAGGTTGTGCCGTCGCCCCAATCGTGGCGGATGCGCACATAGTTGCCGTATCCGCTGTCGCCGGGCCGAATGCGCTCGATGATGCCGCGCTGCGCGGCGATGATCTCCGACGGCCGGCCGCCGGAAACAGCCCGCAGGTCCACGCCTTCATGACGGCCGTTGGCGTAGGAGCGCGGGCTGTTGAACGGATCGTTGATGTAGAAACCGGTTGTGACCGGGTTGATTAGTGTGAAGCGCGTCGAGTTGTCGTCCGGCATTGATACTTCCTACCTGAATTACGACAGCCCACCTTGTTGGATCTGTTCGACAAATTAATGACCGGCACGTTAGCCGCGATAACGTTTTTGGGCCACAGCCCACTCGTAGAGTTGTTGGTAGCCCTGAGCGGAGCGCCGCCAGGAGAAGTCGGTGTTCATGCCGTTCAACTGGATCTGGCGCCAGCTTTCTTTATCGGTGTTATAAGTGAAGGTGGCACGCTGGATGGCATCCCATAGCGCGCCGGCGCTGAACTCATAAAAAGAGAAGCCGGTGATGCCGTTGTGGACGGTGTCGGCCAGACCGCCGGTGGCCCGCACCACGGGCACGCTGCCGTAGCGCATGGCGATCATTTGCCCCAGCCCGCACGGCTCGAAGCGGGAAGGCATCAGGAACATGTCACTCCCGGCGTAGATGAGCGGGGCCAGCCCGGCGTGGAAGCCAATATAGGCGGCCATCTTGTCCCGATGATAGCTGGCCAGCCGCGAGAACATATTCTCGTATTCGGGACTGCCGGTGCCGAGGACGATGAACTGGGCCGGACCGGAGTAACCATTCAGGAGCAGATGGATGGGATGCCCCGTGATTTCCAGCCCCTTTTGCCAGTCGAGGCGGGAGATGATCGCCAGAATGGGGATGTTAGGTATTTGGGGCAGGCCAACGGTCGCCTGTAGTGTGCGCCGGTTCTCCTCACGCAGATCGAGGGAGTCCTTGTCGAATGGGCTGGGCAGGCGCTTGTCGGTGGAGGGGTTCCAGGTATCGTAGTCGATGCCGTTGAGAATCCCGTGCAGGTCACGTTGCCGGGAGCGGAGCAAGCCGTCCAGTCTGGCGCCGCCATCGGGCGTCATGATCTCGCGGGCGTAGGAAGGGCTGACCGTGTTAATGAGGTTGGCGTGGTAGATGCCGCGAGCCATGAAGTTGACCTCGCCGTAAGATTCCTCGGTCAATGAATGGGTGTAGAGCTGAAGATAATCGAAAATGTTCCAGCTGGTTAGACCCTGATGGGCTAGATTGTGGATGGTGAAGACAGTGCCGACATCGCGGTAGCGCGGGTTGGCCTGGCCGGCGGTGGCCAACCATACGATAGCCGGGGCCGAGTGCCAATCATGGGCATGGAGTACGTCGGGTTGCCAGCCGATTGATTCGGTGAGACTGAAGGCCGCCCGGCTGAAAAAGGCGAAGCGGTAGGGATCATCCCTATACCCATAGATCGTATCACGATTAAACAAGTCGGCTTTTGCGATGAAGTAGACGGGCACTTCGCTGCCGGGAAGCTTGCCCTCGAACGCGCCGGCCTGGATCATCCCCGAACCGGTGGGCACGTTCAGCTGCAGGGGCATGCTCTCCACACCGGGGTAACCGGCCTCGATGTTGTGGTAAGCAGGCATGACCACCCGGACATCGTGGCCCATCGCGTGCAGCGCTTTGGGCAGCGAGCCACCGACATCGCCCAATCCGCCGACTTTGGCGAAGGGGGCGGCTTCGGCCGTCAGGAACAGGATGCGTAGAGATTGGCCCATTTTGATAGCTCTCGTCTCATGCCCCGATGCGGACGCCTGCCCGAATCGAGGGTATCTGTGATTGGGTTTGATTACAGCTAATGGCGTCAATTTCGCCAACGGACTGAGTATATTGTCCCTGAGTGTGCCGAGTTTTACAAATTAGAGAGCGTATACTCGATCCGCCTATATCTCCTGACAGGACAGAGATGAAATACAGGTGATGACAGGTTGGCCCGCCTGGAAAACAAACCGCGCCGGCCCTGTTGAGCAACAATCTCCATATGGGGGTTGTGCATGGGCCGGCGCGGATGACGTCGGATTGAATAGAGGGTGTCTTTTACAACGATTCCAGCACATTTAGCACGCGGCGCAGCCTGGCGCTCGCTTCCTCGCCGACGGCCGACAGGCCGGGGTTGATCCCGATGCCCAACATCATGACGGGATCGATGATCGAGACGATCGATCCTGCGCCGCTTTCGCCCTCATAGACGACGACATTGCACGGCAACAGGAGGCCAATCTCCAGTTCGGTGGAAAAGGCGCGATGGGCGAGGGATGGGTTGCACGCGCCGAGGATGATATAGCGACGAAAATCGACGTCCAGCTTTTGCTTCAATGTGGCTTTCACATCGATTTGGGTGAGTACGCCGAACCCTTCGGTTTTCAGGGCGGCCGTCACTTTCTCGATAGCATCTTCATACGGCAAGGCAAGGCGAATGCGCATGCCATAGTCTACGGTTGCAGGTAGCTCCATTTGTTTAGCTCCTCCAGGAAATTACGAACGGCCAATCCGGCCATGCGTTAACCGGTAGACGAGGCGAGCAAGGGATGTCTTACTTATCGTTGCGCCACAGGTACATGATGGCTACAGCCGCCAGGATAGTCAGGCCAAGCCCGGCGACCATTGCGCCGATCCCGAGAACATTACCCCAGTTGACGCCTGCCTTCTCCGTTTCCGTGGTCCGGGTGGCTACCATCGCGACGGCCGTCGCCTTAGGCGTGGGGGAACGCGCGGGTGTTGCGGTCTCCAGGATCACGATTTCGGGCGTGACGGTTGGTGTGGGGGTCGTTGTCGGCGCGGGGGTGGGCGTCGGTGGGCGGATCATCAGCTCCTGGCCGATCTGCAATATGGCGTTGGGATCCATATTGTTGTAGGCCGCCAGTTCGTCGAGCGACAGGCCATAGAGGAGCGCGATGCCCAGAGCCGTATCGCCGCTTTTCACGATATGGGTCAGTTGAGGGGTCGGTGTCGGCGGCGGCGCTTCGCCGGGCAATAGCCGCACTTTTACCTCATTGCCGGGATGCACAACAGCATCCGGCGGCATTTGGTTCAGCCAGAGCAGCGTATCAAGATTGGTGTTATAAGTGGCGGCGATGGACCACAAGGATTCACCTTCGCGCACGATGTGGTTGGCGGGCGGTGTGGGCGTTGGTGGTGGCAGTTGCCCGTCGGCCAGGCGAATGGTGAGCTTGTCGCCGGGATTCAGGACGCTGTCCTCATTCATGCCGTTGAACAGGTACAGGTCGGCCAGCGGCACCTCATAGCGCGCGGCGATGGCCCAAAACGTGTGGCCCTCCAGGACGGTGTGAATGATGGAGCCATCTTCATTGGGCTGAGCCAGCTCGATCGGCGCGACAATGAACGGCACATCGATCACCTGTTGCTCCGCTCGCGGCGGCGGCGCGTCGTGGGGGGTGCCGAAGACCATGACATAGAAGTTCTGCCCGCTGCCGACGGCGAACCCAACCCCGGCTTCGGTCCAGCGCGGGTTGAGCATGTTGCTGAAGTGGATGGCGCTGTTGCGCCACCAGGTCACGCCTTGCTGAGGGGTCAGCTTCGTACCGCCGACCAGATTCTCGCCGGCATAGCCGGTATAGCCTGCCGCCTGGGCGCGGTCCTGCCACGTGCTGCCGTTGATGCCGATGTGGCTGTAAATCGCGTTCTGGGCGATGAAGTTCGCGTGATTTTGGGCAGCGGCCGCCAGTGCCGGGTTATACGTCACGGCGGGCAGGCCATACTCAGCCCGCACCTGATTCACCAGTTGCAGAATATCGTTGGTCGGGTTCCCCTGGGCTTCGGCTCTATGGGTGAAGCCGGCAGCCATCAGAAACAGGCCGCAAAAAACGGCTATACTCAATCGTTTCACCATACGATCCTGGAATATAGCTTGAATCTTATCAGTGACAAGAGGCTATTATCCGGCGTTATCCCAGAGGAGGCGCAACTTCCGGCGCGGGCTTGCATAGCCGGTGGATTGCGATATTGTCATGGATTATGAGTGAACAGGACAATGAACTAACGAAAGATTCTGTGATTAGTTTGCGCGAGGTCACGAAAGATAACCTGAATGACGTTCTCCGGCTCAAGGTTAAGCCGGGGCAGGAGAAGTTCGTCGCCGATAACGCGGTGTCGATAGCCCAGGCGCACTTTGAGGAGAAGGCCTGGTTTCGAGCGATCTATGCCGATGAGACCCCGGTGGGTTTTCTGATGCTCTATGATGATCCGGAGACGAGCGATTATTTCCTGTGGCGGTTTATGATCGGGGCGCGCTATCAGGGGTTGGGCTATGGCCATACGGCACTGGCCATGCTCATCGAGTACGTTCGGGCGCTGCCGGGCGCCACGGAACTTTTGCTCAGCTACGTCCCTGAGGCGGGCAGCCCGGAACCGTTCTATCGTAGCCTGGGCTTCAAGGATACGGGCGAAATTCATGACGATGAACATGTCATGAGGTATGAATTTAGCCCTGAGACGTCGGTATGAACTGCTGTTGGCCACACAGCTCATACGGAAAGCGATAACAAGTATGGAATATAGACGGTTAGGAAACGCGGGTATGAAGGTCAGCGCCATCGCCCTGGGCGGCTGGATCAATTATGGCGAGGGGAAGGTGGCGGCCGATACGGCGCGCGAGGTCGTGCTGGCCGCCTACAATCAGGGGATCAACTTCTATGATCTGGCCGATGTATACGGCAATGGCGGGGCAGAGGAGCAAATGGGGGCGATCCTGGGGCAGTTCCCGCGCCACGCGCTCGTCATCTCCACCAAGGTCTTCTATCCGATGAGCGAGGATGTGAACGATCGCGGCCTGTCTCGAAAGCATATCATGGAGAGCATCGACCGCAGTTTGCGACGGCTTGGCGTGGAGTATATCGACATCTACTTTTGTCACCGGCCGGACCCGGAGACGCCGATCCTGGAGACGGCCCGCGCCATGGACGATCTCATTCGTCGGGGCAAGGTGCTGTATTGGGGAACGTCGGAATGGTCGGGGGAGCAAATCCGGGAAGCCTGTGACCTATGCGAGCGTTACGGCCTCTATCCGCCCCAGGTGGAGCAGCCGAAATATTCGATGTTACGGCGCGAAAGAGTGGAGAAGGAGATTCTGCCCGTCACCGAGCCTCGCGGCATGGGATTGACCGTGTTTTCCCCGTTGGGCATGGGCATGCTGACCGGCAAATACGATGACGGGATACCCGAAGCGACTCGCTTTAGTCGGGAGGAGTGGGCGGCGAAACAGTACGTGACTGACGAGAATGTGGCTCGCGTCCGACGGCTCAAGTCGGTTGCCGATTCATTGGGCATTAGTCGTGCGCAACTGGCCCTGGCCTGGACGCTTCGCCAGCCTGGCGTCAGCAGCGCCATCATCGGCGCTACCAAACCATCACAGATACTGGATAACGCGGCCGCGGGCGATATAACCCTTTCGCCGGATGTTATCGAAACAATAGAGGGGATTCTTGTGAGCTAAAAGAGGCTACAGTTTGATCTGTAGCCTCTGCGACTTCTAGTCTTCGTCTGCCTTGACGAAACCCATCGACGCCGAATTAATGCAATAACGAATGCCTGTGGGTTGCGGGCCATCGTCGAACACGTGGCCAAGATGCGCGCCGCAGTTGGCGCAATGGACCTCCGTGCGCACCATGAAGAAGCTGCGATCGGTTTCCTCGTCGATGTTCTCGGCCACCAACGGCGCCCAGAAGCTGGGCCAGCCGCACCCGGCGTCGTACTTTTGCTCCGAACTAAACAACTCAGCGCCACAACCGACGCAGGT
>DAOMSB010000082.1:0-12203 GCA_035446145.1 Promineifilum sp. (SeqCode) | reverse complement strand
GCACGCGCACGCGCCCATAGAAGACCGTGATCTTGTACATTTCGGCCTCCAGCTTCTCGCGGATCGGCTCCAGGCAGGCCTTGCTGTAGACGGCGTGGAGCGGTTCGGGGTACTTCTCCCAGCGCGGCACGACGACATCGGCCGTCTCGCGCAGCGAGGCCATGTACGCCAGCAGCGGCCGATTGAGCCAGGGCATGTCGCAGGCCACGGTCAGCACGTGGGGATGGGCGGCGGCGTGGATGGCGGTGTAGATGCCGCCCAGCGGCCCCGTCTCCGGGTAGAGATCGCCGAACATGGGCAGGCCCAAATGGGCGTAGTCGTCGGGCTTGTTGGTGATGAGGATCAGCTCGTCGCCCAGCCCGGCGACGGCGTCGATGACCGTGGCGATGAGCGGCCGCCCGCGAAACGGCACAAACGACTTGTCCGTGCCCATGCGGCTGCTCTTGCCCCCGGCCTGAATGGCGATAGTTAGGGGTGTCATGGGGAGAGTATAGGGGAGAAATTACGAATTACGAATTACGAATTACGAATTCCTCCCGCAATTCGGCCCCGCCGGCCGCGCCGGTCAATCTCCCGATGCGCCGGCGTCCGGCTGGGCCTCGAAGATCACCGCCGGGGTGAAGGCCCGAAATGTCGCGCCGGGCACGGACCGATAGCGCCGGACGTAGATCTGGTATTTATCGCTGCTGTTATCGAACCAGGTGACGACGGGCGCGCCGACAGGGCCGATGGCCAGAGAGGGTCTCCAGGAATCCATCTTTGTGTTGCTGATGCCGCCCCCCGTGGCCGAACCGGCGTCCATCTCCGCCCAGGCCGCACCATCCCAGCGTCGAACATAGACTTCAGCATAGGCACCATTACGGCCGTACTTGGCCCAGGCGACGACCGGCATTCCGTCGGGGCCGATTGCCAGCGAGGGATTTTGAGAATCGAAAGGATCGTGGCTGATGCCGCCGCCGGTGGCCGAGCCTGCGCCCATCTCCGCCCAGGCCGTGCCGTCCCAGCGTCGCACATAGATCTCCCGGTTGCCGCTGCTGCGGTCATCCCAGGCGACGATCGGCATGCCGTCGGGGTCGATAGCCAGCGTGGGGTACCACGAATAGTTGTCGGTGTTGCTGATGCCGCCGCCGCTGCCTGAACCGCCCAGTTCCACCCAGGTCGTGCCGTCCCAACGCCGGACGTAGATTTCATCGTTGTTTGTATCATCGCTGTCGTTGCTGCCATCGCTCCAGGCAACGACCGGCGCACCGTCGGGACCAACAGCCAGCGAGGGGTACCCGGACCACCCGCTGGTGTTGCTGATGCCGCCGCCGGAGGCCGAGCCTGCGCCTATCTCCACCCAGGCTGTGCCGTCCCAGCGTCGCACATAGATATCTATATTAGGGTCACCGCCCACCCAGGCGACAATGGGCGCGCCGTCGTGGTCGATGGCCACGGAGGGGGAACTCCCACCCTTGCCGTTACTGATGCCGCCGCCGGAGGCCGAGCCTGCGCCTATCTCTGCCCAGGTTGTGCCGTCCCAGCGTCGCACGTAGATATCCCCATCGCTGATATTGCTGCCGCCGGCCCAGGCGACGACGGGCATGCCGTCGGGACCGATGGCCAGTGCGGGGTTCTGCCAATCGCCGACGTTGTTGCTGATGCCGCCGTCGGAAGCCGAGCCGCTGCCCATCTCCGTCCAGGTCGTGCCGTCCCAGCGTCGCACGTAGACCCGATAGGTGCCGCTTCTATCGGCCAGCCAGGCGACGACGGGCATGCCGTCGGGGCCGACAGCCACGTTCGAAAATCGGGACTTGCCGGTCGTGTTGCTGATACCGCCACCCGATGCCGACCCCGCACCGATCTCTTCCCAACCGGCATTGGCCCCCGGAGCGGTCGGTCCGGCGACCGCTTCGCTCGCGGCGACGACGATTAGTGCGATCAGAATCGCAAGAAACAGCAGCTGTGTCCTGTGTTGGCCTTTACTCATCATCGGTTTCCTCCCCATATGATTGTGACTGGTTTCAACTGGTCTTCCGGTGGCTCGACCATCCTCCTGCCGGCCCACCGTTGTCTGTTCAGGTTATGCGCCGGAATAATGAAAGCCGGCACCGGGATTATATACCCCTTTCCCTTCACGGCCCGCAGTTCGGCCCGGTCGGCCGCCCGGCGAAGCGGTCCTCGATCCAGCCGATGACGCCGACGGCCGAATGTTCGCCAACGGGCAGGTGGTCGTCGCCGGGGTAGCGATTGAGTTCCACGTCCTCGCCGGCGGCGCAGCGGCGCACCGCTTCCTTCACGCTGCCCTCGAACGGGATGATGGAGTCGGCCGTGCCGTGGGCGATGATGAGCGGCACGTCGATGGGGCCATCGGGCGTGTTGGCCGCGATGAACTTCTGGAAGGCGTCGATCTCGGTCAGATTGGGCGGCAGATAGTCGACGGGCGGCCGCAGTTCGCCGAGCAGCAGGAGGGCCGAGGGGGTCGTGAGGCACAGTTCGGCCAGCTTGTTCACCTCGGCCAGCGCGTCGGGGGCGACGAGCTGTTCCAGCGATGCGCCGGGGTCGTTGGCGTCCCAGGCAGCGAGGGCCATGGAGACGAGGATGGCTCCGGCCCGCTTGTCCATCGACGCGTTGAGGATGCCGACCAGATCGGCCGCGGGCGCAATGGCGGCCGCGCCGACCAGCTCCAGTTCGGGCGCATAGGTTCCGGCCGTGATGGCCGTCCAGAGCGTGGCGTGGCCGCCCTGCGAATGGCCCCACACGGCGAAGCGGTCGCCCGCGCCGGTGTCGAGCTGCCGCGCGGCGCGAACCGAGTCGAGCACGGCCGCGGCTTCGACGTCGCCGAAGAGGTAGGGGTGGACGCCGGGCGTGCCCAGGCCGGGGTAATCGGTGGCGGCCAGCACGTAGCCTTGCTCCATCAGTCGCGCCACCTGGGGAATCTGCTCAAACGGGTTATCGAGATGGCCGGTGCCGCAGGCGGGCTGCACGCCCAGCGTGCCGTGGGCCCAGGCGACGATTGGCCGCGGTTCTTCGCTCGCGGCGGTCGGGGCGGCGATGATGCCGCTGACGGCCGCGGGCTGCCCGTCCGCTCCCCGCGACAGGTAGAGCACTCGCCACGCCCGCGCGCCTTCGGGCACATTCTGCGTCAACTCCTCGCTGCGGATGATCATCCCCGGCTCGCCCGCCGGCAAGGGATCGGGCGGGGTGTAGAAGTCCGACGGCGCGGTCGGGATGGTGGAGCGCCAAAACAGGAAGGCGGCCACGGCCAGCCCCACCAGAATAACGGCCCCAAGCCCCAGTAACAGACGCCTGATCCGGTTGTTTTTCGTCGCCATGGATAACCTCGCCGTCCCGTTCTTGAATCGCGATACAATGGATGAGGTATTTTAGATGGAAAGGGCTGGATGAGCCAGTGAAGGGGGCGAGCGAAGGCGACCGACGACCACGCGACTCCTGTCGCACGGCCACGGCGACCCCTGTCGCACGACCACGGCGACTCCTGTCGCACGACCACGGCGACTCCTGTCGCGCGGCCACGGCGACTCCTGTCGCACGACCACGGCGACTCCTGTCGCACGACCACGGCAAGAGGGCGCTTGAAGTACGAAAGAGGCCCCGGCTGTAGCGCAAGCCGGCGGCTTGCAGCCACAGGCAAAGAGGCAAGCCGGCGGCTTGCACTACAGGCAGAGAGGTCGTAATTTCTTCTCCTCTCGCCGCGTCCATATACCAAATGCCGCGCGGCCGATAAAAGATGGCCTGTGCGGATGCTGTCTATTAAACTGGGAAGAAACCGGAGAACCAAAATAATGAGATCAAGTTTGATCCTGCTGTTTGTCCTGTTGTTGGGCGCGTCATTGGCGTTGGCCGCCTGTGGCGGTGGTGGCGAGACGACGACCCCCGCGGCCGATGAGATCGACATCAACGCCCTCGCCCCATCCATCGACGTCCAGACCGCCTATGCCGCGCGAAGCAACCCCACGGTCTTCATGCTCGACGTCCGCGAGCCGGACGAATACGACGCGGGCCACATCCCCGGCATCACCCTCATCCCGATGGGCGAAATCCCCGACCGCCTGAGCGAAATCCCCACCGACGTGCCGGTCATCGTCACCTGCCGCACCGGCAACCGCAGCGGCCAGGTCGTCGACTTTCTGCGCGAGCAGGGCTTCACCAACGTCCACAATATGGATGGCGGTATCGTCGCCTGGCAAAAGGCGGGCTATGAGGTGGAGGAATAGAATTAGGGATCAGGAATTTTGAATTCTTCTAATTTCTCTTTGGCCTGCTCATAGCCGCTGCGGATGAGGGCGGGGTAGTCGGAGAAATCCCACACAGGCGTGGCCGCTTCGCTGTTCAGCGGAATATGGTGGACGAGCACGTTCCTGGCCTTGGCCAGCTCCATCTCCAGCACCAGAGAGCGGCGGCCGATGGCAAACCACAACCGCCGCAGGAGATCGACCAACATGTTTTCGCCACCTGCGGGCGCGGCGGGGTCTTCCAGATCGAGGGCGTAGATCTCGGTCGCCCCCAGGCCAAGAGACGGCTCAATGGCCAGATTGCTCAGCGCGCCGCCGTCGAGGATGAAATGGCCATCTTCCTGGATAGGGGCAAACCAGGGCGGGATGGACATCGAAGCCAGCACACCGGACAGAATCGATTCGGTCGGGTCGAGGCCATAAATGACCGGCCGGCCTATTTCCAGATCGGCCCCCACCACCGCCAGCCGCGGCCCGGTCAGGTCGCCAAAAGTTAGCTCGGGGGGTAGGCCGGTGGACTTGAGGAACTCGGCCGTCCGCTTGCCGCTTTCGAAGGTCAGGTTGCCGGAGAGCGCTTGCATTGCCAGCCGCGACAGATTCAGGTCCAGGAGACCGGCCGTGGACATCTTCTGATAGGCCAGCTCCAGCGCATAGAGGCCCGTCTCGTCGAAACCCCACAGGGCGACGGCCGCCGCGTTGACCGCGCCGATCGAGGTGCCGACGAGCAAATCCGGCTTGAGGCCGGCCTCATAGAGCGCCCGCAGCGCCCCCACCTGGAACGCCCCTCGCGCTCCGCCGCCGCCGAGGACGAATGTGAGACAGGGTTGCATGAGAAAGAGTATAACGCAAAAACCACAAATCGGGGTGGGACAGATATTGGAACGCGGATGACGCGGATCAGGCGGATGCACACCGATTATGATATACTTCTCCTGGAGTTACCGTTCGGAGCAAACCATGAGCGAAACTGACCTGCTGGCCCGCATTACATTCAACCCACAGATCTATGGCGGCAAGCCTGTCATCCGTGGGCGGCGACTGGCTGTGGAACATGTCCTGGGCCTGCTGGCCGCCGGCGACACGTCGGATACGCTCCTGGCTGCTTATCCCTGGCTTGAACCCGACGACATCCGCGCCTGTCTGCTCTATGCCCGCAAGCTGGTTGCTCAGGAACGGATCGAACCCCTCGAACTCGCCTCGGTATGAAAGTCCTGCTCGATACTTGTGTGTCGGGCGCCGTCGTGCTGCCCGCCCTTATTAACGCCGGTCACGAGGTTATCTGGACCGGCGACTGGCCCAACGACCCCGGCGATGAAACGATCCTCGCATTTGCCAATGACCAGGAACGCGTGCCGGTTACCTTGGACAAGGACTTTGGCTCGCTAGCCGTGCAGCATAACCGGCCCCACAGCGGAATCGTGCGATTGGTCAACATCGCGACGCATGATCAGGCGGCCGTTTGCTTGCGCGTTCTGGCTGATCATGGTTCTATCCTGCACTCTGGCGCAATCATCACGGCCGAATGGAACCGCTTGCGAATCCGACTGCCCGAATAAATGGAGTAAATTTCAGACAATTATGGCCGACAAATCCCTCAATAAATCCGCCTCGCTCGACGAGGCTATCTGGGGCCATCGCTGGGGCTACCGCGACACCTATTTCGTCGTCAACCCCGACGGCTCCGTCCGCGTCACCGGCGACCGCTACGCCGTCTCCGGCTACGACATGCCCGGCTTCATCCCCTTCCTCGAGGACACCCTCGCCATCAAGTTCGACCTGAACGATACCAAGCCGGAACGGGCCGACAAGCCCGTGCCGCCGCCGGTGGTCAATGCCGCCTTCGTCGCCGCGCTGGCCGCCGAACTGCCCGCCGGCCACAGCAGCGACGACCCGCGCGAGCGGCTGCTCCACAGCCACGGCCAGACCACGGTGGACGAGGTCTATCAGGTGCTCTACACCCACCTCGACCGCGTGGCCGACCTCGTCGTCTGGCCCGAAACCCACGAGGAAGCGGCCGCATTGGTGCGGCTGGCGGCCGAGTATGACGTCTGCCTCGTCCCCTATGGCGGCGGCACCAGCGTCAGCGCGGCGCTGAAGCTGCCCGCCGATGAGACGCGCATGATCGTCTCCGTCGACATGCGCCGCATGGACGCCATCGAGTGGATCGACCGCGAGAACATGCGCGCCTGTGTCCAGGCCGGCATCACCGGCAAGCACCTCGAAGAGCGCCTGGCCGCCCAGGGCCTCACCTGTGGCCACGAACCCGACAGCGTCGAACTGTCCACCCTCGGCGGCTGGATCGCCACCAACGCCAGCGGCATGAAGAAAAACCGCTACGGCAACATCGAGGACATCGTCGAGAACGTGACGCTGGTCACGCCCGAAGGGGTCGTCGAACATCTCAGCAATATGCCCCGCGTGTCGATGGGGGTCGAGCCGGTGCGGCTGGCCTTCGGCAGCGAGGGCAATCTGGGCCTCATCACCCGCGCCGTGCTGAAAATCCACGCCCTGCCGGAAGTGAAGGAATATGGCTCCTACGTCTTCCGCGACTTCGAGACGGGCACCGCCTTCCTGTATGATCTCATGCGGACGGGCGCGCTGCCGGCCAGCATCCGGCTGGTCGATAACGTCCAGTTCCGCTTCGGCCAGGCGCTGAAGGCGCGGCCGACCGGCCAGGAGAAGCTGATGAGCCGCATCCAGCAGACCGTGCTGGAGAGCGTCAAGGGGTTCGACCTGCGCCAAATGTCGGCGGCGACCGTCGTCATGGAAGGGTCGGCGGCCGAGGTGGCCTATCAGAAGGCGGAGATCAAGCGCATCGCCGCGCGCCACGGTGGCGTATCCGGCGGCTCCCACAACGGCCAGCGCGGCTACATGCTCACCTACGCCATCGCCTACATCCGCGACTTCCTGACCGACTACCATATCATCGGCGAGACCTACGAGACGACCGTGCCGTGGGATCGCATCCACGACGTCATCAGCGCCGTGGAGAAGCGGGCCACCGAGATGCACCGCGAGTTCGGCTTGCCCGGCAAATCCTACGTGTCGCCGCGCATCACCCAGCTCTACCACACCGGCGTGTGCATCTACTTCACCCATGGCTTCTCGACCCGCGGCGTGGAAAATCCCGACCGGGCGTTCGCGGCCATCGAGCACGCCATGCGCGAGACGATCATGGCCAACGGCGGCTCCATCAGCCACCACCACGGCGTGGGCAAACTGCGCCGCGACTTCGTGCCGCAGACGCTGACCCCCGCGGCCGTCGATCTGCTGCGCGAAGTGAAGGCCGCCGCCGACCCCGGCAACGTGTTCGGCATCGGCAACAATGTCTTTGCGATGGAAAAAGAGCGCGATATATAACCTGTAACGCAATCTTTTAGATTGCCGTCTGTAACCCGCAACGCAATCTGACAGATTGCCGTCTGTAACCTGTAACGCAATCTGTCAGATTGCGTCTTGGGAAGCCGGACGCAATCTGACAGATTGCGCTACAATATAAGAACTTCTCCTCCCGGTCACATCGACACATGGACGTCCTCTCCACATTCCTGCCCAATGACCGCCGGCACGCGCTCGCCGAGGGCCGCCCCCTGCCCGACCGGGCCACCGGCGCGGCCCTGTTCGCCGACATCTCCGGCTTCACCGCCCTGACGGCCGCCCTGCGGCGCGAACTCGGCGCCCGACGCGGCGCGGAAGAGGTCATCCGCCACATCGGCGTCGTCTTCACCGAACTGATCGACCGCATCCACCGCTACCACGGCAACGTCATCGGCTTCAGCGGCGACGCCATCACCTGCTGGTTCGGCGACGACGACGACGGCGGCGGGAGCAGTCGCGCCGTCGCCGCCGCCTTTGCGCTCCAGGCGGTCATGGCGCGCATCGAGACGATCACCACCCCCGCGGGCCTGGCCATCCCCCTGGCCATCAAGGTCGCCGTGGCCACCGGCCCCGCTCGCCGCTTTCTCGTCGGCGATCCCCATACCTACGTCATCGAGATCATCGCCGGGGCCACCGTCGATCGCACCGCCGCGGCCGAGAGGCTGGCCGACCGGGGCGAGGTCATCGTTGACGCGGCGACGGTGGCCGGCCTGACGAACCCGCCGGTCGTCGCCGCGTGGCGCCAAAGCGAGGGCGAGCGCTACGCCGTCCTGTCGTCCCCCGGCGACCAGCCGCTGCCGCCGGAGCCGCCGGAGCCGCCCGACATCGACAACGAGGCCGCGCGGTCGTGGCTGCTGCCGCCGGTCTGTCGCCATCTGATGCAGGGCGGCGAGACATTTCTGGCCGAACTGCGCCCGGCGGTGCCGTTCTTCGTCCGCTTCGGCGGCATCGACTACGACGGCGACGACGAGGCCGAGCAGAAGCTCGACGCCTTCGTGCGCCGCGTCCAGACCGTCCTCGACCGCTACGAGGGGTTCCTGGTGCAGATCACCATGGGCGACAAGGGCAGCTATCTCTACATCTGCTTCGGCGTGCCCATCGCCCACGAGAACGACCCGGCGCGGGCCATGTCGGCCGCGCTGGCCATGCGCGAGACGGCCGCCGAGCTGCCCTGGCTCGACCCGCTGCAGATCGGCATCAGCCGCGGCCTCGTGCAGAGCGGCGCCTATGGCGGCTCGCGGCGGCGCACGTTCGCGGCCATGGGCAACGAAGTCAACATCACCGCCCGGCTGATGACCCACGCCCGGCCGGGGCAAATCCTCGTCTCGGCGCGCATGGTCGAGGCGGCCGGCGCGGAGCTGATCGCCAACCCGCTGCCGCCCATCCAGCTCAAGGGGGTAGACGAGCCGTTCGCCGTGTATGAGCTGGTCGGGCGCTCGACCGCGCCGCGCGCCGGCGGCCCTGCCCCGGCCACGACGATGGTCGCCCGCGCCGCCGAACGCGCCCAACTCGACGAAGCGCTGGCCGAACTGGTCGACGGCCGCTCGCGGGCGGTGCTCATCGAGGGCGCGGCGGGCATGGGCAAATCGCTGCTGATGGCCGAGCTGGCCCACAAGGCGGCGGCCGTGCCCGGCGCGCTGGTTCTCGCCGGCGGCGGCGACGCCATCGAGCAATCGACCCCCTATTTCGGCTGGCGCCCCGTCTTCGAAGCGCTGCTCGACATCCACCACCGCCCCGATTGGCGCGATGAGCTGGCGGCCCGACTCGACCCGGCGGCGCGGCCGTTCCTGCCCCTGCTCAACGCCGTGCTGCCGCTCGACCTGCCCGACAACGATATTACCGCCCAACTGGCGGGCGAGGCGCGCCAGGACAACACCCAGGAACTGCTGCTGGGGCTGCTGCGGTCGGTGGCCGGCGGCAGCCCGCTGGTCGTCTTGCTCGACGATGCCCACTGGCTCGATTCGGCCTCGTGGGCGCTGGCCGACCGCGCCCGGCGCGAGGTCGCCCCGCTGCTGCTGGCGCTGGTGTCGCGGCCGTTGGGCGACGACGCGCCCGCCGCCTATGCCGAGATCGCCGCCGCGCCGGGCACGCGCCGCATCACGCTCGACGCGCTGTCCCCGGTCGACATCGAGGCGCTGGTCGCGCTGCGGCTGGGGGTCGCCGGCCTGCCGCGCGAGATCGTCGACCTCATCCAGGAAAAGGCCGAGGGCCACCCGTTCTTCAGTGAGGAATTGGCCTTCGCCCTGCGCGACGCGGGGTTATTGCGCGTGAGCGGCGGCGTGGCCCGCGTCTCGCCCGGCGCGGATCTGACGGCGCTCGACTTCCCCACCACCATCCAGGGGATCATCACCAGCCGCATCGACCGGCTGTCGGCCTCGCAGCAGCTGACGGTCAAGGTCGCCAGCGTCATCGGCCGCATCTTCGCCCTGCGCGTGCTGACCGGCGTCTATCCCGTTGCCGAGGCCGAGGCCCAGCTGCGCGCCGACCTGACCCGGCTGGAGCGGCTCGACATCACCCCGCTGGAAACGCCGGAGCCGAACCTGGCCTATATCTTCAAGCATATCGTCATGCAGGAGGTGGTCTACAGCCTGATGACCACCGACCAGCGCCGCCGGCTGCACCGCAACACGGCCGAATGGTATGAGCGCGCGGCCGAAGGCGACCTGTCGCGCAACTTCGGCTTGCTGGGCCACCACTGGCGGCTGGCCGGCGAGTCGGGCAAGGCCATCGACTATTTTGAGAAGGCCGGGGAAAACGCCTTCCGCGACTTCGCCAACCGCGAGGCGATCCGCTTCCTGGAGCAGGCGCTGGAGTTGAGCGGGCCGGACATTGCCCCGCTGCGGCGGGCGCGCTGGCACCGGCTGCTGGGCGAAGCCCGCTATCGGCTGACGCAGATCGAGGCGAGCACCGCCGATTTCAACGAAGGGCTGGCGCTGCTGGGTCGCGAAGTGCCATCGTCGGCCGTCGGGCGGGGCGCGGGCCTGATGGTGGAGCTAACGCGGCAGGCAGGCCACCGCTCGCCCGCGTGGCGTTGGGTTCATCGCGACGGCGGCGACGAGCGCGAGGCGCTGCTCGAAGCGGCGCGGGCCATGGAAGGGCTGGCCGAGATCGACTACAACCTGGGCGATTTCCTGGCCGCGTTCTATTGCACCATGCGCGCCTTCAATCTGGCCGAGAAGGCCGGCGGGGCGTCGCCGGAGCTGATGCGCGGCTACGGCAACATGTGCTCGCTGATGGGCGCGGTGTCGCTCAACGGCGCGGCCGACGGCTACCGCGCCCTGGCCCTCGGCGTGGAGCCGCAGATCGACGACCTGTCGGCGCGGGCGTGGAGCCGCATCTCGCTCTCCACCCACAGCGTCTGGGTCGGCAATTGGGATCGGGCGGAGAAGGAGATCACCGAGGCGCTGGCCATCTATGCGCAACTGGGCGACTGGCGGCGCTGGGGGGTGGCGGCGTGGCTGTGGCCGCAGGTGGCCCAGAGCCGGGGCGATTTGCGACGGGCGCGCGACCTGTGGGCGGAGCTGTATGAGGTGGCGTCCCGCAGCCGCGACACGCGCCATCAGGTGCGCGGCCGCGGCGGCCAGTTCTTCAACTTCCTGGCGCTGGATGAGCCGGTGGCGGCGCGCAACTGCCTGGCCACCATCGAGGAGCTGTTCGCCGCCAACCCGGAGATGATGCCGGTGGAGGAGCGGTTGTGGCACGCGGCGCGGGCGGCGTGGGCGCTGCACGAAGGAGACGAGGCGCGGGCGGCGGCCGAGGCGCAAGAGACGCTGGCGGCCATCGGCCGGGCGCGCTTCAAGTTCGACCTGATCGACATTTTCGCCACCCCGGCCGAGGTGTTGCCGGCGCTGCGCGAGCGGGGCAAACCGGCCGAGGCGGACGAACGCGCCGCGCTGAAGGTGCTGGCCGGGTTCGGCCGCTCCTATCACTTCGGGCGGCCGCGCGCCTTGCGGGCCGCCGGGCGGGCGGCGTGGCTGGCCGGCGACCGCAAGAAGGCCGAGCGGCTGTGGAAGAAAAGCCTCGCCGAGGCCGACGCGCTGGCCATGCCCCGCGAGCGGGAGCTGACGCTGGCGCTGATGGATTCGTGAGGCAGGGTATTAACCCGGCAGCTTATGCAGCGCCGGCCCTTTGTGGGCGGCGATGTGGTCGCTCTTGTCGCTCTTGATCTCGTATTGCGGGTCGTCGGGCGTGGCGTGGTGGGTATAGCCTTTGTAGTCGAAATCGGCCGTGTGGATTTTGATGATGATCCCCGACACGTGGCCCGCCTCGGAGTTCCAGCCCACGTGATCACCGACCTTGAATTGTGTTGTCATGGCAGTCTCCTTGAGTGTGATGGAATGATTATACAACGGATAGCAGCCTCGCAGCCCGGCAGGTTGCGCCACAGGGGACAGCGCAACCCGCCGGGACGGTCGCCCCGCCTACCCCATCGTCTTCGCTTCGCCCCGATGGAACACCAGCTTGACGATTTTCACCAGGCTCTCGACGGCGGCCATGGCGGCAATGGCGGCGGCGATGATGAACGGCGTGCGAGCGAAGTACGGGATGTCGGCCAGCTGCGGCGCGATCTCCAGCAGCGCGGGGCTGAAC
>DAOMSB010000081.1:0-12303 GCA_035446145.1 Promineifilum sp. (SeqCode) | reverse complement strand
TCTCCAGCTGTTTCGCCGCGGCTTCGGGCGTCGGATACGGTTCCTTGACATGCCCGAAGATCTTCGCGTTCCCTTCGGCCGAATTGATGATCGCCGGATACCAGCCGTGGTCGGCTTCCGGCGGATGCACCGCCCCATTGAAGCCGTCCTCGCGGGGGCGCGGGAACTGCCACACGACCCAGGCAAACAGCCTGTCCAGCGGCACGATGGTCGGCTCGCCCGGCTCAAACGCGATATCATCGATGACAAGTTTTTTGCGCGTCATGGCATCATGCTCCTGTGGCGAATTACGAATTACGAAAGGGGCGCGCTCTTCAATTCCTGATTCCCAATTGCTCTTCCGCTCTTGCCCACAGCGGCTCATCGACCGCGTCCAGCACCGGCACGGGGGGGCCGACCTCGATGCCGCGCTGATTCAGGATGGCCTTGATGCCGCCCACGCGCACACCGGCCAGCACGCCCAGCAGCCGGTTGATGCAGCGCTGCCACGCGCGGGCCTCGTCGATATCCCCCGCCGCGAAGGCGCGGGTCATGGCCA
Organism: Promineifilum sp. (SeqCode); assembly: GCA_035446145.1. Classification (GTDB taxonomy): domain Bacteria; phylum Chloroflexota; class Anaerolineae; order Promineifilales; family Promineifilaceae; genus Promineifilum. The sequence goes on along the minus strand of DAOMSB010000081.1, from coordinate 11,765 downwards.
CGAACGGCTCCGGGATGGCCGTGCTCAGGCCGCTGATCAGCCCATGCGCGCCCAGTGCCAGCGAGCCCAGCGCCGCGCTCTCGTTTCCGGCCAGCAGAATCTTCTCCGGCGGCAGCACGTCGATGAGCTGCCGCACCATCTGAATATCCGGCCGGCTGCTCTTCAGGCCGGCCAGCGACGGGATATCCCGCGCCAGCGTCGCCAGCAGGCCGGGGCCGACCCCATTGACCGCAAACTGCGGAATGTCATAGACAAACAGCGGCACGTCCGGCGCGGCGGCGGCGATGGCCGCGAAATACCGCGCCAGCGCGGCGTCGCTCATACCATAGAACGTCGGGGTCATGGCCACAATGGCATCGGGGCGCAATCCCACGGCGTGACGCGTCAGGCGCACCGCCTCGTCGGTTCGTTGCGCGCCCACGCTGATCAGCACCGCCACGCGGCCGCCGGCCGCCGCGGCGGCCGCTTCGTGCAACGCCTCGCGCTGCTCCAGGTCGAGTTGCGTCCCTTCACCGGTCGTGCCGCCGATGAACAGCCCCTTCACCCCCTTGCCGGCCAGGAAGTTGACCAGCTGCGGGACGACGGCGAGATTGACGGTATGGGTTCCCGGCACAAGGGGCGTGGCCATGGCCGGCGACACCCCGTCGCGCACGCGGGATTTCAGATTTGCAATCCGGTCGGCGATTTCCATATCAACTAAGCTCCATTCCTGAGATAAGTCTGTTCGGCGTCGGTGAGGGCGCGCTCGAACAGGGCCAACCCCTCGTCCACCAGCGCCCGATCGATATTGAGCGGCGGCGTGATCCGAATGGACGTCCGCCCGCACGGGATGAGCAGCAGCCCGCTCTCGAAGGCGGCCTGGATCACGTGGTTGCGCAGGTCGACGGCCGCCTCTTTCGTGCCGCGATCCTTCACAAACTCCATGCCGATCATCAACCCCCGGCCGCGCACGTCGCCCATGCTCGGATGACGACCCTGCATCTCCACCAGCGCGTCCAGGATATACTCGCCCGTCTCCGTGGCCCGCGCCATCAGGTTCTCGCGCCGGATCACTTCCAGCGTGGCCAGCGCCGAAGCGGCCGCCACCGGGTTGCCGCCGAAGGTGCTGCCGTGGGAGCCGCGCCCCCAGGTCATCAGATCCTCGCGGGCGATGATGCCGCCGATGGGCATGCCGCTGGTGATCCCCTTGGCGAAGCAGACGATATCCGGCTCCGTCTGCTCATGCTCGATGGCCCACCAGGCGCCGGTGCGGCCCGCGCCGCTCTGAATCTCGTCGACCATCAGCAGGATGCCGTACCGGTCGCAAATCTCCCGCAGCCGCGGGAAGAAACCCGGCGTGGGAATGACGTAGCCGCCCTCGCCCTGGATCGGCTCCACCAGAACGCCGGCCACGTCGGTCGGCGAGAGCATATTGTGGAAGAGCTGCTGTTCCAGATAATCAAGCACCGCCTGCCCGGCGTCTTCGGCCGTTTGGCCCAGCAGCACCGGCCGGTAGGGGTTGGGGTAGGGGATGTGATGGACTTTCACCCCGGTGACGTAGTTGGCCCGCTGTACCGCCTTGCTGGCCGTGAAGGAAAGCGAGCCGAGCGTGCGGCCGTGGAACGCGCCCAAAAAGCCGATGAATTGCGAGCGGCCGGTGTTGTACATCGCCAGCTTGATGGCCGCTTCCACAGCTTCGGTGCCCGAATTGCCGAAATAGACCTTGGTTGGCGATTTCATCGGCGCGATATCCTGCAACTTCTCGGCCAGCGTGACGGCCTGCGGGTAGAAAAAGTCGGATAGGCAGATGTGCCAGAACTTGCTCACCTGCTCCTCGACGGCCGCCTGCACATGCGGATGGCGATGGCCCACGTTGAGCACGGCCACGCCGGCCATAAAGTCAATATAGCGCTTGCCGTCCACATCCCACAGCTCGGAACCCTCGGCGCGATCGACGACCAGGGCGTATTCGCGGCTATAGGATGGGGAAAGGCTGGCGATATCCCGTTCGATCCAGGCCCGACTGGTTGGCCCGGCTCCATTGAGGCTGAAATTCATAGTCCACTATTCTCCTTAATGCGGAGTGATTGCATCACTCCGGCTCGATTGTGAAAGTCAGAGGGTAACCCTCCAGCCCGGCGGCGAAGTGCGCCTGGCCCACTCGCTTCTCAGCCTCGCTCTTTGGAAGGGTGATCACATAGGCTACGCCCGATACATGCGCGATGTAGGTTACCTGTTCGGCTTCCAGGGGGTTCAATCCGAAAAATCGTTGTAAAACGAGCACGACGAAGTCGTAAGGAGTGACGTCATCATTATGAATGAAGACTCTGGCCAATGGCTCGAGGATCGCCTCGACGTTGGTAGCGGTGTCCCGTTCGGTGTCGGCTTCCAGCCGCGCGATATCCTCAAGCATTTGCCATCACCCTGAACGCCTGATTTTACTCGATGGTGGGCGATGTTCAAAGTGGGGGCGAGACAACCGGCGAGCGAACTGCTGGTGATTCGATGGGGTATCGCGCCGGTTGTCCCGCCCGTACACTGATCAGGAAAGGACGAAGTACGAAAGAAGCGCGTGACCCGTCCTAAATAAGATTGACCTGGCTATGCGTCAAGAGCCAAGACACCCTTACAAAATTGGATGAATTTGCTGCGCCCATATCGGCAAGCGCCTGAACGGAATCCATGATCGTGGTGGCGATTAACTCCAGGATGCAGGCGAACCAATCCCCGGCTTGCGCACCATGGGTTCCCGCGCTAAGATGACAGATATATTTGCCTTTACCTTATGGGGATCTATCGCCATGCCACAAAAACCGACAGCCTATTATCGACCCACCAATCTGGATGAGGCCTTGCGCTACCTGCGCCAACCGAATACCCTGCCGCTGGCGGGCGGCACAGCCTTGCTTGCCACCGAGGACGGCATCACCGCCGCCGTGGTGGACCTGCAAAATACGGGGCTGGACCACCTGACCTGGGCCGACGACGGCCGCCTCTTGCGCATCGGTGCGATGGTTCGGTTGGCCGACCTGGATGAGTTCCTGGCCCCGCTGGCGGCGCTGGAGGGCGCGGCCGCGCTCGTGCGCAACGCCATCCACCGCGCCGGCCCCAATACCTATCGCAACGCAGCCACCGTGGGCGGCATCATCGCCTCCCGCCTGCCGGACAGCGAATTGCTGGCCGCCCTGCTCGTCCTCGATGCCACCGTCAGTCTGCGCCTCCCCGCGCCGGAAACGGTATCGCTGGCCACCTATCTGCGTGACGAGGAGCGGTTGCCGGGCCTCATCACCGACATCATGATCTTCTGGCCCGCGGGCAAGAGCGCGTCCGAGCGCGTGGCCCGCACGCCGGCCGACTACCCCATCGTCTCCGTCACCGGCTGGCGGCCGGAGAGCGGCGCAATCCGGCTGGCGGCCACCGGCATTGGCCCGCACCCCATCCATTTGGTCACGGCCGAAGTCGCCCTGGGCGGCGGTCTGAATGAGGACGCTATCGCCACCGCCGCACAGGCCGCCGCGAAGTCTGTCGACCATCCCGGCGATTTTCGCGGCGATGCCGCCTACCGCGCCGAAATGGCCGCCGTGTTGACCCGGCGGGTGCTGGCTGCTCTGTAGAGGCGTTCCGGCAGAACGCCCCTGCGCTACCGATGATCTACGTCGACATCTCGGCCGCCGTCCATAGTAAAGCCGGTCTCGGCCGCTATAGCGAGCGGCTGGCGGGAGCTTTGCTGGCGCGTGATCCGGGGCGCTACGCCCTGTTCTATAACCGGGGCGGAGCCGGTCATTTCCCCGAATCGCTACCGGCCAACGCCCCGCGGCGCGAGGTGCGTTGGGGCTACAAACCGTGGCGAATGGCCATTCTCATGGGGCAATATGGCCGCGTGCCGTTCAATCGCCTGGTGCCCGACGCCGAGTTGTTCCACAGCACCGAGCATCTGCTGCTGCCCTTGCGCAACATACCCACGGTGCTGACGGTCCACGATCTAATCTACAAGCTCTTTCCCGACTACCACAAGCGGCTCAACTACTGGTATCTCAATCGCGCCATGCCGCTCTACGTCGAGCGAGCGTCGGCGATCATCGCCGTGTCGGAGGCAACCAAACGCGATCTCGTCAAGTTCTACGGCGTCGATCCGGCTAAAGTGACGGTTGTGTATGAGGCCGCCGCATCCCATTTCAGACCTCCGACCCCGGCCAGGATTGATTACGTCCGCCAGACTTACGCCTTGCCCGAGCGGTTCCTCCTGCACTTGAGCACCATCGAGCCGCGCAAGAACCTCATGCGCCTGCTCGACGCCTTCCATATCCTCCGCAACTCAAATCCTGATCTGCACCTCCTCCTGGCCGGGAGCCGGGGCTGGCTGTTCGACGAGTTCTTCGCGCGAATCGAGGCCGAGGGCTTGCAGGACATAGTACGGCCGCTAGGCTGGGTCCCCGACGAAGATTTGCCGGCGGTGATCGGCGCGGCGGCGCTGGCCGTGCAACCCAGTCTCTATGAGGGGTTCGGCCTGCCCATTCTGGAGCATATGGCCTGCGCTCAGGTCGTCGCCGCCAGCAACAGCAGCAGCCACCCCGAGGTCGGCGGCGAAGCGGCAGCCTATTTTAATCCGACCGATGTCGAGGAGATGGCCGCAGTCATCGGCCGCCTGCTGATCGACCGGGACGAATACCGCCGGCGGCAAGCCCTGGGGCTGGAGCAGGCGGCCCGCTTCAGCTGGGAACGCGCCGCGACCGAGACGGCCGCCGTCTACGATCGGCTTCTCGCCAAGTGAGCGCGCGGTTAAGGCTACCGCCCAGGCCTTAAATTTTGGATAATACTCAAACGCATGATCAGGAAATATCTCGTCGTCACGCTGCTCATCTCTCTGCTGATCGGGCTGCTCCTCGCTAACCGGGCGGCCGCGACCGCGCTGGAAGAGGGGTCGTGGACTGAGGCTCCGATACCATCAGGACTGGACTTGGACCTGTCGACCGGCGCCGCCGATCGTGCCGCCACCGACCCCAAGCTGGACAGCGCGCTGGCCGGGCTGGTGACATCAAGAGACGGACACACGACCGATCTGCCCGGAATAACCATGATCGCGGGTCGAGCACAGGTACAGATTGTCGTCTTGCCGGAAAACGAGGCAGCCGCACGACTTCTGGTCAGTCAGGCGGGCGGCAAGGTCACCGGCGCATTCGACGGCCTGCTCCAGGCGTGGCTGCCGCCGGAGGCATTGCCGGCGCTGGCCGCTGAATCGACCATTGAATACATCCAGGCCCCCAACACGATGGTGCCGGCCGAGACGGATGCTATCGCCGCACTGACCGAAGGCGTGGCCGCGTCCGGGGCCGACACCTGGCAGGCCGCCGGCTGGCGTGGCCAGGGAGTGAGGATCGCCATTATCGATGGAGGCTTCGAGGGCTACCCGGCTCGATTGGGCAGCGATCTGCCTGCAAGCGTCACGGTCCGGAATTTTGTTGATGGGCAGACCCAGGCCGAGGTGGACGGCTCCACGCGTCACGGGACAGCCTGCGCGGAGATCGTCCATGACATGGCACCCGAGGCGCGCCTCTATCTGCTCAAGATCAACACCGATGTCGATCTCAATGAGGCGGTCGACTATGCCATCAGCCAGGGCGTCGATATCATCTCGACCTCGCTGACGTTCATCAACGTCACCCCCGGCGACGGGACGGGCCGCTTCGCGACGATGGCCCAGAAGGCCCGCGCGGCCGGCATCCTGTGGACGACGGCCGCGGGGAACTATCGGCAAACTCACTGGAGCGGGGCTTTCACCGACGCCGACAGCGACGGATTCCATGAATACGCACCCGGCGTGGAAGTCAACGTGTTCGGCCCCGGCAATGGAACGGCTTATTCGATTCCCGCCGGGATAGCGCTTACCCCGTCCATCCGCTGGAACGACTGGACGGCCGTCAATCAGGATCTGCGCCTCGTCCTGTTACGTCATAACGGCACATCATTCGACATCGTCGCTACCGGCAATAACACCCAAAGCGGGCTTTCAGGCCAGCGGCCGACCGAACGCATCTCCTACCTCACCAGCGGCCCGGCTGCGGTTTATGGTGTCGCCATCCAGAAAGTCAGCGTGAACCGCAACATCCATCTCCACCTGCTGACGCCTAACCGCAACCTCGATCGGCAGATCCCGGCCATGAGTCTGGGCAATCTGGCCGACGTGGCCGCTGTGCTGACTGTGGCCGCCGTCGACGCGAAAACGCCGTTCGTCCGCGAGTCCTATAGCTCCGAAGGGCCGACCAACGGCCCCGGTGGCGCGCCGACCGGCGGCTTCCGCAAGCCCGATCTGGCCGCTTTCGCCAACGTATCCACGGCCAGCTACGGCACCCGCGGCTTCAACGGCACCTCGGCGGCGACGCCCCATGTTGCCGGCGCGGCGGCACTGGTTCTCAGCACCTACCCGACGGCCGTGCCGGGCGAAGTTCAGGACTACCTGCAAACGACGGCGATTGACCAGGGCCTCTTCGGCCCCGACGCCCAATACGGTTACGGCCGCCTGCGGCTGGGCGCTCCGCTCACGCCAGGGAACTTTCCCTATCATTCCTTCACGCCGCTTGTGGTGACAAAAACCCAATAGTTTATGATCAAATCTCCGGCAGCGGCGCGCGTCGCTCTTCTTCTTTCCTTGCTGGCGATCCCTCTCGCCTATGTGCTGACCCTGGCGAAAACCGCCGTCTATGGGGACCCGACGGAATACACCTTCGTCGCCAACATACTGGGCATTGCCCACCCGCCGGGCTACGCCTTCTTCACCTTGCTGGGCAAGCTGTTCCAGACGCTCATTCCCTTCGGTGAAATACCGTGGCGGATGCACCTGCTGGCCGCGATGGCGGCCACAGCCGGGGCGCTCTTCGCCTTCGGCACAGTGCGGGCGGTGGCCCGCATCCTGTTCACCGGCCTCGCGCGGAACATGTCGCCGGTCTGGGCGACGGCATCGGCCGTGTTCGCCGCCTTGTCCGTCGCCTTCGGCGTCAACTACTGGCAACACGGCATCCACGCCAACCCCCACATCGTCACGGCCGCGTTCCTCTCGGCCAATTTGTTCCTGCTGACGCGCTGGGCAGCAGGCGGAACAAACAACCCCCGTTGGCTCTTTGCCTTCGCGTTGTCGGCGGGTCTGGGCATAACCCATCACCCCCTGACCGTCATCTCTCTTCCGGCCTACGCCCTCTTCATCCTCATCGCCCGGCCGGTCATCCTGCGCGAATGGCGCACCCTGCTGGGAGCAATCGGGGTTGCCCTGCTGGGTCTGGCCGTCTGGCTCTACTTCCCGCTGCGCAGCCCCATGGAACCCGCCTTCGGCCCGTCAACGATGAACACCCTTAACGGCTTCCTCGACCACGTGCTGGCTCGCGGCCTCAGCGAGAGCCTGCCTTTCTTCGGCGCGGCTGATATTCCCACTCGCGGCGTGGTGTTCTGGTCGATCATGCGGCTGCAATACGCGCTGCCGGTGATCTTTTTGGCCGCCCTGGGGCCGATCTGGCTGCTGGTCGACCGGAAGTGGCGGCCGAGCGGCGGCCCGTTCCCGCCGTGGAAGCTGGCGGTGCTCTACGGGCTGGTCTTTCTCAGCAATTACGCCTTTGTGATGAGCCTGCGCGCTCAGGACATTATGGCCTACATCCTCGGCCTCATGCTCATCGTCGGCATGCTGGCGGGCGTCGGCCTCTATGGCCTGCTGGTCATGACGCTCGCCCGGCTGCGACTGCCCAACGCGGCCCCCGTCCTGCTGGCCGTCGCCCTCTTTCTGCTGGGGCCGGTATTGCAACTGACCCGCAACGCCCCGCGCATCTCGTTGAGCCGCTACACCGAGGCGTATGATTATGTAAATGCGGTTTTCGGGCGCTTTGCCGGCACCGGCGAAGGAGCGACGCTGCTCAACGACTGGGAACACATGACTCCCATCTGGTATGCGCAGTTCGTCGAGGGACGGCAGCCGGACGAGGCCGACGTGACGCCGGTTCTCGTCTCGACCGCGCAGCCATGGCTGGAGAGCGTCTTCGCCACGCTGCCCGGCGGCCCGGTTTACCTCAGCAACTATCGCCGCGAGATCGTCGACGCCGGTTTTCGCCTGCGGCCGGACGGGGTGTTCTATCAGGTCGTGGAGCCGGGAGACACGAGCATCCCCAACGAGCTGACACCTCTGACAAACGAACCGGGGCACCCGGTCGAGATCGTTGCTTATGATCTGCCGCAACGCGCGGTGGCGGCCGGTGGTTACGTGCCGTTAACCCTGGCCCTGCGCGCGCCCGCGGGGACGGCCGACTACTTTGTGCCCGTCGTCCACGTGGGCGACCTGTCGTTCCCCTTCACGACCGACAGTCACCTGACTACACCCCAATGGCAGCCGGGCGAAATTATCGTAGAACGGTTCGACTTCGCCCTGCCCCACGACCTGCCGGGCGGAGCCTATCCCGTCACCGTCAGCCTCAAGAACCTGAGCGCCGACGTAGAACTGCCGGAACGCTATTCACTTGGCGAGCTGGCCGTGACCGCGCAAGACCATCCCCCGGATTATAGCCGCCTGTTGGCCAACTTTCGGCAGCGCGTCGGGCTGGTGTCGGCCACGGCACGCCTCGGCCGCGAGCGACGCGCGGCCGTATGGGTCGAGCCGCTGCCGGCGCAGCCCGACGACACGATCCAACTCCTGCTGCAATGGCAATCGCTGGCACGGGCGGAAGAAGGCTACACCGTCTTCGTCCATCTCATCGACGCCGACAATCGGCCGCTGGTGACGCTCGACTACACGCCGCTGGGCGGCTCTGCGCCGACCCACCTGTGGATACCCAAATGGCTGCCGGGCCAGCGCTATCTGGACCCCTACCGCCTGCAATTGCCCGCCGACCTGCCCCCCGGCACCTACTACATCGAGGTCGGCCTCTACGAAATGGTCAGCAAGCGACGCCTGCATATGGCCGATACAGAAGGAAACCTGATCGGCGACAGGCTGATTTTAGGCCCGATCGCGGTCGAATAGCTATCGGAAAACGGCCGCAAGCAACGGGGAACGGGAGAAAAGTAATGAACAAACGCCAACGACTTGAAGCAGCCATCGCCGGGGAACCGGTTGATCGACTGCCGGTGGCTCTCTGGCGGCATTGGCCGGGTGATGACCAAAACGCCGGGGCCCTCGCCGCCGCCCATCTGAAGTGGCAAGCCGATTACGACTGGGACCTGGTGAAGGTCGGCCCCGCCAGCAGCTATTCCGTCGTCGATTGGGGCGTGCGCGACCAATGGGAAGGCCACATCGAGGGCACGCGCAAGACCACCTACCTGCCGGTGCAGTCCCCGGCCGATTGGGAGGCCCTGCGCCCTCTCGATCCGTCGCGCGGGATGCTGGCCGAACAGATCGAGGCATTGCGCCTGGTCGGGGAGGGGCTGCGCGGCACAACGCCGTTCATCGCCACCGTCTTCTCGCCCTTGTCGATGGCCAAGCATTTGGCGGGAAACGAGACCCTGCTCAGCCATCTGCGCCGCGACCCCGACACTCTTCGCCACGGGCTGGAAGTGATCACCGAGAGCATCCTGCGCTTTATCAACGCCGCGCGAGCCGTAGGCATCGACGGCATCTACTATGCCGTCCAGCACGCCGCCTACCCATTGCTCAGCCGGGACGAATTTGCCGTATTCGGCCACCCCTATGATCTGCGGGTGCTGGAAGGTGCGGTCGATCTGTGGTGCAATATCGTTCACCTGCACGGCAAGTCGGTGATGTTCGACATGGTGGCCGACTACCCAATGGCCTTTCTCAACTGGCACGACCGCGACACCGGCATCAGCCTGGCCGAAGGGTTGTCCGGCACGGCCGCGGCGGCCAGCGGTGGCGTCTCGCAATGGACGATCCATCAGGAAGTGCCGGAAGGCACGCTGGCCGAAGTGAGCGATGCGCGCGCCCAAACGGGCGACCGGCGCTTGCTCCTCGGCACAGGCTGTGTCATCATGACCACTACGCCGCTGCGCAATATTCGCGCTCTGCGCGAAGCAGCGGAAAAGAGATAACACAGTTTAAGGAGATATCGATGAAAACAATCCCTGAATCTCACCAGGACCTGCTCAAGGCCGACGTAGGCATACTGGGCACAATTGGCGCGGACGGCTTCCCGCAAATCACGGCGCTCTGGTTCATCGTCGATGACGACGGCCTGATCAAGTTCTATCTCAATAACACCCGCCAGAAGGTGAAGAACCTGCAGAAGCATCCCGAAGCGTCATTCTTCATCGTTGACCCGGCCGGCCCTTACAGGACGGTGGAGATTCGCGGCCGCGTGGAGTTCACACCGGACCCGGATTACGCCTTTGCCCCCAAGCTCACCGCCAAATATAGCGGAACTGATTTCAGGGCTATCGACGGGCCGGGCGAGAGTCGCCTGGTCGTCACGCTCCATCCCGTCAAGGTGAATGTCTGGGGCAAGTAGACAAGATTCTCGCGTCTAGCCCGCGGCGGCAAGCTCGCGGCGAACATCTTCATCCGTTTCGGTCGCATGCGCCGCCGCCAATGCCGCATGTGCCGCCTCGCCACCAATGCGCCCCAAAGCCCATGCGGCATGGCCGCGCACCAGCGGGCCGGCGTCACCCAACAGCCTCACGAGCGGCGCGACCGCTTCCCGGCTGCCCCAGTTGCCCGCCGCCACACACGCGTTGCGCACCAGCCGGGCGCGCTTGATACGCTTGATCGGGCTGTTGGCAAACCGCCGCGCGAACGAATCGTCGTCCAGCGCCAACAGATCGAGCAGCGGCGGGGCAGCAGTATTCCAGCCCGCGGCCCGGAATACCTCCTCACCCACCGGCCGGGCAAAGCGATTGAACGGGCACACCTCCTGGCACACGTCACAACCATAGACCCAGTTACCCATTAGCGGCCGTAACTCAATCGGAATCCAGTTCTTCAGTTCGATCGTCAGATAGGAGATGCAGCGCCGCGCATCGAGTACATAAGGCTTCGGGAAGGCCGACGTGGGGCAAGCGGTGAGGCAGCGGGTGCATGACCCGCAGGACGGCGCTTCCGGTTGCGCCTCCGACGGCGGATCATAATCCAGCGGCTGCGTAGTCAGCAACACCCCCAGGAAGAACCACGAGCCATGGCGCGGGTCAATGAGCAGCGTGTTTTTGCCGGTGAACCCCAGCCCGGCCGTCTCGCCGTGGTCGCGCTCCAGAATGGCCCCGGTGTCGACGTAGACGCGGCTGGCGACCTCGCCCGCGCCAGGTTGCGCACGCAGCCAACCGGCCAATGCTTCCAGGCGCGGGGTCATCACGTCGTGGTAATCGACCCCCCAGGCATAGTTGGAGATGCGGCCGCGCGACGGATCGGCGGCCAACGCCGGCGGCAATTGGGCCGTGTAATAATCCAGCCCCACGACGACAAAGGAGCGCACGCCGGGCAGGATAATGCCGGGATCGCGGCGGCGCTCAACGCGATCCGGGCGAGCCATATACCCCATCTCGCCGTGCATGCCGTCGGCGATGCGGCGCAGATAGGCATCAAGCCGCCGGGCCGGACCGGCAGGGATAACGCCAACCCGGTTGAATCCCAGGGCGGCGGCCCGTTCGCGGAGCGTCTCGGTCAGTTTAGCAGCAGCATAAGACATGGTTCAAATATATGATAACACGGTCATGTGGTGTTGACGCATTCCATCTATCCTATGTTATAATTCGCTTGCTATACATGGACCCACAATGCACAGGAGGCAGGTGAACATGGCTGAATCAATTGTTAATATCCTTGTTGAAGATCTGAAGCGAGTAGAACTGGTGAAGATCAGCGGCCGCAT
>DAOMSB010000080.1:0-12544 GCA_035446145.1 Promineifilum sp. (SeqCode) | reverse complement strand
CCCAGGGCGAGTGAATGATAGCCTATGAGTAAATCGACGAACCCGGTCGATGAGAACAACGAGACCATGACCACCGGGCAGCCGGGCGAAGCGCGCCGGCCGCGTCCGGGCGTCCGGCTGTTTGGCCTGGCGCTGATTATTTTCTCCATCGTCGTGGCCACCTATTTGCTGGTGGCCTACTTCGCGTTCGAGAGCGGCCGAGCGTTGCGGGCCGAGCGGGAGACTACCTCGCGCAGCGAACAGATTAGCCACCAGATTTTGCTGGCCCGCGACGACGTGGCCGAGGGGTCCGACAACCTGGCCCTGACCCGCCTGGAGTGGGTGCTGGCCCAGGACCCCGCCAACGCCGAAGCCCTCGCCCTGCGCGACCAGATTGCCGCCGCCGCGGCTGTGCCTGCCCCCCTGCCGACCGAGGAGCCGGCCGCCGCCGAACCCGAGCCTGAGACCATAGAGACCATCTCCGATGAGGACGCCCTGCCCGAACTGCGCACGATTCGCCGCCTGGTGGCCGATGAACGATGGGACGAAGCCTTGCCCACCCTGCTCGCCTTTCGCCGGCAGTTCCCCGATTACGAACGCGCCGAGACCGACCGGCTGCTCTATGACACCTATGTGGCGTTGGGGCTGAAACATGTGAACAGCGACAAGATCGAGTTGGGCCTGAACTATTTCTCGCAGGCCGAGCGGCTGGGCAACCTGCCGCAAGAGGCGCTGGACTATCGCGTCTGGGCTGACCTCTACTTCCAGGGGATAGCCTATTCCGGCGTCAATTGGGATATCGCCGCCGGCTATTGGCGCGATCTGTGCGCCGCCGCCCCCTTCTTCAAGGACTCGTGCAGCCGCCTGGACGCGGCGCTGGCCGGTTATGGCGATCAACTCGCCTATCTGATGGACTGGTGCCCTGCCATTTCGGTCTATCAGGAAGCCTGGAACCGGCGGCCGAGCGAGCTGCTGGAGGGCAAGATCGCCCAGGCCCGCGAGGGCTGCGCCGCGGCCACGCCCATCACCGGCACCATCCCCCTGACCGGCACGCTGCCCATCACCGACACCGCGCCGGTGGAGCCGGGAGGCTAGGCCCATGGCGGAACGGGGCGAATCCCTGAGCGACCGCGAGCTGGACGTGCTGCAACGTCTGGCGGCGGGGGAATCCAACAAGGCCATCGCTGACGGGCTGTCGATCAGCCCGCTCACGGTGAAGACCCATTTACGCAACATCTTCATCAAGCTGGACGTGTCCACGCGCACCGAGGCGATGACGGTCGCCATCCAGCAGGGGGTGCTCAACGTGGGCGGGGGCGACGGCTCACCGGTCGTCGTCGGCCAATCGCCCGACGCGGTCGCCGAAGAAGCGGACGATTGGCCCGCCCCGACCGAGGCCGGAACCAATGGCCAGGCCCCCGCCGAAGAAGCCGAACCGACCCCCGCTGCCCCGGTCGTCTCCCATCGCTGGCGCAATCTGAGCCTGGCGCTGTTGGCTCTGCTGCTGCTGACTGCGGCCCTGTTCGCCTACATTCAGTGGCGCGGCGATGGGTTGCCGCCGGCGGCGAGCGAACCGTTCGTCGAGCAGGAGCTGGGCGAGACGCGCTGGCTGAGCAGCCGCCCGCTGCCGGAACCGCGCGCGGGCCGGGCCGCGGCCGCCGTGGGGCTGGAGGTCTACGTTATCGGTGGCGAGACTGAAGCGGGCATCACCGACGACACGCGGGTGTTCAACACGCTGGACCGCACCTGGCGACGCGCGGCCGACAAGCCCACCGCCGTGGGGGATGTATCGGCCGCCGAGCTGTTCGGGGAAATCTATGTGCCGGGCGGCTTGCTGGCCGACGGCAAGCTGACGAGCCTCGTTGAGGCCTATAGCCCGACGCAGAACGCCTGGCGACGAGCGGCGGCATTGCCGCGACCGGTGGCCGGGGCGGTCGTCCTGGCCGATGGCGGCTTCCTCTATGTGTTCGGCGGCCGCGACGAGAACGGCCCGCTGGACACCGCCTTTGTCTACGACCCCGCCGCCGATAGCTGGCGGCCGATTGCGCCGCTGCCGGAGCCGCGCGCCGAAGCCGCCGGCGGGGCGCTGCTGGGCCGGCTCTACGTGGTGGGCGGGGTGGACGACGCGGGCATCAGCGACGCCTGCTCCGTCTATGATCCGGCGGCCGACGCCTGGAGCGAGTGCCCGACCATGCTGCAGCCGCGCGCCGGTGCGGGGGCGACCGTGCTGCTGAACAAGCTCTATCTCATCGGCGGGGCCCCGACGGCCGACCCCGGCGAGCCGATCTATGGCGAGGTCTATGACCCCAACAGCCGCGCCTGGACGATCCTCAACATGCCGCCGGATGCGGTGACGTGGACGGAGCCGGGCGTGACCCACGTCGAGACGCGCATCTACGCCCTGGGCGGCCGCAAGGGAGACGCGCTGAGCGACAGTACGTTGGTCTATGCGCCGCTCGTCTTCCAAACTTTCATCCCGGCCGCGCCTTCGGGCGGCGACAACGGGGACGAGTAGATGCCTGTAGGGCAAGTTGGCAACTTGCCCCTTCGTCCCGACCGCAAGCTGCCAACTTGCGCCACAGCCGCCGGATCTATGTCCATGGCCGGGTCTCGTATTTCGAGGTCGAATCGGTTACAATATCGACATAATGCGCGCGGCTTACGATGATGAAGACCCAATCGATCGGCCGGTGTTGCGGTTTTTGCGCCGCAATCTGGCGCTGCTGATCTTCCTGGCGCTGTCGTCGGCGGCCATGCTGGGCGCTTATCTCTATTTCAGTCCGGTCAGCGGCGTGGCTGAGGTCGTCGCGGCGGGCAGTTCGGCCGAGACGCTGTCGGCCCGCTTCGTCAAGCTCGTGCCCGCCAAGCCGGTCGTCGGGCGGGTGGCGCAAAGCCCCGGCCCTGTTCGGGTGGGCATCATCTCCGGCCACAAGGGCAATGACTCCGGCGCGGTCTGTGCCGATGGGCTGACCGAGGCCGAAGTGGTGGAGAACATCGCCGTGCGCGTGGTGTCGGCCCTGCAGACGCGCGGCATCGCCGCCGATCTGCTGAGCGAGTTCGACCCCCGTCTCGACGGCTATGTGGGCACGGCGCTGGTGTCGATCCACGCCGATTCGTGCGACTACATCAACGACCAGGCCACCGGCTTCAAGATCGCAGGCTCCGGCTTCACCGACTCCTCGGCGCTGTCGATTTGCGCCGAAGACGCCTATCGCCAGGCGACCCAGCTAAGCTTCCACGCCAATACCATCACGCGCGACATGACCGATTACCAGGCATTTCGCCGGATCGCCGCCGGCGTCCCGGCCATCATCATCGAGGTCGGATTCATGAACCTCGACCGGGCGCTGCTGACGCAGCAACCCGATCGCGTGGCCGGCGGAATCACCGACGGCCTGTGGTGTTATCTCGATCAGATTAGGGGCGGCATATCCAACGCGCCGCCGGCCGCTCTCCCGCCGGAGGGGGGCTAATTACCACGGCGCTAACAGGCACCGCCAGGCTTGTGACGCATGACAAACCCATCACCTTCCATTGACAGACTCATCGGCGAGGCCCGACAGGCCATCGAAGCCGAACGCGAAGACAAGGCGCGGCCGATCTTGCGCGAGGCGGCCCGACGCGCGCCGGATGACCCGCGGCCGTGGCTGTTGCTGGCCGGGGTAGCCGAGACCCCCCGCGAGCGCCGGACGTACTTGGCCCAGGCGCGACGGCTGGACGAGAAAGCCGGGGCAGCCCCCATGGCTCGGCCCGCGCCGGGCGGCTATCGCGCGGCCGCGGCGACCACGCCCGCGCCCGTCGCGCCGCCCGAACGTCGCCGGCGGCCACCGGCCACGCCCGGTCGCTTGATGCGTCGGGGGATGGCGCTGGCCGCGCTGGTGCTGCTTCTGGCGCTGGTGGCGGCGATGATCCATCCCGACGGCCGCACCGTTTTGGCCGATGTGGTGGGGCGGGTGTCGCTGCTGACCGGTGTAGCGGTTGTACCAACCAAAGCGGTCACGCCACCCAACGTCGGGCCGACCGCGGCCGTTGTCCCGACCGAGGTCGTCGTGGTCGAAGCGCCGGCCGGAGAGCCGATAGAAGCGGTCGCTCCGTCGCCGACCGGCCCGCCGCTGTTCCCGACGAAGGACGTGGCGCCGGGTAGTGGGCCAAGCGGCGAATCAGGCGGCGGCCCGTTGCCTACCTGGACGCCGACCACGGAGCCGACGCCGACGCTGGCGCCGACGATGACCCCCAGCCCGACGCCCGAACCCAGCCCCACGCCGGAGCCGGTGCCGCTGTCGGTGGGGCAGTTATCGCCCCGGCCGGTCGGGGTGGGCGATGGCGAGCGCTGGATCGCCGTCAATCTGAGCACGCAGACGCTGGTCGCCTATGAGGGAGATACGCCGGTGTTCGAGACGCTGGTCTCCAGCGGCCTGCCCCAATGGCCGACGGTCACCGGGCAATATCGCACCTACATGAAATACGAGAGCCAGACGATGAACGGCTATCTGTTGGGCTATGATTATTACCTGCCCGATGTGCCCTATGTCATGTATTTCTTTGAAGATTACGCCATCCACGGCACGTACTGGCACAACAGTTTTGGGACGCCGATGAGCCACGGCTGCGTCAACGTGAGCACGCCCGACGCGGGTTGGCTGTTCGAATGGGCGCCGGTGGGGACGTTGGTGGATGTGCATTATTAGTGGCATCCGCGAAGAGCGCGCTTCCTCATCGTCGGCCGTCTGGATAATGCGTACCGGTAAGGTCAACACGCAGCCATGAAATTCTGGATCAATACCGTCTCCTACAGCCATGTGAAGCGCGGCATCGAAGACGGCATCACGCAGGCCAACCACGGCCGGGTCACGAACCTGAACCGGGTGTCAAAAGGCGACTACATCACCTTCTATTCCCCGCGAACCGATTACAACGGTGGCGAGCCTCTGCAACATTTCACCGCCATCGCCCGTGTCATCGACGAGAAGCCCTATCAGGTCGAAATGGCGCCGACCTTCCACCCGTGGCGGCGACGAGTTGAGTATCTCCCCTGCCGCCATGTTCCGGTTCAGCCGCTTATTGATTCGCTTGAATTCGTCAAGGATAAGCGTCATTGGGGGTTTCCGTTCCGGCGCGGGCTGTTTGAGATTGGCGAGCAGGATTTTATGCGAATCGCTCATGCGATGGACGCCGCCATCGAAACAGGCCGGGAACCGCATCCTGACGAGTTTGGAGAAGAATAGCGGGGGATGGCTGTACGGGTGGGACAGGGCGGCCGAACGGCCTTATCTTTGCAGAATCCCGTCGTTGCCGCCTTGTCTCACCCCTTTGCTGCTACGAGCAAAGAACAACGCTGAAGCGCTTAACTACAAATGAAGAGGGCGAGACAACCAGCGAACCAGGTGCTGATGAACAGACAAGGCCATTCGCCGGTTATCCCGCCCGTATGATTGTCGCCGGACTACGGCATCAACCGATAGACCGCGCGATTGACAGATGAGGGTTCGTGGCTACTCGGTCGCCGAGGGATCGACGAACAGGGTAGACGGATCGACTTTAGAGGCGGGGATATCGCCGATGCTCTCCACCGCCAGGGGGACGGCTTCGGCGTTCAACAATGATTCTTCCAGCTTGGACAGATCGACCGTCATGCGGCCGTCTTCCTGGCCGGTGTCGATGACCACGCTGCGGCTGATGACGCGCTTCTCGGCCAGCGGCCCTTCGACGTAGGTGCGGGAAAGAGCAAAGCCGGTGATGCGGCCGCTGGGGTCGACGATGACGTCGCCGATCACCGCCAGGCGCGTGCCGCCGGGGGTATCGGCTTCGCGGCCGACCAGCTTCTCGCGGCGAATCCACTCCTTGGCGGCGGGCGTCGCGCTGTCGTCGGTGACCACGTCATTGCCGCGCACCAGGACGGCATCGGCACCGAACACCACCACGTCGCCCGAACGGATAAACTCCGCCTTGCGCCGCACCAGCCCTTGCGAGCCGGTGTAGAGGCCCTGCACGACCTCAAGGGTGCTGTCGAGGTAGATGTCCTGCACCTTGCCCAGCAGCTTGCCCTCATCAATCGAGTAGATGGGTTTGTTGATTAAATCTTTTCCTAAACGCATGTGAACTCTCCCTCAGAATGAATGAATTGATTGTACATCGGGTTGGGTGTTAAGGCACGATCTGTAGAGCAAGCCGCCGGCTTGCATTTTCGATCTGTAGAGCAAGCCGCCGGCTTGCCCTACAGTTACGAAACCACCCGACCCAGAATCAGCGTCGCGTTATGCCCGCCAAGCCCAAAGGCGTTGGACATGACCACGCGCAGATCAGCCGCGCGCGCGGTGTTGGGCACATAGTCGAGATCGCAGGCCGGGTCGGGCCGGGTGTAGTTGATGGTCGGGGGAATCACGCCGTCGCGCAGCGCCATCAGGCAGAGGACGGCTTCGAGCGCGCCGCCCGCGCCCAGCAGATGGCCGGTCATCGACTTGGTGGAGCTGATGGGGAGCGTCGCGGCGCGTTGGCCGAACAGGCTTTTGATGGCCGCCGTCTCGGCCCGGTCGTTGAGCGGGGTGGATGTGCCGTGGGCGTTGATGTAGTCCACGTCGTCGGGGGTCAGTTCGGCGTCGAGCAGGGCGGCGCGCATCGAGGCGGCCGCGCCCGCGCCCACTTCGTCGGGCATGGTGATGTGCCAGGCGTCGGCGCTGCTGCCATAGCCGAGGAGTTCGCCGTAGATAGTCGCGCCGCGGGCGAGGGCGTGGTCGCGCTCTTCCAGCACCAGCACGGCCGCGCCCTCGCTGACGACGAAGCCGTCGCGGTCGGCGTCGAACGGCCGCGAGGCTTGTTGCGGCGCGTCGTTGCGGGTGCTGATGGCGCCCATGACGCCGAAGCCGGCCAGCGCCAGGGGCAGGATGCACGCTTCGGTGCCGCCGGTCAGCATGAGGTCGGCCGCGCCGCGGCGAATGGCGGCCGCCGCCTCGCCCAGGGCGTTGTTGCCGCTGGCGCAGGCGGAGTAGACGGCCAGGTTAGGGCCGGTCAGCCCGTGGGTGATGGAGATTTGGGCCGAGGGGGTGTCGGCCAGCATCATGGGCACGAAGAAAGGGCTGATTCGGTTGGGGCCGCGCTCGCGCAGGGTGTCGGCCGCGTCCTGGATGGGATCGAGCGCGCCCATGCCGCTGCCGATGATGACCCCGGCCCGCGCGCGACTGGCGGGGGTATCCCTCAGTTGGGCGTCGGCCAGCGCTTCTTCAGTGGCGGCCATGACCAGCTGGGTCAGACGAGCCATGCGGCGGGCATCCTTGCGGCCGAAGCAGGCCACCGGGTCGAACGCCTTCACCTCGCCGGCGATGCGCGTCGGGTAGTCGGAAGCATCGAAGAGCGTGATGGGGCCGATGCCGGACTGACCGGCTTTGGCCGCTGCCCACGTGGCGGAAACGTCGTTGCCGAGGGGGTTGAGTGTGCCGAGGCCGGTGATGACGACGCGGCGGCGGGGTGTGGTTGTCATGAAGAGTAGTATAAATTAGGAATTAGGAATTCGCATCCCCCATCCCCGCGTCTCGCGCGCGGATGATCGCTTCGGCCCGGCCGACCACCTGGAGCTTGCTGAATATATTGGAAACATGGTTGCGCACAGTCTTGCGGCTGACGACTAGCCGGGCGGCGATGGCCTCGTTGTTGTGGCCGGCGGCGATGAGGTTCAGCACCTCCCGCTCGCGAACGGTCAGTTCGGGGAACAGTTCGGCCGGGGCCGACGGCCGCGGGTCGGAGAAATAGGACATGAGCCGGGCGGCGATGGCCGGGCCGAAGAGCGCCTCGCCCCGGGCCACGGCCCGAATCGTGCGCGTCACCTCCTCCTGCCCCGCGCCCTTCAGAATGTAACCCCGCGCCCCGGCGCGCATGGCGGCGAACACCGAGTCGTCGTCCTCAAACATCGTCACGATGATCACTCCCATGTGGGGGCTGGCAGCGGTGATGCGTCGTGTCGCGTCGATGCCGTTGAGCGCCGGCATCTGGATATCCATCAGCACCACATCGGGCTGCAACTGCTCGACCAGTGCCACGGACTCCTCGCCGTTTGCCGCCTCGCCCACCACGGCCATGTCCGCCAACGGAGCCAGCAGCGCCCGCAGTCCGTCACGGAACAGGCGGTGGTCGTCGGCGATGAAAACGGAGATTGTCTCGGTCATGGTTGTGGCTCCTGTAGCAATGGAAAAATCGCCATGACCCGCGTCCCGCCGCCGGGCGCGGATTCGATGCGGCACACGCCGCCCAGTTCGGCCGCGCGCTCGCGCATGGAGACCAGGCCGACGCCGAAGGCGGATTCCCGACCGCCGACCGCCGACGGCAGACCGCGGCCGTTATCCCTAATTTCCAGGCTCAGCTCTTCCCTCACGTTAAGGTTGATTAGGCATTCGGTAGCGTGGGCGTGGCGCAGGCAGTTGGCGACGGCTTCCTGGGCAATGCGATAGGCGGCCACCTCGACCGCCGCCGGTAGTGGCGGCAGAGCGTCCGGTGCTTCGACGGTGACGCGCGTCCCGCTTGTCCCCTGATTCTGCCCGGCCACGTATTCCCGCAAGGCTCCGGCCAATCCTAACTGATCGAGCGCGGGTGGGCGCAGGCCATACACCAGGCGGCGTATATCGGCGATGGCTGCCTGTGTCTCGCCCGAAAGCCGGCCCAGAAGTTCGGCCGCTTCGGGCGAGCCTTCGGCGGCCAGCCGGCGAGCCACGTCGAGCTGCATGCTCAGCGTCGCCAGTTGCGGGCCGAGGCCGTCGTGGAGATCACGCTGCAATCGGCGGCGCTCTTCCTCGCGGGCCAGCACCAGTTGCTCGCGGCTGCGCTGGAGATGGTCGGTCAGTTGGGCAGAATAGACGGCCGCGCCGGCCTGTCGGGCGACGTTATCCAGCAGGTAGCGCTCGGCAGCGGTGAACGATTCGCCCGGCGCGCGCGGCGCCACCAGCAGTTCGCCGACCTGCTGCGACTGGTAGATCAGCGGCAATCGCAGCAAGTCCGGCTGCGAGGTTCCGACCTCGGCGACGAGATCGTGGTTGTCATTCTCCTGTCTGACGATGGCGACGTAGGGTAGTTTGAGCGATCGGCCGATGGTCTCGACCAGCGTCGCCAGCGAGTCGCCCGGCGCGGCGGCATGCTCCAGTTGCCGCCCCAGCTCGCTGATGACCGTGATCGGATCGTCGCGGTCGCCATACATCAGACGGTTGACTGCCTGTTGCAGTCGGGCGCGAATAGGTTGGGCCAGCAGCGCGGCCACGCCGACCGCAAGCGCGGCCAACAACAGATTCGATCTCTCGCCAAACAGGACGAAAGCCAGACCAACCAGCGCGATATAGATGACCAACACCAGCAGCGTCAGCCCGCCATAGACCAGCGAGCGATTGATGAGCGGATCGACGTCCCACAGGCGGCGGCGAAGGACGGCCAGGCCGATGGTGACGGGCAGCAGGGTGACGACAAAGAGCGGAACAAAGATCGCCAACATCGCCTCCCAGGAACCGCCAAGCCCGGTGATGCCGAACAACAGCGGCAAGGGCTGGGCGGCCAGGCCGACGAGAATCCATTTCATTTGCTGGCGTTGCGCGGGCGTGGCGACGTTGCGATAGCGATAAAGCTGGAAGTAAAGCCCGACGAGGATGGTGATAAGTATGCCGATAAAAAGGATGCCCCAGGCAAATTCGGCAATCCGGATGCGATATTGATAGGGAATGGCAGAATAAGAGCTGAGAGTGGACAGGAGCAGGCCCGGCATGATGAGGAGCGTCAGCCAGCCGGCTCGACGCGGGACGAATCGGCCGTCTGGCAGAAGGTAGAACAGCAGAACCCAACTCGCCACAAAGAGCAGATTCAGGAGGCCGGTCAATAGGGGTTCAACCTCACTGAGCCATATAGGGAATACGTAGGATGAGGTGTCGCTGCGAGCGCCAAAACCCCAGACGACAAGCAGCAACGCGGCCGAGACGAACAGGGCAAACCAGTCGCCCCACTTGCGAAAAGCAATGAGCAGTGCGACGGCGTAGAAGATGGCCACTACGGCCAGACGGCAAGCGACGACGATGGCTGCGAACGTATAGACGTGTATGTACGGCCGTATGGCTTGTGCGGCGTAACCGAATTGCCAGCCGCTTAATTCGTTGTACCGGGCCGAAGGTGCGCTGGCGATGAAGATGCCGGTGATGAGGGCAAAGATGAGCAGCCAGCCGGCGCGGGCCAGCCATATGCGCCACCGGCTTGAGTGGATGGGTGAGGTGATCGCCGGCTGTTCTTGCGCATGGGCCATACTGTTGTTCCCGTAGTCGATGTCGATTATATCATGTAGAAACCGGCGTCGATTATTCAGTCGGTGTTTCAGAGGTGGGACAGAGATTTTGGCTATCATCCGCACAGTAGACAGCCCGGCCGCCAATCATCGTCAGCGCGACGTTCAACTCTCGAATCGCTTCCGGCTCAATCGCCATCGGGTTGCCGGTCACCACGATCAGGTCGGCGTATTTCCCCGGCTCCAGACTGCCCACTTCTTCATCGCGGAAAAGGGCGTAGGCGGCATTGATCGTCATCATCGGCAGGGCCTCGGCCACGGTGACGGTGTGGGCTTTTTGCCAGTCGGGGGCCTCGCAAACACGGCCGTCCTCGCCCACCTCGTTGCGCGTCACCAGACTGTACAGGTCGTCCAGCGGGCGGATGCGGCCGAACCACGGGTCGTCGCCGTGCCAGGCCACCGGTAACCCCGGATTGGCGTCCAGCAGCGCGCGCCAGGGCCATTCCCACGCCTGATACTCCGGCGGCGGGGGCGGGCCGAAGGGTTCGCAGAGGGCATAGGGGCCGAAGACCGCCGGCACGATACCGATTTCGCCATAGCGGGCCAGCTGTTCCGGCCGAATGACACAATTGTGATCGATGCGATGGCGGAAAGTATTGGGTTGCCCGCCCAGCGCCGCCGCAATCGCATTTTGGGCCTGATCAATGGCCCGGTCGCCGCAGGCGTGCATGACCACCTGGAACCCGCGAGCCTGCGCATCGGCCACCAGCCCGTTGAGTTCTTCCTGAGCCTGGAACAGATCGCCCAATCCTCCGCCCGGCTCCAACTCGTAGCTCAACCCCGGATTCTTGCATACCCCGCCGTCGGTGAATATCTTCACGCCGCCGATGCGCAGTTGTTCGCCCGGTGTTCTCGTCGGGGGATATTCCTGCCACCAGTCACCTTGCGACTCGCCGCAAGGATCGGTCATGACCAGGTAGAGGCTGGTGCGGATTTGCAATTGCCCGGCGCGCTCCATCTCTTGCATCTCCCCCAGGAAATCCTCGGTGACGTACATATCGCCGATAGTGGTAATCCCGTTCTCCAGCGCCACCTGCTGGACCTCGTCCACGCTCATGTCCAGATATTGCTCGGCGTCATTGAAGATATGGGTATGGGGATCCACAAAGCCGGGCATGAGCGTCCGGCCTTGCAGATCGACGACGACCGAGTTCGGGCGGCGCAGCGCCAGCACGTCGGCATCGCTGCCCACTGCCTCGATCCTGTCCCCGGCAAGGCTGATGGCCTCGGCCGACGGCCGGTCGGGGTTCATCGTCAGCACGACGCCGTTGTGGAAGATGCGGTGTGCGTCCGGGCTGATGGTTGGCGGCAGCGGGATGTCGGACTGTGACGACGATCCGCACGCCGCGAGTGACAGACCGAAAAGCAACAAGACGCTAACCTGTGCGGCAATCGCCGGGCTTCCTTTGCCGAACAACCACATTGCGCCCAACCCGGTGATACATGCGACGGCCAGGCCCATCGCCAGCATGACCAGTCCCGCGTTTACCTCACTGCCGTTGTAGGCCAGCAGGGCGACCGGCAAAAAGGCCACCACCGTCACCGGAACCCAGATGATGGCGTTGCTCAGGCGGCCTCGCAACTGCATCCACTGGGCGACACCGATGCCCAGCCCCGCCATCCCCCCGGCCAGGAGGGCAAGCTGTGTTCGCTGCGTTCCCCCTTGGGCCGTCAGGGCGACGAACAGGGCGAATCCGGCCGCGCTGCCGAGGGTGCTGCTCGCCACCCAGCGCGTCGGGCTGATGCCGCGGCCGCGCAAGGCAATCGCCTGGCCGACGCCCAACCCCAGACCCATCAGCGCGCCGACCCACACGCCGGAGACAGGCCCGGCGATCCGCGCGTCGAGCCTTTCCAATATTGGGCCGCCAAACGACCACATGGACGCGAAGGCAAAGGCGGTCCCGATGAGGAAAGTCACCGTTATGATCGCCACCCAACGCGCCGCAAAACCCCAACCCGTCTGTTTCTGTGCTGTGTTCATTGTTAGCCTCCCAGGTCAAGATATCGACAGAATAGCGCGGGCGGCGTCCCGTTGTCATGGGGTGGTTGTCCTGTGTGATGCGGGAATCATATGCCTGACGGTTCCCGCCGGCAGAAGATATTCCTCGTAATTGCCCCACTTTGTATTGGATGCTTGCACCCCAATCATGTGCTATCATATCCCGCTAACCTGATTGGTCATCGGGCAGGGCGTCCACCAAATCGTCGTTCAGGAGAGGGAATCATAACCAATGCATCGTGAATATCACCGCTGGTACAGCCCGT